>CAZIVB010000046.1:0-13207 GCA_964542565.1 uncultured Hyphomicrobiales bacterium | reverse complement strand
CGGAGGGGGCATGACCCACACAATCAATCCGCAAACAGCGCTTATCTATATCATGGTCACCACCTCGGCCGTGGACCGGCGCATGGATGACGCCGAATTGAGCCAGATGGGCTCGATCGTACGGCATTTGCCCATTTTCAGCGGCTTTCACGAAGACATGATGATCCCGGCGGCGCAGGACTGCGCCGGTATTTTGTCCTCGGATGAGGGGCTGGAAACCATTTTGGGGCTGGTGGAAGAGGCCTTGCCCGAAGAGCTTTACGAGACCGCCTATGCGGTTGCGGTGGATATCGCCGCCGCCAATCTGGAGCTTACCCAGGAGGAGTTGCGGTTTTTGCAAATGCTGCGCCGCCGTCTTCGTATCGACAAACTCGTCGTGGCGGCGATTGAGCGCGGCGCCAGCGCCCGCCACCGCACCTTGCCAAAAGAGTAGCGGATAAATGCTGGCTTCACTGGACGAGACAACCATAAGGCTCGGCGCTTTTATTGCCATTTTTGTGATTATGGCGGGGCTTGAGCTTGCCTTCCCGCGCCGGCCGCAAACCCTGCCGCGCGTTCTTCGCTGGAGCAATAATCTCGGCATTGTCGTTATCAATACATTATTGCTGCGGCTGCTGTTTCCCGTTCTCGCCGTTGGCGTCGCCATCTGGGCCCAGAGCAGGGGGTGGGGGCTTTTCAATCTGATAGACCTGCCGCCTCTGGTTGAAATCGTTCTGGCGGTTATCCTGCTTGACCTTGCCATCTACGCCCAGCATGTCGCGGCGCATAAGATTCCGCTTCTGTGGCGTCTGCATCAGGTTCACCACGCCGATATCGATATTGACCTGACCACGGGAGCAAGATTTCATCCGGTCGAAATCTGGGTCTCCATGCTCTACAAGATGGCTATCGTCATCCTGATCGGCGCATCGCCGGTTGCGGTGATTGCCTTTGAGGTCATCCTGAACGCGCTCGCCATGTTCAACCACGCCAATTTCGCCATGCCGCTCGCCATGGACAAGATTGTGCGCAAGCTCTTTGTCACCCCGGATTTTCACCGGGTGCACCACTCGGTAATCCGGCGCGAAACCGATTCCAACTACGGCTTTAACCTCTCGATCTGGGACCGGATTTTCGGCACTTATATTGCCCAGCCACAAAAGGGCCATGACGCCATGAGCATCGGGCTTGAAAAATTCCGTGATAAAAAAACCGCCAATATCCTCTGGTGCCTCGCCCTGCCGTTCAAGGACAAGGCTTAGAGCATCATTCCGAAAAGTGTACGCGGTTTTCGGGTAAAATGATGCGACAAAACAAACAATTAGAGCGTGAGGGCGATTTTTTTAATCGCACGATGCTCTAAGGTGAGCAGAGGGCCGGTGCCGGTTTAACGGCAACAAGCTCTTTTAATACAGCGAAAAGGGAATGTGTTTCCGGACCAGTTCGGCATATTTGCCGCCCAGACCCAGCTTTGCCAGCGCGTAGTTCAAGATACGGGCAAGCTTTGTATTGCCGCGGGTAACAGCGATCGCCATTCCGGTGCCAAAATAGAAACTTTCCGTATAGGGCCCGCCGCGAAATTCACAGCAATTGCCCGACAAACGCCCGTTGAGCCAGAAGCCCGATTGCACTCCATCGTCGAAGATGGCGTTGATCCTGTCCGCCAGCAGGGCCTGGCGCAAATCCGCCGCGTTCTTGTAGGCAATAAAATTGCTGCGCGGAAACATGGCTTTCAAATAGGCTTCATGCGCCGAGTTGTTGATCACTCCGATATGGGCATTGACCAGATCACCCGGCGCAAAGCTTTTGAGTTTGGCCCCCTTTTTGACGGTAAAGCGCGCCGGTGTGCGAAAATACGGCCGGGTGAAGGAAACTTTGCGTAAATTGGCCGCCGTGATGGCCAATCCGGCCATTACCGCATCGGCCTCTCCGGCTTTCAGGGCCGGGAGCAGTTCCTGCCATTTTTTAACCGCAATGGAACATTCCACCTTCAACTCGGCGCAAATCGCCTGCATCAGATCGATATTCAGACCGGCCAGTTGGCGCCGGGCGTTAAAATAATTAAATGGCGGATACTCGGCCGAGGTTAAAAACCGCAAGCGCTTGATGGCGGTTGTATTTGGCGGATCATTGATATCGCTCTGGCGCCACAACAAGGCGATGACGCCGCCGGCCTTGGCGGCTGTCGCGGCAAACGAGGCGCCGGGGGCCGTGATCAGGGTGAGGACGAAAAAAGCCCACGCGGTTGCAGCGAGGATGATTTTTTTCATGTCGCCCTCTTTTGCGCCGCGCCGGATTTGCGCCGCTCGCGCGCCGAGGAAAGCTTTGCGATCCGGTCGGGAATGGAGATTTTGAACCTTGCGCCATGTTCGGTATCGTCCAGTTCCAGCGTGCCGCCATGGGCCTGAACCAGCTCGGCCGAAATCGCCAGCCCGAGACCGCTGCCCCCCTTCCGGGTCGAGTTCTGAAAGGCCTCGAACAGATGCTCGCGCGCTTGGCGCGGAATGCCGGGGCCATCATCCTCGATGCTCAGATAAAACACCGCGCCGCGGCGTTTGGCGCTGATTACGATCTGCCCCGCCCCCTCGCGGCGCTCGCAGCTTTCCAGCGCCTGAACCGCATTGCGCGTGATGTTGAGGATAATCCTGAACAACTGCTCCCGGTCGGCGTCAATCTCAAGATTGCCCGCCACCGCATTATGAAACACCACGCCGCGATGCGATTGCGGATCAAGCGTTTCCAGAACCTCTTCCACCAGAGGCAGCAGCACAAAGCGGGCGCGCTCGGGCGCGCGCTCCTTGGCCTTGCCGTATTTGAGCGTGTTGACGCACAGATCAATCGCCCGGTCCAGCGAGCCGATCAGTTTGGGCGCGACCCGCTTGACCGTGGGGTCCTCAACCTGCCCCAACCGGTCCGAGACAAGCTGGGCATGGGCCAGAATATTGCGCAGATCATGACTGATCTTGCTCACCGCCAGCCCCAATGCGGCCAGACGGCTTTTTTGTTGCAGCATCTGCCCCAACTCGCTTTGCAGTTGCGACAGCTCGATCTCCGCCGTGCCGATCTCGTCGCGCCGCCCGGAGGGTTTGATAATGCGCGATTTGTCTTCCGGGTTCTGGCCGAAATGCACCATATTGCCGGTCAGCGAGCGCATGGGCCGCACCAGCAACCAGTTCAGCGCCAGATAGACCAGCGCCGCGGTGATGATGGAAATGATAATGGAGAGAAAGGCGATATTGACGCAAAAGGTCCATATGGCGGCTTTGAGCGGCGTTTCGTTGAAAACAATCTCGATCGAGTTGCCGCCGCCGAAACGCGCCGCCGAGATCACCCTTATGGTGCGCCCTTCCGGCGCCATGATGGCGTCAAAGGCATCAAGCACATTGGCCCATGCCGAACGGGTGCGCAGATCATAGGAACGGCTTACCGTCGGCAGATTTTCGGCGCTCAGCACAAGGCCGCGCGAATCGGGCCGCCGCAGCGATACCGCCAGGACGCCGGCATTTTCCAGCAATTCCTTGCGCAGCATTTCCGACACCATCCGGTCCGGGGCCGCCTCAAGCGCCAGCGAGGCAATCTGCGCCGAGGCGAGGCGCTCGCGCAGCCAGTTCATGCGGAAATTGGCCACCGAAGGCACAAAGATCAACACTTCCGCCAGCATGACAAACATCACCGTGAGCACCAGCAGTTTGCCCGATAATCCCGTCGCCTGTAAAAACCGCGACAGGCCGGTATTGTTTTCACGCGCCTTCAAAATTTTGTCTTCCGCCATGCGGACACATCCGATCTTTTATCCGAACCGGGCCAGAAAACGGATCAGCCGCCCCAGCCAGGGATTGCCCATTTTACCATGATAAAACCGGATTGCAGCCCTTTTATTGACCTCCGAAAGCGTGGGGTAGGGGGCAATGGTGTTTGCCATGGCTTTTATGTTCATCCGGCTGGTGATGGCGAGCACCCAGGGCTGGATAATCTCGCCCGCCTCGGGCCCGGCAATGGTTGCGCCCAAAATCCGCCCGCCCCTTGTGGCGGTGGCCTTGATCAGCCCGGAAGTCTCGCGCATCGCTATCGCCCTGTCATTCCCGGCAAACGGCCAGCGCAGCACCTTGATATCGCCATGGGCCTTGCGCGCCGCCTCTTCGGTGAGGCCGACATGGGCCAGCTCGGGGTCGGTATAGGTTACCCAAGGAATCGCCGCATCGGATATTTTTGCCGGCAGGCGGAACACTATAGCGCGGATGACAATTCCGGCGTGATAATTGGCCACATGGGTAAACTGCAAATGCCCCGCCACATCGCCAATGGCGTAAACCCGCCGGTTGGTGCTGCGCAGCCCCTTGTCAACACGAATGCCGCGCCGGTCATGTTTTATCCCGGCTTTTTCCAGCCCCAGATTACCGGTATTGGGCGTGCGCCCGGCGGCAATGAGCAGATGCGAGCCTTCAACAAGGCTCGTTTTGCCATTATCCTCAATCGTGACTTTTACCCCGGTCCTCGCCTTTTCCACCTTGCGGATATTCACCCCGCCCCTGATCTCAACCCCCTCGGCCCTGATACGCTCAAGCACGATCGCGCTCATCTCCGGGTCGTCCCGGCCCAGCGGCGCAAACATCTCCAGAACGCTGACCCGCGCCCCAAGGCGGCAATAGGCCTGCGCCATTTCCATGCCGATGGGGCCGCCGCCGATGATGATCAGATGTTCGGGCAGGGTTTTGAGCTCAAACAGGTTCTCATTGGTGTAAAAGGCCACTTTATCCAGCCCGGGAATTGGCGGCGCCGCGGCGGAGGAACCGGTAGCGATGACGAACCGGCGCGCCCGGATCAGCTCGCCGCCCGCCGCAACCGTATCGGCATCGATGAAGCTCGCCGCCGCCTCTATAACCCTCACGCCCAGTTTGGTGAAGCGCGCGACCGAATCATTGGGGGCGATAGCGCTGATCACGCCGTGAATGTGATCGTGAACCCTGGCAAAATCCACCTCGGGCGCGCAGGGTTTGATACCGAATTTGACGCTCGAACGCATGATATGCGCCCGCTTTGCCGCCGCGATCAGCGCCTTTGACGGCACGCAGCCCGTGTTCAGGCAATCCCCGCCCATCTTGCCTTTTTCGATCAGAACCACATCAACGCCGAAACCGGCCGCGGCGGCGGCAACCGAAAGCCCGCCCGAGCCCGCGCCGATCACGCAAATATCAGGGGTCAGAACCTTGCTCATGCCTGCTTTTCCCCCCGGTTGCGGAACTTGCGAATCACAACCGGCAATATGGCGACAAATCCAAGAGCGGCAAAAGCCGCCATCAATTCGGGGGTCAAAAGCGCCCCGGCGTCAAGTGTGAACGAACACTGCGTTCCGGCGGGCAGGGTTCCGGCCTTTTGATTTGCCAGACAGGCATCATACATGCGGCGCTGGGCGGCGATGATGCTGTCCAGACCCGCGCCTAAAAAGCTGAACGCCAGAGTGGCGGGGATAATGCCGATAAAGGTGCCGATGGCATAGACGCCCAGCGGCACCCCCAGCAATGCCGGGGCCAGATTGACCAGCCAGAACGGAAAAGCCGGCACCAGGCGCAAAAACAAAAGATAGCTCAGGGCGTTTTCATTAAAACCCTTGCGCAATTTGCCGAGCCAGGGTCCGGCGCGTTTGGCAAGGGTTTCGCCCAGCGCCGTTCTGGCGATCATGAAAATAATGACCGCCCCGAGGGTTGCGGCAATCACCACTGCCGGCCCGCCGATCTTCCAGCCGAACAAAAACCCGCCCAGAATCGTCAGCAGAGCCCCGCCGGGCAGGGAAAGCGCGATAACGGCGACATAAACAAGCAGATAAATCCCCAGCGCCTGAAAAAAATTTGCCGCGACAAAAGCCTTTAACTGGTCCCGGTTGGCGGCGACATGTTCAAGCGTAAGATAATGATGCCAGCCGCGGGCAAACACAAGAATGCACAGCGTAACAATAACCAGCAGCGGCAGCAAACGCCGCCATAACGGCGCAGATGGTTTTGGCTGGCCACTCATCTTTCAATTTTCTTCGGTAACAATACGGCGCCTTTTTAATTTACCGGGCATGGAGTATATTTATAAAGGGTTCATGCACGTTAGAGTGAACCATACACGCTCATGAAGGGAAGTAAACGCTTCGACACAGGCAATCACATCCCCGTGAGCGCAAAGATTCATGCGTTGAGGGCGAAGCCCTGCATTGACTTGGCGTCTTTATATGCGTATAAGCCCGCAAAATCCGGTTTTCGACCGGGGTGTTTTTTTGCGTCTGAATACCGCCCTTGAAAAGCGCAGCAGACGTCTGCCGGAGTAAGTCCTTTGAAACGCACATATCAGCCAAGTGTTCTCGTTCGTAAGCGCCGTCACGGGTTCCGGGCGCGCAAAGCCACAACGGGTGGCCGCATTGTTCTTGCCCGCCGCCGGGCGCGCGGCCGCAAACGTCTTTCCGCTTAAAGGGAGCGGCGGCCCAGCGCCTGAAATCGCCGCCAGCCCTCACGTCAAGGCATGAAGCATCTGAAAAAACGCGCCGATTTCCTCAAAGCCGCAAGAGGCTGGAAATGGGTTATGCCCGGATTGGTGCTTCAGGCAAGGCGGAGTGTCCGGGCGCCGGAGCGCGAGGCCCGGGTGGGCTTCACCGCATCGCGCCGGGTCGGCGGCGCGGTTGCGCGCAACCGGGCGCGGCGGCGCTTGCGCGAGGTGGCGCGTGAATGTCTGGCAAGCCGGGCGCGCCGGAATTTTGACTATGTCGTCATTGCCCGCAGGGAAGCGCTGAAACGCCCTTACGGTGATCTGCTTGACGATATGAAAACAGCGATTGCGCGCATCCATGCAAAAGCGCACAAGAGTTGAGCAGACAAACACAAAAAACGGTATTCTTTTCTCCGCTGCTTTTTGTATAAGTCATGAAAACATTTGACGAGGCTTGAGCGTTCATGGGCGAGAACAAAAATTTCTTTCTGGCAATCGTGCTGTCGATGATCGTACTTGTCGGCTGGCAGTATCTGGTCGGTGTGCCTTCGGTGCAGCAAAAACAGGAACGCCAGCAAAAAGCCGGCGCCGGGCAGGGGGCAGGACAACCCGCCTCCAATGCGCCGGTTCCCGTTCCTTCTCCCAGCTCTCCTGGTCCCCAGAATGTCAGCCCGGCCACTCCGGCCGCCGGAGGCAGCGGCCCGGTCACGCTTTCGCGCGCCGCGGCGCTGGGCAAATCAAAGCGCATCGCGATTAAAACCGATACCGTTCAGGGTTCGGTTTCGTTGAAAGGCGGGCGCATTGATGATCTGAAACTGCTCGATTATCGCGAGAC
The DNA here is from genome assembly GCA_964542565.1 of uncultured Hyphomicrobiales bacterium. Classification (GTDB taxonomy): domain Bacteria; phylum Pseudomonadota; class Alphaproteobacteria; order Rhizobiales; family BM303; genus BM303. The sequence continues at coordinate 5,928 of CAZIVB010000046.1, read as the reverse complement.
CATAAAGAAGGACAGCCCCAATATCGTCCTGCTCTCGCCTTCGGGCGGCAAAAACGCCTATTATATCGAGCATGGCTGGACGGCGGCGCCCGACGCAAAACTGAAACTTCCCACCAGCGAGACAATCTGGACCCCGCAAGGGCCCGGCGAGCTGACGCCGGAAAGCCCCATAACCCTGAAATGGGACAATGGCGAGGGGCTCACCTTCCGCCGCACGCTTTCCATCGACACCGAATATATGATCAAGGTCAGGCAGGAGGTGGAGAACAAGAGTCCCAGGGCGATCACCCTTTACCCCTATGCGCTGATCTCGCGTCACGGCATGCCCAAAACACAGGCGTTTTATATCCTGCATGAAGGCCTGATCGGATTTCTGGGTGATGAAGGCCTGGAAGAAATCAGCTATGGCGATATCAAGGACGATGTCAGCAAATCCATTTCCGCCACCAGCGGCTGGATAGGCATAACCGACAAATACTGGGCCACCGCGATCATCCCTGATCAAAAAACCCCGTATAAGGCCCGTTTCAGTGAAAACGCCAATGTTCCCGAAGACATCTTTCAGACCGATTACCTGCTGGACGCGGTCAATGTTCCGGCCGGCGGCAAGGCGCAGGTCGATGCCAAGGTTTTTGCCGGCGCCAAGAAAGTCTCGGTTATCGACGGCTATCAGGAAAAAGAGAATATCCGTTCCTTCGAGCTTCTGATCGACTGGGGCCTGTTCCATTTCTTCACCAAGCCCTTGTTCTTCGTCATTGAGTTTTTCTACAATCTGCTGGGCAATTTCGGCGTCGCCATTCTGGCCGTGACCGTCATCATCAAGGCGCTGTTTTACCCGCTGGCCAACAAATCCTACGTCTCCATGGGCAAGATGAAAAAGCTCCAGCCGGAGATTGCCAAGCTCAAGGAGCGTTACAAGGACGACAAGGTCAAGCAGCAACAGGCGCAGATGGAGCTGTTCAAGCAGCACAAGGTCAACCCCATGTCGGGCTGTTTGCCGATGCTGATCCAGATCCCGGTCTTCTTCTCGCTCTACAAGGTCTTGTTCATCACCATTGAAATGCGCCACGCGCCTTTCTTTGGCTGGATTCACGATCTTGCCGCGCCCGACCCGACCAATATTTTCAATCTGTTCGGCCTGATCCCGTGGGATCCCCCCTCCATGCTCACCCTTGGCATATGGCCGATTATCATGGGCGTGACCATGTTTGTGCAGATGCAGCTGAACCCCGCGCCGGCGGACCCGATTCAGCAGAAGATTTTCACCTGGATGCCGCTCATCTTCACCTTCATGCTGGCGACGTTCCCGGCCGGTCTGGTGATCTACTGGGCCTGGAACAACATTTTGTCCACCATCCAGCAAGGCTTCATCATGCACCGCCAGGGGGTCAGGATCGAACTTCTCGACAATCTGTTGCGGCTCTTCGGCCGCGCAAAGGTCAAGGAAAAAGACTAGAGCATGAGTGCAATCCCCTTTAATCGCGCAGGTGCTCCAGGGGCCGGTTGAATATCAAGAATATGGCGCCGGTTTTGGCCCGCGAGGCCGCCTTAAGCCGTTTGACGCGGCCCTTGACGGCAAGCGCCAACGGGCGCGACTGCGCCCCGGCGCCTGTGCGCCGCGCCCGCGCAAGATCCCGAGCAAAGCGAGGAATAGCCGTGAGCGAAACAAATAAAACCGACTGGGAAGAGACAGGCCGCAAACTCTTTGCCGGCCCGTGTGATTTTCTCCTCAGCGCCACGGCGCTGGAAAACCTGCCCGGCGGCGATGCGCCCGAGATCGCCTTTGCCGGGCGCTCCAATGTCGGCAAGTCAAGCCTGCTCAATGCGCTCACGGGCCGCAAGACCCTGGCGCGCACCTCAAACACGCCGGGCCGCACCCGGCAGCTCAACGCCTTCTCGCTGGGCGGCAAGCTCATCATGATCGACATGCCCGGCTATGGCTATGCCCGCGCCGGCAAGCAGCTGATTGCGCAATGGACCGCGCTGGTGCGCGATTATCTGCGCGGACGGGCCCGGCTCAGACGGGTGTTTCTGCTCATTGACGCCCGTCACGGAATTAAGAAAAATGACATTGAAGTGATGCAGTTGATGGATACAAGTGCGGTATCTTACCAGATCGTACTGACCAAGGCCGACAAGGTTAAGGCGGCGGAACTGGAGCAAATACAAAAGCAGACCGGCCTTGTTCTCGCCCGGCATCCGGCGGCATTTCCGCAACTGATTACAACTTCAAGCCGCAAATCGGGTGGATTGGAGCAATTGCGGGCACAAATCGCCGCTCTGGCGCTTGATCGGCGTTGAGCTTGGGAATGAATATGGTGTAAGAAAGTCTTTGTAATGATTGATAAACCTGACCATATGCACAAAACCCGCCGCGGCAAGATAAACCCGGACCTGCATTTTCAGGCCTCCTTGCTTTCCGAAGCGCTGCCCTTCATGCAGCATTATGACGCCCAGACGGTGGTGATCAAATATGGCGGCCACGCCATGGGCGATGAGCGTCTGGCGCGGCTGTTCGCCCGCGATGTGGTGCTGCTCAAGCAAGCGGGCATTAATCCGGTGATCGTGCATGGCGGCGGGCCGCAGATCGGCGGCATGCTCAAACGCCTCGGGGTGAAAAGCGAATTTGCCGGCGGCTTGCGCGTAACCGATGCGCAGACGATCGAGATTGTCGAGATGGTGCTTTCAGGCTCCATCAACAAACAGATTGTCAGCAATATCGGCCGCCATGGCGGCAAGGCGGTGGGGATTTCCGGCAAGGACGCCAATCTGATGATTGCGCGCAAATCCGAGCGCCGCACCGTCACTGATCCCGATTCAAATCTGGAACGGGTGGTTGATCTGGGCTTTGTCGGCGAGCCGGAACAGGTCAAGCCGCATATCATAGATGTGATCATTAAAAGCGATCTCATCCCCGTTATCGCCCCCATCGGCATGTCGCGCTCGGGCGAGACCTACAATATCAATGCCGATACCTTTGCCGGGGCGCTGGCCGCGGCTCTCAATGCCAAACGCCTGCTGCTGCTGACCGATATTCAAGGTGTGCTTGATGAAAAGGGCGAACTGATCGAAGCCCTGAGCTTGGCGCGGGCGCGGGCGCTGATTAAGGACGGAACCGCAAAAGGCGGCATGATCCCGAAGCTTGAGACCTGCATTCAGGCGGTTGAAGGCGGGGTTGAGGCTGTTGTTATCAATGACGGGCGGGTTCCCCACGCCCTGCTTTTGGAGTTATATACCGAACATGGCGCCGGAACTCTCATTTCCTGACAAATTCAAAAGCGGCCTGAAAGCTGTTTTTGCGCTGCTTGCGCTGCTTGGCGCCGTGCTGGCCCCGCAAGAGGCGGAGGCGAAATACAGCATCTGCAACGAAACCGGCTATGTGCTCGAAGCCGCCACCGGTTCAGATGAAAACGGCCTGATGGTAACCCAGGGCTGGTTGCAGATTTTACCCGGTCAGTGCAAGCTGGCCCTGAAGCAGAAACTGGCGCAGAAGAGCTATTTTCTTTTTGCCCGCACGATCTCGCTTTACGACCAGATATTGCGGCGTTTTTCCGGCGGGCGCAAATTGTGCATCAGCACTTCCGATTTCCTCATCAAGGGCGCGGACAAATGCAGTGATCCGGCCCAGACCTACGAAAATTTCATTGAAATCAAGCCGAAAAAACCCGACTGGAAGACCTCGCTGACCGAAGAGGTTGCCTACAAGCCCCGCCAGGCCGCCCTTGCCGGACTGCAACGGCTGCTGGCCATGGCCGGGTATGATATCGGCGGTATTGACGGCGTCGCCGGCGGCATGACCAACCGGGCGCTGGAGGATTTCATGCAAAAGGCCGGGCTGAAAAAGGCAAGCAAAACCGGACCGGAAGTTTTTAACGCCCTGATCAGCGCCGTTCGCAGGCGCCAGACCGAATCGGGCCTGCAAATCTGCAATGAAACCCGTTTTCTGATCTGGTCGTCCATCGGCCAGCATGAAGGCGAGGACATCATAACCCGCGGCTGGTACAAGGTCCTGCCCGGCGAATGCATCCGCCCCCTGCGCAAGCCGCTTGACGGCCAGGTGATCTATTCTTACGGCGAGGCGGTGGATGACAAGGGCAAGATCGCGGTAAAAAGCGGCATCAAGCTGATCTGGGCCGGCAAACATCAGCTCTGCACCAGAAAATCCCGTTTCAGCATCGAAACCCAGGGCAAATGCACCGGCAAGGGGCAGAGCAAAACCGCCTTCCGCAAGATTGATCTGGGCGGCGCCAAAAGCTGGACCATCCGCTATACCGAACCGCAATGAGCGGTGAATTTTCACATATTGAAAGCTGGATATTCGATCTCGACAATACCCTCTACCCGTCCGATTGCGGCCTGTTCGCCCAGATCGATGAGCGCATGGGCCTCTTTATCGCCAATCATTTCCATGTCGGCCGGGACGAGGCGCGCCGTATCCAGAAAAGCTATTTCAAAACCTATGGCACAACCCTGAACGGGTTAATGGCGGAACACGGCCTGGCCCCGCAGGCCTATCTCGATTTTGTCCATGATATCGACCATTCGCCGATAAAACCGGACCCGGCGCTGATCGCCGCCCTTGCCGCCCTGCCGGGGGAAAAAATCATCTACACAAATGCCTCCGTGAGCCACTCCAGACGGGTTATGGAGCGCCTTGGCGTAAGCGGTCTTTTCGGCCGGATTCACGATATCGCCGCCAGCGGTTATCAGCCAAAACCGCACAAACCCTCATATGAACGCCTGTTGCAACAAAGCGGGATTTCGCCGGAAACCTCGATTCTGTTCGAGGACATGGCCTGCAATCTGGAAGTGGCGCATGATATGGGCATGATGACCGTGCTGGTGAAAACCGGCGCGGCCCACGCCGATAGCGGTCTTGGCCTGCTGGGCACGGGCGATGAGCCTTTTGTGGATTTCACCACGGACGATCTGGCCGGGTTTTTGGCCAATATTGTCAAAGGGCGCTGATTACTCGGAAATATAATGCTTTCTCACATGCTCGCGCACATCCCAGGTGCAGTTGAGCCCGGCATGAAAAACCACAAGATCACCGGCTTTAAGCTCTACCGGTTCGCCCTCTTCAGGCGTGATAATCACCAGCCCTTCCAGAATATAGCACGTCTCCGTACCGCCATAGCCCCAGCCGAATTTGGCCGGGTGGTGATCCCATACGGGCCAGTCAAAGGCCCCGATGGATTCCAGTTCCGATTTGTCCGGATTGTGCCGGACTTCAACATTGCACATCTCTTTAACCCTCTCACGCGACCCTTTATGGAGTTGGCCGCCAGTCTAGCATTTCGACCCTTTCGGGACAGTTAAGGTTGACTTAAACTTCAGTCGAACTAATCTCCGGCAAAACCCCAAAAGATCACGACAATCAGGAAACCCGACAAAATGAGCCTTGAATCCCTGCAAACAACGATTGAAGACGCCTTTGAGCGCCGCGGCGAGATCACGCCGCAAACCACCGGCGAGGCCCGCGAGGCGGTGGAGACAGCCCTTGACCTGCTCGACAGCGGCAAGGCGCGGGTCGCGCAGAAGAAGGGCGATGAGTGGATTGTCAATCAATGGCTCAAGAAAGCGGTGCTGCTCTCCTTCTCGCTCAATGACATGCAGATGATCTCCGGCGGGCCGGGCGGCTCAAGCTGGTGGGACAAGGTGCCGAGCAAATTTGACGGCTGGGGCGAGGATGAGTTTAAATCCGCCGGTTTCCGCTCGGTTCCCAACTGCATCGTGCGCCGCTCCGCCTATATCGCCCCTTCCGTTGTCCTGATGCCCTCTTTCGTCAATCTGGGGGCCTATGTCGATAGCGGCACCATGGTCGATACCTGGGTCACGGTGGGCTCTTGCGCCCAGATCGGCAAGAATGTGCACCTTTCCGGCGGCGTCGGCATTGGCGGCGTTCTGGAGCCCTTGCAGGCCGGGCCG
>CAZIVB010000045.1:2218-13211 GCA_964542565.1 uncultured Hyphomicrobiales bacterium | reverse complement strand
CGACGGGGGCCGCGCAGGTGCCACCGGCACCGCAGCCCTGCTCGATCTGTCGGCTGCACCCACCGAAGGCAACGGCACACCTGCCGCGGCCGCCGGAGGCTACGAACCGGCCTGGATCGACCAGTCGGAATGCACATCATGCGACGAATGCATCAACATCAACTCGAAGATCTTCGAATACGACGACAACAAGAAGGCCTTCGTGAAGGACGGCAAGGGCGGGCCTTACAAGGACATCGTTCGCGCGGCAGAAAAATGTACCAGTCGGTGCATCCATCCCGGCACCCCGAGCGACCCGAGCGAGAAGGGCGTGGACAAGCTGGTCGCACGGGCCGAGAGCTACCAGTAAAGGGGCGCAGATACGCGATATGGGATTTTTCTCCGCCTTTGGCGCCAAAACTTTCCGTCACGGCATTCACCCGGACCCGCACAAGCGCGAGACGGCAGGCATTCCCATCAAGCGCCTCGCCTTTCCGCCGCGGCTCTATATGCATCTTGATCAGTTCATCGGCTCGCCCTCGCGCTCGATCGTCACCAGGGGTCAGGAGGTGGTGCGCGGTGAGCCGATCGCCAATCCGGATGATTTTGTCTCCGTGCCCCTGCACGCCCCCGCCACCGGGGTGGTCAAGGGCATCGAGCTGATCCCTTCGGTTCGCGGCCCCCGCTCCCCGGCCATCATTATCGATGTGCATGAAGGCTCGGCGCAAGAAGTGCTCTATGCCATGCCGCATCAGCTTGCCCTGCTGCCGCGTGAGGATTTGCTGCGCGCCATGCAGCGGACCGGGGTTGTCGGGCTGGGCGGGGCGGCGTTCCCGACCCATGTCAAATACGCCTCCTCGCCGGCGGATACGCGCAAGGTTGATACATTGGTGGTCAACGGCGCCGAATGCGAGCCCTTCCTCACCGCCGATCACCGGGTGATGCTGGAGCAACCCAAGGATATCATCCGCGGCATTCATTACGCCATGCGCGTTACCGGCGCCGAGCAGGCCATAATCGGCGTAGAAGACAACAAGATGGACGCGGTCGAGGTTCTTAGAAAACATATCCGGCCGCAATTTCCCATCAAGGTTGAGGTGGTAAAGGCAAAATACCCGCAAGGGGCGGAAAAGATGCTGATCAAATCGCTGCTCGACCGCGATGTGCCGCCGGGCGAGCTGCCCAAATCGGTCGGGGTTGTGGTCTCCAATGTCGGCACCCTTGCCCAGCTCGGGCTCTTGCTGCTGCGCGGCGAGGGGCTAATCGAGCGGGTCATGACGGTGGTGGGGCCGGGGATTAAAAACCCGGGCAATTACCGCATTCCCATCGGCACGCCGCTGCGCTTTATTCTCAAACAGGTGGGCTATGAAGGCACGCGGGCCAAGGTGATTCTGGGCGGCCCCATGATGGGGATGAGCGTCTCTGATCTCGACACCCCGGTGTCAAAGGGTGTATCGGGCATTCTGGTGCTGGATGAGCCTGATGTTGATGAAGGGGGCCCGCGCATCTGGCCGTGCATCAAATGCGCCCGCTGTGTTGACGCCTGCCCGATGAATCTCAACCCTTCCATGCTGGGGCTGCTGGCGGCAAAACGCGAATATGAAATGATGGCGCAAAGATACAATCTGCTCAGCTGTTTTGAATGCGGTTGCTGTTCCTTTGTTTGCCCTTCACATATTCCGCTGGTCCAGTATTTTAGGATCGCCAAGGCGATAAACCGGGAAAAGAATGTTTAAAAAACCCAAAATCCAGCTTGAGACATCGCCCCATATCTCCGCCGGGACCGATGTGCGCAACATTATGCTCAATGTGGTGCTGGCAACCCTGCCGCTATCCGCCTATATGGTGTTCCAGTTCGGCCTCAGCGCCCTGGCGCTGATTATCATCATCAGCGCTTCGTGCCTCATCACCGAGCGCATTTTTGCCCTGATCAACGACCGGCCCAATACCCTTGGCGACTGGAGCGCGCTCATTACCGGCCTGCTGCTTGCCCTCACCCTGCCGCCCTCGCTGCCCTTGTGGATGGGCGCGGTGGCGGGATTTGTCGCTATCGGGCTGGGCAAGGTGGTTTTCGGCGGGCTCGGGTTTAACGTCTTTAACCCGGCGCTTATCGGCCGCGCCTTTGTGCAGGCGGCGTTTCCGGTTTCGGTCAACACCTGGCCGCCGTCGTTCTTTGAAGGACGATTTTCCAGCTTTATTCCCTCAAGCCTCACCTGGCCGTTTTTATCCCCGCCCGATATCATGCAATGGGGCAGCAAAGTGGCGCTTGATACCTGGTCCGGGGCAACGCCGCTCGCCCTGCAAAAGTTTCAGGGCGAGCAGGTTCCGGTAACCGAGCTGTTCATGGGGCTGCAACCGGGCTTTACCACCAACGCCCCCGCGGCGCTGATCATCATTTGCGGGCTTTATCTTGCCGTTCGCAATATGCTGGACTGGCGCATCCCGGTTTCCATCATGGCCAGCGCGGCATTGCTGTCGGGATTGTTTTACCTCATCGACCCGCAGCATTATCCCGACCCGCTCTTTGTCCTCTTCTCCGGCGGGTTGATGATCGGCGCCTGGTTCATGGCCACCGATATGGTCGGCTCGCCGGTCACCCCCTGGGGGACGGTGATCTTCGGCGTTCTCATCGGCGTGATAACGGTGGTCATCCGCCTGTTCGGGGGCATGGCCGAGGGGGTCATGTACGCCATTTTACTGGCCAATGCCGCCACGCCGCTGATTGAATATTTTACTCAGCCGCATGTTTTCGGCTGGCGGCGCAAAAAAGCGGGCGGGGAAGACGATGAGTAACCCGACAAGCCCGCATAAAGCGCCCAAGAGCGCCTCCACCGCGATGATCATCACCCTGGGGCTGGTGGCCATGCTCTCCGGCCTGCTTGTAGTGACGGTGTTTCAGATCACCAAACCGATCATCGCCGAGAACCAGCGCCGGGCAACCGAAAAGGCGGTTCTTAAAGTTGTCCCCGGCGCGGTTGTTCACCGCGAATTTATCCTCAACAAGGCGGGAATCTTCCCATCCGGTTCCGGTAAGGAAGGAGTGCGCATTTACGCCGGCTACGCCAAATCGGGCAAACTGCTGGGCATAGCCATCAATGCCGGGGCGCAGGGCTATGCCGATATGATCTATATCCTTTACGGCTACGATCCCGATTGCCGGTGCATCCGCGGCGTTCAGGTCCTGAAAACCGCCGAGACCCCCGGCCTTGGCGACAAGATCATGACCGACAAGGCTTTTTTGAAAAACTTTGACGCTCTTGACGCCGCCCTCAACGCCGATGGAAGCGCCCTTGCCAATGCCATCGTGACCGTCAAACACGGCACCAAAAAGCATGACTGGCAGATTGACGCCATTTCCGGCGCCACCATCTCCTCGCGCGCCATCGGCAAGGCGCTGAATGTTTCAGCCCAAAGCCTGCTGCCCCTTCTGCGACGCCATCTCGAAGCGCTAGTCGCCCTTACGCCAGCGAAAGATCAGCCATGACACGCAAACCAAGCGATACCATAACTCTGGAAGTCTTCACCGAGGGGCTGTGGCGCGAAAACCCGGTTTTTGTCATGTTGCTGGGCATGTGCCCGGTGCTGGCGGTCTCCAACAGCGCCATTAACGCCCTCGCCATGGGGCTGGCGACAAGCTTTGTTCTGGTCGCCTCGGGTACACTGGTCTCCCTGCTGCGCCGGTTCATTCCCAAACAGGTGCGCATCGCCACTTATATTGTCATTATCGCCACTTTCGTGACCATTGTGGATTATGTCATCCAGTCCATTTCGCTTGATCTTTACAATGCGCTGGGCGCGTTTATCCAGCTTATCGTGGTCAACTGCATTATTCTGGGCCGCGCCGAGGCTTACGCATCAAGAAACGCGCTGGGAAAAACGGTTGTCAACGCCCTTGGCATGGGCGCGGGCTTTACCCTGGCGCTTTTGTGCCTTGGCATTGTGCGCGAGATTCTGGGCGCGGGGGCGATTTTCGGCTTTGATCTCTTCGGCCCGCATTTTGAGCCCTGGGTGGTGATGATCCTGCCGCCGGGCGGATTTATCGTGCTTTCCTTGTTGCTGATTATCTTCAACTGGATCAATCAGCGTATCGAAGCGGCGAGACAAACGGGAGAAAAATCCCATGCAGCCTGACAGCCTGTCTTTCATTTTCCTCAATGCGGCGCTGATCAACAATTTTGTGCTGGCGCTGTTTTTGGGCCTGTGCCCGTTTTTAGGCGTCTCCGCCAAGCTTAACACCGCCCTGCCCATGGGGCTGGCGACGGTTTTCGTCATGCTGGTAAGCTCGGTTTGCGCCTACGGGATCAATTTCCTGCTGGTTAAATACAACATGGAATTTTTGCGCCTGATCGCCTATATCGCCGTGATCGCCTCGGCGGTGCAACTGGTGGAAATGGCGCTGAAGAAGTTTTCCCCCGCCCTGTTCCGGGCGCTGGGTATTTTCCTGCCTCTTATCACCACCAATTGCGCCATTTTGGGCCTGGCGCTGTTCCAGACCTTCAAGGGCTATAATTTCACCCAGTCCCTGGTTTATGCCCTGGGGGCCGGAGTGGGCTTTACCCTCGCCATTACGCTGATGGCCGGTTTGCGCGAGAAACTGGAACTTTCCAATGTGCCGAGCCTGACCCAGGGCGCGGCATTGAGCCTGATGCTCGGCGGCCTTCTTTCCCTCTCATTTATGGGCTTTGCCGGTCTCGGCGGGTCGCATTAGGAGCAAGGCCCATGATGCAATATCTGGTGGCAATAATCGCTTTTCCGGCCCTGATCATTGGCTGGGTGCTGGTGCAACAGGCCGCGCGCCGTTTTGCCAAAGCCCACCCGGAGTTTGGCGCGGCGCGCGAGGAAGGCGGCGGCTGCGGCTCGTCCTGCGGCTGTATCTCAAAAAAGAAATGCCGCAAGAAACCGGCCCGGCGCGCCAAGGCTTAAAAACTCTATTTGGTGCCGTACATACGATCGCCCGCATCGCCCAGACCGGGGACAATATAACCCAGCTCATTCAGATGGCTGTCCACGGCCGCCGTTATGATCGGCACATCGGGATGCGCTTCTTGAAACGCCTTGATCCCTTCGGGCGCAGCCAGCAGGCATAAAAAACGGATATCCTTGGCGCCGGCCTCCTTGATGCGGGTCACGGCGGCGATCGAGGAATTGCCTGTCGCCAGCATGGGGTCAACCGCAATCACAATGCGCTTGTCGATCTCATCGGGAAATTTGGCGTAATACTCCACCGCCTGCAAGGTATCATGGTCGCGGTACATGCCCACATGCCCGACCCTGGCCGAGGGGATAAGGTCCTGCAGGCCCTCCAGCAGACCGTTCCCGGCCCGGAGCACCGAAACCAGCGCCAGCTTCTTGCCCGCCAGAACCTTCTGGGTGGTTCTGGTCAGCGGGGTTTCGATCTCGACCTCGGTGAGCTGCAAATCGCGCGTCGCTTCAAAGCCCAGCAGCAGGCTGATTTCCTTCAGCAATTTGCGGAAATTCGACGTTGGCGTCGATTTCTTGCGCATCAGGGTCAGCTTGTGATGGATGAGCGGGTGATTGATCACAGTCAAAGAGGTCATGGGGCTACACCTTGGCGCAAGATATGAATGGGACGGTCATGTGAGTACCGATTCGGTCCGGGCAAATGCTAGGCGCTAACGCCCTTTTGTTCTAGCGTTTAACCGGCCTTGGCTGCTTTTTCTTCGCCGCAATCTGCATGGCGCCGAAATAGGACGGGAAGGTGGGGCGGTTGATGTAACGGCCCTTGCCCTTTTCGCTGCGCACATCGCCGTCAGCCCAGGTAATGCGGCCCTGGCTTATGGTCACCACATTCACGCCCTTGACTTTCATGCCCTCAAAGATATTGAAGTCCACATTCTGGTGATGGGTCTTGGCCGAGATTGTGCGCTCTTTTTCCGGGTCCCAGACTACCAGATCGGCATCTGAGCCGATGCTGACCGAGCCCTTGCGCGGATAGATATTGAAAATCTTGGCCGCATTGGTGGAGGTGACCGCGACAAATTCATTCATGGTCAAACGGCCGCTGCTTACCCCGTGATGCCAGAGCACATGCATGCGGTCCTCAACCCCGCCGGTGCCGTTGGGAATCTTGGTGAAATCATCAACCCCGGCGCGCTTTTGATCATCGCAAAAACAGCAATGATCGGTGGCGGTGGTTTGCAGCATGCCCGCCTGCAAGCCGCGCCACAAAGCCTCCTGATTGCCCTTGGGGCGGAAAGGCGGGCTCATCACATGCGCCCCGGCAAAACTCCAGTCCGGGTTGCGGTAAACGCTGTCATCCACGATAAGATGTCCGGCCAGACACTCGCCAAACACCCTCTGGCCCTCGTTGCGGGCGCGGGTGATGGCCTCCAGAGCCTCCTTGCATGAGGTGTGCACAATATAAACCGGGGTATCGAGCACCTGGGCGATACGAATGGCCCGGTTGGCCGCCTCGCCCTCGACTTCAGGCGGGCGCGAGAGCGGGTGGCCCTCGGGGCCGGTAATGCCCCTGGCCAGCATTTCCTGCTGCAGGCGGAACACCAGCTCGCCATTTTCGGCATGCACGGTGCACAGCGCGCCCAGCTCGCGCGCCCGCGTGAACGAGTTTACCAGAATCTCGTCATCGGCCATGATTGCGCCCTTATAGGCCATGAAATGTTTGAAGGAGTTTACCCCGTACTCGGTTGTCAGGGTTTTCATCGCCTCTTTCACCGTCTCGTCCCACCAGGTAATGGCGACATGGAAGGAGTAATCCGCCGCCGCCTTTTCCGACCAGCCGCGCCAGGTGTGATAGGCTTCCATCACATCCTGCTGCGGGCCGGGGATGACAAAATCAATAATCATCGTCGTGCCGCCGCACATGGCCGCCGTGGTGCCGGAGAAGAAATCTTCCGAGGCCACCGTGCCCATAAACGGCAGTTCCATATGGGTGTGCGGGTCGATCCCGCCGGGCATGACAAAACAGCCCCCCGCATCCACCGGAACCGCCCCGGCCGGAATATCGAGCTTTTCGCCCACAGCCGCAATCTTGCCGTCCACCACGAGCACATCCGCGCGCTTCGTTTCCTCCGCCGTAACCACGGTTCCGCCTTTGATATGTAGGGGCATGGGGTTTTTCCTCCTGCTTCAGATTACTGCCGGGTAAATGGATTAATGAAAAATAAAACCAGAATGTGTGTCATCCCCGGGGCAGGCCCGGGGACAACAGAGAGTTTCAGGGGCTCTTGTTTATTTCAGCGCCAGATCGATAACCACATGGCTCCAGGCGCCTGTCGGGGCCTTGGTGATCACCGGGTCCGAGCCGCCCGAGAGCAGGGTTTTGACCGTGCGCTCGTAATCGGCCGGGTCCAGCTTGCCGTTGGAGCCTTTTGTCAGCTTGTTGATCTCGCGCATCATACGGCGCTGGTGCTTTTGCGTCTGGGCGCCGGTGGCGTCGTTCTCAAGCACGATATCGGCGGCCTCATCCGGGTTGGCGCGTGCAAAGGCCCAGCCCTTCATGCTCGCCTTGACAAAACGCGCCATTTTATCAACGAATTTGGGATCTTTAAGCTTGCTTTCGAGCACATAAAGCCCGTCTTCCATGGTCGAGACGCCCTGATCCTCATATTTGAACACCACCAGATCGGAAGGCTTCAGCCCGGCGTCAATAATCTGCCAGTACTCATTATAGGTCATGGTGGAGACGCAATCGGCCTGTTTTTGCAACAGCGGATCAACGTTAAAGCCCTGCTTCAACACCGTGACGCCGTCCTTGCCGCCCTTGGTGCTCAGCCCCAGTTTCGACATCCAGGACAAGAACGGGTATTCATTGCCGAAGAACCACACGCCAAGGGTTTTGCCCTTGAAGTCCGCCGGGGATTTAATGCCGGTTTCCTTGCGGCAGGTGAGCATCATGCCCGAGCGTTTGAACGGCTGGGCGATATTCACCAGCTTGACGCCTTTTTCGCGCGAGGCCAGCGCCGAGGGCATCCAGTCGATCACCACATCGGCGCCGCCGCCGGCGATCACCTGCGGCGGGGCAATATCCGGGCCGCCGGGCTTGATGGTGACATCAAGGCCGGCCTCGTCATAAAACCCCTTGTCCTTGGCGACATAATAGCCGGCAAATTGCGCCTGGGTGACCCATTTGAGTTGCAAGGTGACCTTGTCTTTCGCCATGGCGGCCGTGCTCATCACAGCCAGACCAAGGGCGGCTGCACCAATCAGTATTTTTTTCATCAGGATTTCTCCCTCCCTGTTCAGGCACGTTTGTCATGGCGCATGGATGGGTGCCAAAACGTGCTCATTTTTTCAAGTTGCGCAATTGCGCCGTAAAATGCGGAGCCGGCGAGTGCCGCGACCGCAATCTCTGCCCACACCATATCGACATTCATGCGGCCGACTTCGGTGGAAATTCTAAATCCCATTCCGACAATGGGGGTGCCGAAAAACTCGGCGACAATGGCGCCGATCAGCGCCAGGGTGGAATTGATTTTCAACGCATTGAAGATAAAAGGCAAGGCCATTGGCAAACGCAGCTTGAAAAGGGTCTGCCAGTAACCGGCCGCGTAGGTCTTCATCAGATCGCGCTGAATGGCGGAACTGGCGGTCAGTCCGGCAACCGTGTTCACCAGCATGGGGAAAAACGTCATGATAATGACAACCGCCGCTTTTGATTGCCAGTCGAAGCCGAACCACATCACCATGATGGGGGCAACGCCGACAATGGGGAGGGCCGAAACCAGATTGCCGACCGGCAACAGGCCGCGCTGTAAAAACGAGGAGCGGTCGATCGCAATGGCGACAAGAAAGGCGCTGCCGCAGCCCATGATATAGCCCATGATCACGGCCTTGAGGAAGGTCTGCTGAAAATCCGCCCAAAGGGTCGGGATGGAATTGGCAAAGCGCACCCCGATATCACTGGGGGGGGGAAGCAGAACCGTGGGCACATTAAAGCCGGTGGTTATGATCTGCCATAAAATCAGCAGCCAGGTTCCGAACAAAACCGGAATCAGCAGGGAGATGATATTCAAGACGGTTTTTGAGGCCGGGCGCATATTGGCCAGCTGGTCCACCCCGTACCAGGCCATCAGCCAGATTACGACAAGCCCGGTCCAGAACAGCGGCCCCATGGGCGCTTCATGATCCAGCGCCGCCGCGATCATGAACCAGGCCGCGACAAGCGGGATCAGGGAAAACACCAGGCTGCGGTAAAGCGGTTTGGACAAGCTCATGGCGTGATCCCCATGCGCCGGTTGACAAGGCGGTCGGCTACGCCAACCGCGGTCACCAGAACCCCGGCGAGAATGGCCGCCATGACGAGCGCCGACCAGATCTGGATTGTCTGGCCGTAATAGGACCCGGCCAGAAGCCGCGCCCCCAGCCCGGAAACGGCGCCGGTGGGCAACTCGCCGACAATGGCCCCCACAAGCGCAATGGAAATGGCGATCTTCATCGAGGCGAACAGGTAAGGCAGGGCGGCGGGCCAGCGCAGTTTCCAGAACAGCTGCCATCTGCTGGCGGAATAGGTCCGCATCAGGTCAAGATGCAGCACCCGGGGCGAGCGAAAGCCCTTCACCATGCCGACAGTGACCGGGAAAAAAGCAAGATAGGTCGAGATAAAGGCCTTGGGCAGCAAGCCCTGAATGCCGATGGCATTGAGCACCACGATAATCATTGGCGCCACCGCCAGAATCGGAATGGTCTGGGATGAGATCACCCAGGGCATCAGGCTTTTGTCCAGGGTGCGCGAATGGACAATGCCCACCGCCAGCACAATGCCCAGCAGCGAGCCGATTAAAAAGCCCAGCAGGGTTGAGGACAAGGTGACCCAGGAATGATAGATCAGCGAGCGCTTGGAGGTGATTTTTTTCAGCACCGTGGTTTTGTAAATTTCGGCAAAGACCTGATGCGGCGCGGGCAGGACCGGGCGCTTTTGCGCCATGGTGTCCTTGACCAGTTGGGCGGTTGTCCAGTCCTTAATGCCGCCGCGGCTGTAGATATCTTTCTGGAACGGCGTATTCAGCAAAACCGCCGCAACATACCACAGCGCAACAATCGCCATGATCACCACGAGGACCGGCGCGGTGTTGGATATAAAGCCGCGCTTATTCGTCATATGAGTGCCCCTCGCGCAACCCCTCGCGCACCTGATGCGCCAGTTGCTGAAACTCCGGTGTTTCGCGAATATCCAGTGAGCGTCCCCGCGGCAGATCGCTCTTGATAATGGCATGAATGCGTCCGGGACGCGGCGACATGACCACGATGCGGCTGGAAAGAAACACCGCTTCGGGGATGGAATGGGTGACGAAGACAACCGTTTTTTGCGTCTTGTCCCAGAGCTGCAACAACTGCTCGTTGAGATGATCGCGCACAATCTCGTCCAGGGCGCCAAAGGGCTCGTCCATCAGCAGCAGATCCGGCTCAACCGCCAGCGCACGGGCAATCGAGGCGCGCTGCTGCATGCCGCCCGACAGCTGCCACGGAAATTTTTTCTCGAAACCGGTCAGATTGACCAGCGCCATATTGTCCCTGACGCGCTGATCGCGTTCAGCTTTTGACAAGCCCATGATCTCAAGCGGCAGAGCGATATTGCGGGCGATATTGCGCCAGGGGTAAAGCGCGGCGGCCTGAAACACATAGCCATAGGCGCGCGCGAGGCGCGCCTCATGCGGGCTCATGCCGTCAACTTCAATCTCGCCGCTTGTCGCGGTCTCCAGATCGGCAATCACCCGCAATAAAGTGGTCTTGCCGCAGCCCGAAGGCCCGATGAAAGAGACAAACTCGCCGCGCTCAATGGTCAGGTTTATATCTTCCAGCGCATGAACCGGGCCATCATTGGTCGTGAAGGTCAAGGACATGTTTTTGATGTCGATGACTTTCTGAGGGACCTCCCGCATGGGCACGGCCCCTATTCCACAATCCCGGCGCTCTCCAGCACCGCGTGCAGCAGTACATCCGCGCCGGCTGTGGCCCATTCCAGGGAAATCGCCTCATCTTCGTTATGGCTCAGACCATCGACGCAGGGGCACATCACCATGGCGGTGGGGGCAAC
>CAZIVB010000045.1:0-2118 GCA_964542565.1 uncultured Hyphomicrobiales bacterium | reverse complement strand
GCCATGCCGAGCCCGGCATTCTTGCGCATATGCATCGGGGTGGAGCCGGTATGGCTGCCCTTGCCGGTGACGGTGAATTGCAACCAGTTGAGCCCCTGGCCGTGAGTGACTACGCCGATATCCTTGCCCTCGGCCTCCAGTATCGGGCCCTGCTCGATATGCAGCTCGAACATCGCATGCATCTTGCGCGCCCCCACCTTCTCGCTGCCCTTCCAGCCAAGGCGCTCCAGCTCGTCCCCGACCCTGATCCCGTCCGCATCCTGGCGCGAACAGGCATAGTCCTGGGTAAACTGACCGGCGAAGACGCCCGAGGCCATCATGGCCGGGTAAAACCGCGTACCTTCTTCATTGGTCCAGTTGGTGACAACGATGGGGCGCTTGGTTTTAACGCCCAGATCATTCAGGGTGCGGATTAGCTCCAGCCCGCCCAGAACGCCAAGAACGCCGTCATATTTGCCCCCCGTCGGCTGGGTGTCGAGATGCGAGCCGACATAGACCGGCAAGGCGTCGGGATCGGTTCCCTCACGGGTCGCGAACATGGTGCCCATCTCGTCAACGCCCATGCTCATACCCGCCGCTTCGCACCATTTTTGAAACAGCGCCCGGCCCTCGCTATCTTCATCGGTCAGGGCCTGGCGATTGCACCCGCCGCGCACACCGGGACCGATTTTAGCCATCTCTTCGAGCGAATCCCATAAACGTGCGCCATTAACCCGCATATTGCTTTCAATTGCCATTGAAACACCACTCCCCGATATTTGTATCATTGCGCCGCATCATGCTATATTTTGACCAAACGGTCCAGTTTTTTTAAAGGTTTAACAACAGCTCGGCAGCAAATATGACAACGACCAAACCAACACGCATCCAGCGCAAAAACCGACAGAAAATACTGGATGCGGCCCTGGAGGTTTTTTCCGCCTTTGGCTATCGCGGCTCAACGATTGATCAGATTGCCCAGGAAGCGGGGATGTCCAAATCGAGCGTATTGTATTATTTCAGCTCAAAGGCGGATATTCACACCGCCCTGCTCACGGCAACATTAAAACAATGGCTCGAACCGCTCACCGAGCTTGACCCGCAGGGTGAGCCGGCCGAGCAAATCTGGTTTTATATCGAACGCAAGCTTGAAATGTCACGCTCCTCACCAAGGGAATCGCGCCTGTTCGCCAATGAAATCTTGCAAGGCGCGCCGCATATATCCGATGTTATCAAGGGGGAGCTCAAAGCGCTGGTGGATGAAAAATGCGGCGTGATCCGGCACTGGATCAGCCAGGGCAAACTGACCGCCATATCGCCGCATCATCTCGTTTTCATGATCTGGGCCTCAACCCAGCATTACGCCGATTTCGAGGCCCAGGTTGACGCCCTGATCAAAGGCTGCGATGACCGCGAGACCTGCTTTAACGAGGCGCGCCATACCCTTAAAACCGTGTTCCTGAACGGCCTTTTGCCGCGCCAGACAAAACCTTAACCCCTTACGCCCGGATTATTGGGATGCGTGGTCCAGTTGGCGTAATTCTTGTCAATCGCCTTGCCGGTGCGCGGATCGGTTCCGGATGTCATTTGCACGAGGTTGATGCAGCCTTCTTCCGGGCAGACATTGACGCATAAATTGCACCCCACGCAATCTTCATCCTTCACCTCAAATTTGCGCGTGCCGTTCACCTCGCAGGTAATGGCCTGATGCGAGGTGTCCTCGCAGGCGATATGGCAACGGCCGCAGCCGATGCATTTTTCCTGATCGATTTTGGCCTTGGCGATATAATTGAGATTGAGCTGCTGCCAGTCCACCACATTGGGCACCGCCATGGCGATAAAATCATCAAGGGTGGCAAAGCCTTTTTCATCCATCCAGTGTGAAAGCCCCGTGATCATCTCCCCGACAATGCGGAAGCCATAGGTCATGACCGCGGTGCAGACCTGCACATTGCTTGCTCCCAGCGCCATGAACTCGGCCGCATCGCGCCAGGTTTCAACCCCGCCGATGCCCGATATCGGCAGGCCTCTGGTTTTGGGATCGCGGGCAATCTCCGCCACCATATTGAGCGCGATGGGTTTGACCGCCGGGCCGCAATAGCCGCCATGGGAGCCCTTGCCATCGATATTCGGATCAGG
>CAZIVB010000044.1:0-13441 GCA_964542565.1 uncultured Hyphomicrobiales bacterium | reverse complement strand
TCGCCGCCGTGAAGAAGGCGGTCGGATCGTCAAGCGCGGAATTGACCTTTTTGCCTGTTGCCAGACGGTTCTGGGTCATGGTCATCAAATCCGTAGTCTGTTGCAAAGACATCAGGTTCTGACGAACACCAGCTGAAATAGAGATACCCATGGTTTTTTCCTTTCCTTTCCTGGGAAGTTAATAATCATCTGCGCCGATCCTGGCCCAGACATGAAGCATCGTCGGATGATCGCCCTAAGAAGCGGTTAATATTGGGGAATTTGAGAAACTAGGTTAATGTTTCCTTGCTAGGTTTTTCAGATATTGTGTACAGCGTCCAACCTGAAACTATTTGTGCGTTTTCAAGCCCTTGGGATTTAGCAATGAGGAAAGACGATGAATTTTGCCAGTGACAATGTTTTCGGCGTTGACCCCAGGATCATGAAAGCCATGGTTTTGGCCAATGAAGGCACGGCGGTCTCCTATGCGGGGGATGACATAACCAGACGCATCGAGGCCCGCTTTAACGCGGTTTTTGAATGCGAGGTTCGGGTTTTTCTGGTCGCCACCGGAACGGCGGCCAACGCGCTGATCCTCTCGGCCATGACGCCGCCCTACGGGGCCGTCTTTGCCCATTCCCATGCGCATGTGATGCTGGATGAGTGCGGCGCGCCGGAGTTTTTCACCGGCGGCGCCAAGATGATCGGTCTGGAAGGGGTGGGCGGCAAGATTACCCCCGCCATGGTCGCGGATAAAATCAGCGGTTTTATCCGCGGCGAGCATGATTCACGGCCCGCCGCCATCTCCATCACCCAATCCACCGAACTGGGCAGTGTGTATTCGCTGAAAGAAATTGCCGCCTTTGGCGCCTTTGCCAGATCAAGGGGGCTGAAACTGCACATGGACGGCGCCCGTTTTGCCAATGCGCTGGTGTCCCTGGGATGCAGCCCGGCGCGGATGAGCTGGAAATGCGGCGTCGATGCGCTTTCCTTCGGGGTAACGAAAAATGGCGCCATGGGCGTCGAGGCGGTGGTGTTCTTTACACCTGAACTTGCCGAGGATTTTGCGTACCGGCGCATGCGGGCCGGGCAATTATTGTCAAAGAACCGCTTTCTGGCGGCCCAGCTTGAGGCCTATTTTGCGGATGATCTGTGGCTTGAAAATGCCCGTCGCGCCAACCGGCGGGCGCAAGTTCTGGCGCAGGGTCTGGGCGCCATTGGCGGTATCCGGCTGGCCGTGCCATGCGAGGCCAATGCGGTTTTCGCCGTCATGCCGCGTTCGATGTTTGAAAATCTGCAGGAGAGGGGGGCGGTATTCCACGACTGGATTGCCGGGGCAGCAGACGCACAGCCTCCGGGCGAAGGGGAGGTCTTGGTCAGGCTGGTTACGTCTTTTGCAACATCCGCTCGGGATGTGGAGCAATTTTTACAACTCGCGGGCGCTTGAAATTGGCCGCGGTTTTTCAGGCTTCCTTGTTGATCAGAAGTCCTTTGCCCATATTCAGGGATTTGGCGAGCTGGATCATTTCTTCCGAAGGGACCTGACGGATCACCTCGCCGGTCTTCTTGACTACGGTTTTAAAGATAACCCGGCCCGTATCATCGTCCCGGTCAACTTTCAGTTTTGTGCCTTTGTCAAACGAATCAGAGACAATTTCAATCAGGGAGTCTTCATCCTGCTGGCTTGAGGCGTTTTTAACATCATCAAACCTGCCCTTGTCTTCGGGAGCGAATCGGGTGGTTTTGGTATCCTTTGAAGAGTGTCGGGCGTCCGCGCCCGGTGAAGACCTGTGTTCAGCAGCACGAGACGAGCGCTCGGGAGCCTTGATCGGAGTCACAGGCTTGGCGCTTGCAGGAGCTGGCTGTGCGGTTGCGCTGCTGATACCAGATAAAGTCGTGGTATCCATTTTACTATCCTCGCTGCTTTGGGTCCTTTCTGGGAACCAGGCCAAAAAGAGTTCTGACCCGACCGTGATTTTACCCATGAGGAATGAATCGCCGGTAAAGAGGAGTGGTAAAACTTTGGTTAACAACCGGAGTTAAATTTTACTGTCAAAAGCAATCGCCGCGGCAGCATGGGTGCGGACCTGCGCCGGCGCGGCGCCGGCGCCGTAAGTTGTTGGCCCCGCGGTCATTTGCGCCGCTTTTTGCGCAATTCTCCTGGTGACCGATTCGGCCACCGCAAGTTCGGCCTCAAGCGAGCGGGCATTCTCGGCAATGATCAGGTCAAGCCCTTCCAGATCCCGGCGCAGACGGGTGAGCGGCACCGGGGTCAGGCGGCTGAGGGTCATGGCTTCGTTGCGCAACAAAACAATATCGCTCTGGAAGGACTGGCTCAGCCGCGTCTTGTCGCCCTGCAACTGGGTGATCTCTTTCAGATTGTGTTTCCTGACCAGAGCGGTTTCTTTTTCCAGCACCGATTTGAGCCCGCGTATGGTTCCGGCCATGCGGCTGCAAAATTTCTCGGCCCGTTCCGGGTCGTCGAGGTTGTGTTTGGATAGCTTGCTCATTGGGCCTCCTGAAGGGTAAGGATTTCACGGTAAACATGATCGGCCAGTCCGATACCGCCCGAATTCGACATCTGGGTTGAATATTCATTCAAAAGCATGGAGCGGAAAATTTCCTCACCGGTGCCGCCGCCAAACGGGGCCTCGGTTTTAACGCCGGAAAACATCTGCTCCAGATAGGTGGTCAAAAACACCTGCTCGAATTCCTGCGCGGTTTTTCGCGCCGCCTGTTTGTCGGCGGTCATGGCCGGTTGCGCCGGAATGGCTTTTGAAGCGGGCAGGGCGATATCAAGCGGTGTCATTACATGGTCTCCACTTCAGCCTGCAAGGCGCCGGCAGCCTTGATCGCCTGCAATATGGCGATCATGTCGCGCGGCCCGACACCCAGAGCGTTGAGCCCGTCAACCAGCTTTTGCAACGAGACGCCGCGGCGCAGAACCGCCAGTTTCCGGCCGTTTTCATCATCAACCTGAACCGTTGTTCTGGGAACCACAACCGTGGTGCCGCGGCTGAAGGGGGCCGGCTGGCTCGGGAGCGGGGTTTCGGTCACCGAAACCGTTAGATTGCCTTGCGCGATGGCAACCTCGCTCACGCGCACCCGGCTGCCGATTACGATAATGCCGGAGTTTTCATCAATCACCACCTTGGCGACCTGATCCGGTTCGATGCGCAATTGTTCAATATCGGTGAGCAGATTGACAATATTCTTGCGGTATCCGCGCGGTATGCGCAAATGGACGGTTTTGGGATCGGAAACCCTTGCCGCCTTTTGCCCTAAAAATGTGTTGATGGATATGGCCACCCGGCGGGCCGTGGTCAGGTCGGGGTTGCGCAGCGAAAGCCGCATACTTTTCATTTTCTCCAGGGAGAATTTGACCTCCCGCTCAATCAGGGCGCCATTGGAAATGCGCCCCACGGTCGGCACTCCGCGGGTGATAGAGGCGGCCGCGCCCGCGGCGGTAAAACCGCCCACGGCAACCGAGCCTTGGGCAACCGAATACACCTCGCCATCGGCCCCCATCAGCGGCGTGACCAGCAAGGTGCCGCCCTGAAGGCTTTTGGAATCGCCCAGCGCGCTCACCGTCACATCCATGCGCGTGCCCTGGGTGGAGAAGGGCGGCAGGTTTCCCGTCACCATCACCGCCGCGACATTTGCCGTGCTGAGTTTGGCGTCGCGGGTGTTCACCCCCATGCGTTCAAGCATGGCTTGCAGGCTCTGCAGCGTAAAGGGCGATTTGCCCAGCGTGTCGCCGGTGCCATTGAGGCCGACAACCAGCCCGTAGCCGACCAACTGGTTTTCGCGAATGCCTTCAAAATCAGCCAGATCCTTGATGCGCGAGGTCGCCCCGGCTGTGCCAGACCACAACAGGCTTGCCAGGGCCAGGCAAAAAACTGATAATTTTCTTGGCGCCAGATTGGCCATTTCACATTTCCTGTTTGATCGGCGGTTTTTTTCACGTTCAGTCGTTGTATTGCAAAAGGCGCGCCAGTTGCGCCCAAGTGTAACTTCTTGAATAACAAGAAAAAATTATTTTATCCCGTTGCAAATTCCGGCCCACTTCGGGGGCTTTTTGCCGCGCTGGGCAATTCTTGCCCGGCTTAACGCGGTGTTAACCATAAACGCGCAAGCTTGGCGTGGTTATGAATGCAACTCCTTGAAGGGCTTTGACCTTAATATGCGTGTCACTGGGTCATCTGCGGGCAGCCGGATATCGGGCGGCGCAAAAAGCAAACGCGGCGCTGGCCGGACATCGGGATTTGCTCTGGATTCCGCCGCCGCAAACGCGGCGCCAAAGCCGGCCGTTGAAATCGCCGGGCCGGGCAGCGTCAACGGCATTGACGCCCTGCTGGCCCTGCAGGCGGTCCCCGATCCCGCGGCAAAGCGGAAAAAGGCTGTGCGCCGCGCCGGTGAAATGCTGGATATTCTCGAAGACATACGTATCGGTTTGCTCGACGGGCGCGTTTCCGAGACGCGTTTGCGCCAATTGTCCAATCTGGCCGCGAAACAGCACGGCCTGGCCGGCGATACGGAATTGGGCGATCTTCTCAATGGAATCGAGCTTCGCGTCCGGGTCGAACTGGCCAAGCTGGGGCGTTATTGATTTCACGATTGAAGCGCTCTGCAATCAGGGCTTGCGCAATCGCAATTTAGTTATAATTCCAGAATATGCGCTTGGTATTGCGAATGAGGCAAACAGGGCTTATAAAGCCTCAAAATGACTCGGAAGGCAGATCGCGAGCAAAGGTTATGAGCATAAACAATTTGAACGATAACAAGGCGATAATCCTGAATCAGGATGAGCCTTTCATGAGTGACAAGCAAAAAAACTATTTCCGTGACAAGTTGATTGCATGGAAAGAGGATATTTTGCGCGAAAGCCGCGATACCCTGCTGCATTTGCAGGAAAGACGCGGCAACCATCCCGATATGACCGACCGGGCTACCTCCGAAACCGCCCGTTCGCTGGAGCTGCGCACCAGAGACCGCCAGCGCAAACTGATCGCCAAAATCGACGCCGCCATCCGCCGCATCGATGAAGGCACCTATGGCTATTGCGAGGAAACCGGCGAACCGATCAATTTAAAACGCCTCGACGCCCGTCCCATCGCAACTCTGAGCATCGAAGCCCAGGAACGCCACGAACGCCGCGAGAGGGTTTACCGCTCCGACTAAGCGCAACGCACCTCTTGCCGGACGGGGTATGTTACCCCGTCCGGAAAGGTTCATAAGATGAAACAGTTCCGGTCCCGGACCGGCGGGGATTTTGAGCGGCTCTGTTTTTGAGAACCTTTAGAACGGCAACAGGATATCGAGCACCTGCTGGCCGTATCTTGGCTGCTGCACATCGGTGATCTGGCCGCGGCCGCCGTAGGAAATGCGCGCTTCGGCGATCTTGGAGCTCTCGATCGTGTTGCTGGCGGAAATATCTTCCGGCCGCACAACGCCGGCGACGATCAGTTCACGCACTTCAAAATTGACCCGAACCTCCTGTTTGCCCTCGATCACCAGATTGCCGTTGGGCAGCACCTGGGTGACAACCGCCGCCATGGTCACGGTCAGGGTTTCCTTGCGGTCAACCTTGCCCTCGCCTTCTGATTTTGAAGAGGAGTCGGTTTTGGCCAGCGGATCAAGCGCAGCGCCGTTGGGCAGGAGTTTTAAAGCCAGTTTGCCAAACCCGGCCAGAGCCGTAATGCCGGAATTCTCGGCATTATTGCGCGTACGGGTGGTCTTGTTGTCGATCTTGGCATTATCGGTGATGCGCACATTCACCGTCAGGATATCGCCGATGCGCCGCGCCCGCTGATCCTTGAAAAACGCCCTTGCGCCGGAGCGCCACAGCGAATTGGGTTCATGCACCGAGCCGGTTATGACCGGCATGGGCATACGCACCGGTTTGTAGCCCGGTTTCGCCTTCGGGCTCTCAATCGCCGAGAGGGCGGGGGGGCGTCCGATATTTTCCAGTCTTTCCAGCGACCCGCATGCGGAAAGCGCCGTGAGCGGGATAAGCGCCAGGGCAATTCCGGCCTGTTTCTTACTCATATGAACTCCCGCCTTTATATCGTTTTACCGCCATTGCCGTGCGTCCGATGAAAACAGCCGTGTCGGCGATCGGCGAGACGGTGTTTTTGGCAATAACCGTGACCTGGATGATTCGTTTGGAGCGGACATTGAGAACGTCGATCACTTCCCCCAGCGCCCCGTTTGCAAGCGCCTTGCCCTTGGTGGTCAGCGCCAGTCCCGGGGTTTTGAGTATAATTCGCACCAGCGCATTGCGCCTGACGATCCGCGGCGGTTCGATATCGCGTTTGAAAATGACCGTATTGGCGCGAAAATTGCGTTTAAGCGCCATCCCGACCAGTTCCGAGGCATGGCGCAAGGGCGCCCGGTTGAGATTCCTCAAGGGAATGTCCATGGTTGTTATATCCCCGGCGCCAATGACGCTGCCGCGGTCCAGGGGATGGCTCAGAACCGGGACTTTCAGGGTCCGGATCGCCCTTCCCGAGTAATAAATGCGCTTTACGGGCCCGCCATCCGTGCCGGTGGTGTTGAGCACGGCGGTGAAACGTCCGCTATTGGCGTCGTAGTTTACATTGCCAACATCAAACTCCGCCGGGCTGTCGAGCGGCAGATGTATTGGGCCGGGAGACTTTGAAAACCGCAGATTCACCGAGCCTTCACCGCCTTGCATATCGGAGGTTTCGATCAGCTTTTTGCGTATCGAGGCGGTGATAAATTCCGGTGATATGACGCGGCTCAGGCGCGCGATATTGATCCGGGGCAGGGCGTCGGGGTTGTCCCATTCCAGACCATGCTTCCTGGCGGCCTCCCTGAGCCGCCCGGCGCGGATATAACCGGTTTTCCCCGGTGCGGGGGCGCGAAACACGGCAATCTCCGATTTTGCGCCGGCATTTTCAAACAAATCCCCCAGCGTCACCAGAACGCTGGAGACCTGAACATTGGGGCGCGCGATCAGCCGCGGCTCGCCGGACCGCTCCGCGGCCTGGATCATCTCGGGCAGAACCAGGGTGAGCAGGCTTGCCAGCAGGGCGAATGTGAGTGTCTTAATGGTCATGCCGGATTATCTCGTCAGCGTTTCAGATTGGCGGTTGTGGACATCATCTCGTCGGAAACCGTGATCACCTTGGTGTTCATCTCATAAGCGCGCTGCGCCATGATCAAATCGGAAATTTCCGACACGGCATTGACATTGGACTGCTCCAGAAACCCTTGCAGAATATTGCCGAAACCCGGATCCCCGGCGGCGCCCGTCGAGGCCGAGCCGCTTGACGGCGTCTCCAGAAACATATTGTCGCCAATCGCCTCCAGCCCGGCGCTGTTGGCAAAGCGGGCAAGCTCGATCTGCCCGGCATTTGTCGGCGTTGTCTGGTTGTCCAGCAGCACCTCGACGGACCCTTCCGAACTGATCGAAATGGAACGGGCATTTGCCGGGATGGTGATTGTCGGCCTGACGGTGTAGCCGTCAATGGTCACCAAAGTGCCGCTGGCGTTGCGCGCAAAGGAGCCATCGCGCGTATAGGCGGTGCGGCCATCGGGAAGGTCAATCTGGAAATAGCCTTCGCCGCGCAGGGCGACATCAAGTTTTTTGTCGGTGCGGATAGGCGTTCCCTGGCTCATGATCCGGTAGGTTGCGCCGGTTTTGACGCCGCCGCCGATCTGCACCCCCGACGGCACAATGGTGCCGCTTTCCGATGAGCTTGAGCCCACCCGGCGAAGATTCTGGTACAAAAGGTCCTGAAATTCGGCCCGCTGCTTCTTGAACCCGGTGGTGCGCATATTGGCGATATTATTGGATATCACCTCGACATTGAGCTGCTGCGCCATCATGCCCGTGGCGGCGATATTGAGTGATTGCATCTGTTTTCTCTCCCTCGGTCAGGCGTGGTCTAGTTGGGCGCACGGCCCAGTTTGTTGATGGTGTCGCGCATCAGCTCATGTTCCTTGTCCAGCATGGAACTGGCGCGGGTATAGGCGCGCTGCACCTCGATCATGCGGGTCATTTCCATCACCGGGTTCACATTTGAATTCTCAAGCATGCCCTGAAACAAACTGATGCTTTCGGCCGCCACCGGGGCCTCGGGGCTCGAAAGCAGGCTGTTGCCTTCTTTTTGCAATTTATGCTCATTTTCAAACTGGACAATCCGCAAGCGGCCCTTCTGGCCCGCATTGGTGCTCACCATGCCGTCCTTTGTGATGGAGAAATCGGTTTCCTCGGGGCCAAAAGTGATCAGACCGCCTTCAAGCAGAACCGGATCGCCCGAGGAGGTGGTGAGATTGCCCTTTGTATCAATGCTGAAATGCCCGTTTCTGGTGTATTGCTCGCCGTTTTTGGTCTGGACGACAAACCATCCCTTGCCGTTTATCGCCACATCAAACGGATTGTCGGTGCGCTTCATGCGCCCGGGTTCAAAATTGCGCAATGTGGCGCCGTCCTGAACATAGGACAGCCGGTTCGATCCGGCGCGCCAGTTATTGTCCCGCGCCACCGGCATGACATATTCCTCAAACAGCAATCTCTCGCTCTTGAACCCGGACGTGTTCATATTCGCCAGATTATTGGCGATCACATTCATCTGCCGCCGCAATGCGGCTTGCTGCGAGAGACCGATGAGCAGTGCATTTTCCATCGTTAAGACTTCCTGATCTGGCCCCAACGGGCAAAATTCATCTTCGTGTTTTATTAAGCATGTTCCATGCCAAGAAAAATAATCAGTAAAAACAAGGAGAAAGCATAAAATATAAGGGGGAAGGGGGGAGAAGCGGAAAAAAATGCCGGGAAAAAAATGCCGGGTATTTAGCCGCTTCCTAAGGTTTCGTTAACCATGAAGGCTTTAGGTTTACCAGGGTATTCGCCGCCGCGTGCGGCAGGTGCGCCGGTTGAGCCGAATGATCACAGCAAAAGCAGTTTCCCATGGTTGATGAAGCAAAAGATATCAAAGACGACGATCTTGATGATGAAGATTCCGAAGATAGCGACGAGAAAAAAAGCCGCCTTCCGAGCAAGAAGATCATGATAATGGCGGCCGGCGCCCTGCTGCTTCTGGGTGGCGGCGGCGGCGGCGGGGCCTGGTATTTCGGCCTGTTTGACAGCTCGGGCAAGCCGGAAGGGGCGGCGGTCAAGAAAGTCGTCAAATCGGGGTATTACGACCTGCCCGAGATGGTTGTGAATCTGGCTTCGGAAAAAGGCAAGTCGCATTTCCTGAAAGTCAGGGTCACGCTCCAAATGCCCAACAAGGTTTCGGTTTCCTATATGAAGCCCTATGAACCGGCGGTTCTGGACATCTTTCAGGTCTATTTAAGAGAGTTGCGGCGCGATGATCTGGAAGGTTCCGCCGGTTTGTTCCGGTTGAAGTCCGAATTGCTCAAACGGGTAAATTCAAAAGTGCATCCGGTAAAGGTCAGCGCGGTTCTCTTCAAGGAAATCATTGTCCAGTAAGGGTTAGGTCTCAAACATGATTATTGATGACGACGATGTTGATCAGGACGCCATGGCCGCGGCCTGGGGCGCCGAGACAGATGATGATTCCGGCGGCGATGATCCCAATGACGCCATGGCCGATGAATGGGGCGCCATGCTTGATGACGACGGCGATGGCGATGGCGGTAATCAGGATGACCTGGCGGCGGAATGGGCCTCCATGGGCGATGATGCGGAAGAAGATGTCGCCGCCCAGGGCAATACCGAACGGATTCTGAACCAGGAA
This sequence comes from uncultured Hyphomicrobiales bacterium, assembly GCA_964542565.1. GTDB lineage: Bacteria > Pseudomonadota > Alphaproteobacteria > Rhizobiales > BM303 > BM303. The sequence goes on along the minus strand of CAZIVB010000044.1, from coordinate 3,731 downwards.
GAGATTGACAGTCTTCTCGGCTTTAACCTTGACGATGAAGATTCCCAGAACCGTAGCGGTATCCGCTCGATCATCAACTCGACGCTTGTCTCTTACGAGCGTCTTCCGATGCTCGAGATCGTCTTTGACCGGCTGGTGCGGTTGATGACGACGAGTTTGCGCAACTTCACTTCCGACAATGTTGAAGTCTCTCTTGACAATATCAGCTCAATCCGCTTTGGCGATTATCTCAACTCGATCCCCCTGCCGGCCATGCTGGCGGTGTTCAAGGCGGTGGAGTGGGACAGTTTCGGTCTGGTCACGGTTGAGTCCAATCTGATTTACTCAATCGTTGACGTGTTGCTCGGCGGGCGGCAGGGGACCAAGGTCACCCGGGTCGAGGGGCGCCCCTATACCACGATTGAAACTTCGCTGATCGAGCGTTTGATCGAAGTCGTGATGGTTGATGTCGAAGCCGCCTTTGAGCCGCTGACCCCGGTCAGCTTTGTGCTTGACCGTCTGGAGACAAATCCGCGTTTTGCCGCCATCGCCCGTTCGGCCAATGCCGCCATTCTGGTCAAGATGCGGGTGGATATGGAAGACCGCGGCGGCAATGTCGAGTTTATGATCCCCTATGCCACGTTCGAGCCGATCCGCGAGCTGCTTCTGCAAGGTTTCATGGGCGAAAAATTTGGCCGCGATTCCATGTGGGAGGAACATCTGGCCTCTGAAATCTGGGCGACAAAAGTCCAGCTGGAGGCGGTTCTTGAAGAGCGCTATATGCCGCTTGGCAAGGTGATGAATCTTCAGGTCGGGCAAACCGTGATGCTGGAATGCACGCCTGAATCGCCGGTGAGCCTGCGCTGCGGCGGGATTGCCCTGACAACCGGCCGCATGGGGCAAAAGGAAGACAAGATCGCCGTGCGCGTCGATCAGGAATTCGCCGAACGGCGCAAGGCGCTTGTTGCGGCGCATTATATGGAAAGTCACGATGTAAACAGCACCAAAATGGAGGAGGCCCTATGATGGAAATCGCGGAACTGGTTCTCAATGTTATTGTCGCCGGCCTGCTGGTGGCCACCATTATTTATTGCATGGTGCTGGACCGCCGGATCAGGACCTTCAAGGCGGAACAAAAAACCCTGTCCGGTCTCGTGGGCGATCTGAACAGCGCCACCCGGAATGCCGAGGATGCCGTTGCCGGGCTCAAGGTGACGACTAAGGCCGCCCAGGGTGATCTGGGAGGCAAGTTGAGCAAGGCCCGTTCGCTTTCCGACGAGTTGGCGTTCATGGTTGAATCCGGAAACAGCATCGCCACGAAACTGAGCGACCCTTCCGCCCGCGGCGGCCATATCAAACAGCCCGAATTGCACCGTGAGCCGGCCGATAATGTTGCCGTGCTTGATGTCCGCAAGGCGCGCCGGGAAAAAGTGGAGCCCGCATTCTCGCGCCCGGCGCCGCGCTTTGTCCCGCAAGCCGAAGACGGGCGCGGGGCGGAACCGGCTTCCCTGGCGCAAATCCTGCGGACCGCAAGGTGATCGGATGCGGGAGAATTCAGGAAAGCCGGGCGGTCCGGACACGCTCAAATCAGGCATTTGTACATGGGTGCCCGCAAATATCTTAGAGGCTTGATATCATGAGAATTTATCTCTTTCCTGCGGTTTTGTTTTTCGCCACCGGGCTGCTTTGCGTGAAGCTTGTCACCCTGTTTTCGGATGTCGTCGTGCCCATGGTCAGCGTAGGCGCCGCTGTCGCCCAGGATGCAACGGCAGCCGCCGGGCGTTTGCGGCAACAAAGAATGAAGATGCGCGATGACATGGAAAAGGCCGCGAAGGAAAAAAAAGAACTGAGCCGGAAGGAGCTGCGGAAAAAAGAGATAAAGGGACAAGATGAAACCGACAAACTGTTCAGGGGCGAGGTTTTCACCGACCGGCAGAACAAGGGTATGCCCAGCAAATCCGATATTGCGCTTTTGAAGGGGCTGGCCGAACGCAGAAGGAGCCTTGAAGAGCGCGAGACGGGACTGGTTTTGCGTGAAAGCCTCATCACGGCGGCGGAAAAAAAGCTGGAAAGGCGCATTCAGGAACTGAAAAAGCTCGAAGCCCGGGTAACAAAACTGACCGAGACGAATATTGCCGAAAATTCCAACCGGTTTCAAAAACTGGTCAGCATGTATGAGAAAATGAAGCCCAAGGAGGCGGCGAGAATTTTCAACTCCCTGCACATAAGTGTGCTTGTCGGCGTTGCCGAGCGTATGAAAGAACGCAAAATTGCCGCGATCATGGCCAAAATGAACATAAAAGCCGCCAAACGCCTGACAATGGAAATAGCGCGGCGCGAAATCCAGAAAACAGTGGTCGCCGATACCGTCTTGCCAAAGGTGAGCGAGGATTAAACCCGCCTCTTGAGCCGGACAGGCATAATTTCCCGTTTGAATATCGTACTTAACAGGGCTTTAACCTCACGCAGCTAGTATTTCCCGCAATATCGGGCGGCCGGTTTGTCCCCCGCCCAATGGTGTACGGGAAAGTGCGTAGAGTAATGTTTCTGACAAGGCGCATATTCGCTGGTTTCAGGCAAGGAACAAGGGTGCCCGTCTCTTGGTTTGCCGTTTTTTTCATTGCATTTTCGGTGTTGTTTTTCAGCGCCCCGCCCCTCCTTTACGCCGCGGAACCGGTCCAGGTCAGCGCCTCGACGGAAAACGGCTATGGCCGTCTGGTGTTTACGTTCAAGAAAATGCCCGTGTTCAAGGCGCAGATAAAGAGCGGCGTACTGGTTCTTTCCTTCAACAAGCCGATTGAGGCCAGTCTGGAAAAAGTCAATGTGCGGTTGCCCGAATACGTCCTGATCGCGCGGCTTGACCCTGACGGAAAGGCGATCCGTTTTGCCCTGGCGCAGAAGATCAGGGTCAATACCATCAAGGCGGGCGAGAAGCTCTTCGTTGATCTGCTGCCCTCTGACTGGTCCGGCCTTCCGCCCGGCCTGCCACCTGAAACCGTGGCGGAGCTAGCGGCTCTCGCGGCGCAGGCCGAAGAGGCCAGAAAACGCGCCGAGGCCTTGAGGAAAGCCAATGCCAAGGCCCCCAGGCTTAATCTGCACATTGGCCGGATGCCGACATTCAGCCGTCTGGTCTTTGACTGGAATGTGCCGGTGGCGACCAGCATGACCCGTAGAAAGAATATCATTTCGCTGGAATTTGATCAATTGGCGGCCATCGATCTCAGCCGGCTGAATTCCAATCCGCCGCGATTTGTCAGGTCGGCGAAAAATATACCCGTCGGGCGCGGAACGCGGGTGGATGTGACGATTGACGAGACCGCGAATGTCCGCGGTTTTCGCGAGGGCGTGGACTACGTTCTGGATGTCACGGGAGAACCCGAAGTCGAGGAACCCGACCCGATTGTGAAAATCAGGGAAAATCAGCGCGATCCGCTGTTTCCGAAAGTGCCGATGGGCGCCGAGGTCGTTTACGCGCTGGGCGAGCCCTCCGACAAACCGCCGCGCAAGAAATCGCCGCCGAAAGAGCAAAAAGCCCCCCCGGCGGTGGTAAAACCGGTCGCGGAAAAACCTGCGGCCACGGAGCCGGAGCCGCAAAAGCCCCCGCAGGCGGAAGATAAGAAAACAATAGCCGCCGCAAGGGAAAAACCGGCGGCCGGAGCAGACGCACCGCCTAAAATCAGAATTGTAAAGGCCGGTCCCGTAAGGTCCCTTGCGGCCAAACCGGAGGCTCTGGTTCCGGTCAAGGCCGAGCG
>CAZIVB010000043.1:0-13461 GCA_964542565.1 uncultured Hyphomicrobiales bacterium | reverse complement strand
TCATCTGCTCGATTGAGAATTTTGATCCCATGGGTGTTCATACCGGCGATTCCATCACCGTGGCCCCGGCGCTGACCCTGACGGATAAAGAATACCAGATCATGCGCAACGCCTCCATCGCCGTGCTGCGCAAGATCGGCGTTGAAACCGGCGGCTCGAATGTGCAATTCGCGGTGAACCCGGAAAACGGCAAGCTGATTGTCATCGAGATGAACCCGCGCGTCTCGCGCTCATCGGCGCTGGCCTCGAAAGCCACCGGTTTTCCCATCGCCAAGATCGCCGCCAAACTCGCCGTCGGCTATACGCTGGACGAGCTTGACAACGACATCACCGGCGGCGCCACTCCGGCCTCGTTCGAGCCGACGATTGATTATGTCGTCACCAAAATCCCACGCTTTGCCTTTGAAAAATTCCCCGGCGCGGAGCCTGTTCTGACCACCTCGATGAAATCGGTCGGAGAGGCCATGGCCATTGGCCGCACCTTCGCCGAGAGCCTGCAAAAGGCGCTTCGCTCGCTGGAAACCGGTCTCACCGGCCTGAATGAATATGAATTCAATTTCTCCGACACCTTGAAAGAGACCCTGCGCCATATGGAGAAGGGCGCGCTGCATCTTGATGACAACATGCTCGTCGAGATGGGCGAAACCGACGCCAAGAACATCATTCGCGAAGCTCTGGGCAGCCCCTGCCCGGAGCGCCTGCTGCAAGTGGCCCAGGCCATGCGTTTCGGCTTCACCAATACCGCCATCTTCAACGCCTGCAAGATTGACCCGTGGTTTCTGGATCAAATCCGCAACATTGTGGAAATGGAGGCCAAGGTCGCGCGGCTCGGCCTGCCCGATACGCCGGAACAATGGACCAGGCTCAAATCAATGGGCTTTTCCGATGCCCGCCTTGGCGAGTTGACCGGCATGCCTGAAGCCGGGGTGACAAAAGCCCGCCGCGAGGCCGGCATTGCCCCGGTATACAAGCGCATCGACACCTGCGCCGCCGAATTTGCCGCCCCCACCGCCTATATGTATTCCGCCTATGAGCGCGGCGCCGAAGGCAAACCGGCCTGTGAAGCGCGCCCTTCAGGCCGGAAAAAAATCATCATTCTGGGCGGCGGCCCCAACCGCATCGGTCAGGGAATCGAGTTTGACTATTGCTGCTGCCACGCCTCATTCGCGCTGAAAGATGCAGGCTTTGAAAGCATCATGGTCAATTGCAACCCCGAAACCGTCTCCACCGATTACGACACTTCCGACCGGCTTTATTTCGAGCCCCTCACCGGCGAGGACGTGATCGAGCTGATTACCAAGGAGCAGGAATCCGGTGAACTTCTGGGCGTCATCGTCCAGTTCGGCGGCCAGACCCCGCTTAATCTCGCCAACCGTCTGGAAAAGGCCGGGGTTCCCATCCTTGGCACCTCGCCCGACGCCATTGATCTGGCCGAAGACCGCGACCGCTTCAAGGCGCTGCTGGACGAGCTGGGCCTCAAACAGCCCAATAACGGCATTGCCACCACCGGCGAGGAGGCAAGGGAGATTGCCGAGCGCATCGGCTATCCGGTCGTGATCCGTCCTTCTTACGTGCTGGGCGGGCGCGCCATGGAGATCGTGCGCGATACAGCCCAGCTTGAGCGCTATATTACCCAGGCCGTGATCGTCTCCGGCGACAGCCCGGTGCTGATCGACAGCTATCTGCGCGATGCGATCGAGGTTGACGTGGACGCGCTGTGCGATGGAACCGGCGTTTATGTCTGCGGCATCATGGAGCATATTGAAGAGGCCGGGGTGCATTCGGGCGACAGCGCCTGTTCCTTGCCCCCCCATTCCCTGTCCGATGAGATCATTGCCGATATCCGCCGGCAAACCGAAAAAATGGCGCTGGCGCTCAATGTCAGGGGCCTGATGAATGTGCAATACGCGGTCAAGGGCGATGTGGTCTATGTTCTGGAGGTTAACCCGCGCGCCAGCCGCACGGTTCCCTTTGTCGCCAAGGCCACCGGCATCCCCATCGCCAAGCTCGCGGCGAGGATCATGGCTGGCGCCAGACTGGAGGATTTTGATTTAACCCCCAGGGGCGAGGGTCATATCGCCATCAAGGAGGCCGTCTTTCCCTTTGCCCGTTTCCCCGGCGTCGATACCCTGCTGGGCCCCGAGATGCGCTCCACCGGCGAGGTTATGGGGCTTGACAGCGATTTCGCCATCGCCTTTGCCAAAAGCCAGCTGGCCGCTGGTGAGGACGTGCCCGAAAAAGGCACCGCCTTCATCTCGGTGAAACAGGCCGACAAGGAGCGCATTCTGCATGCCGCCGGAACCCTTGCCGATCTGGGCTTTGATCTGGTCGCCACCGGTGGCACCCAGAGATATTTGAGCGAACAGGGGCTTGAATGCGCCAGAATCAACAAGGTGCTTGAGGGCCGCCCCCATATCGTCGACGCGATCCGGAACGGCAAAATCCAGCTTGTCATCAATACGACGGAGGGCGACAAGGCGGTTTCCGACAGCCGTTCCCTGCGCCGCGCCGCCTTGATGAACAAGGTGCCCTATTTCACCACCCACGCCGCCGCCAGCGCCGCCGTCAGGGCGATTACCGCTTTAAGCGCCAATACCCTTGATGTTCGCCCCTTGCAGGACTATGTGGGTAAAAAGGCCTGAGCCGCCACATTTACGCGATATTTACCGCGCAATAGGCAGGGGATATATATCTTCAGGGGTCAGATGCTCATGACATCGTTTTCGCAAGGGCGGGAAGGATGGATATGGGCGTTTGCAATTTACGACGACCGGGAAGGGAAGCAAAATGAACACAGTGCCAATGACCGCCGCTGGCCTTGCCAGAATCAAGCAAGAACTCTCAAACCGCAAATCGGTTGAGCGGCAAAGCATTGTGAGGGCCATCGCCGAGGCGCGCAAGCATGGCGATTTGTCCGAGAATGCCGAATATCACGCCGCCAAGGAGGCCCAGGGCATGAATGAAGCCAAGATCAAGGATCTTGAGCATAAAGTCAGCCGCGCCCAGATTATCGAGATCGCCGATCTTTCCGGCGACACGGTCATGTTCGGCGCCACCGTCACCGTGATGGATGAAGAAACCGATATTGAATCCACCTACCAGATCGTTGGCGAGGTCGAGGCCGATGCCCAGGCGGGCAAAATCTCCCATACCTCCCCCATCGCCCGCGCCCTGATCGGCAAGGAAGCCGGCGACAGCGTCGAGGTCAGGATCCCCTCGGGCGAAAAATACCTGGAGATCATCAAGGTCGAGTTTATTTAAAACCGCCCGTCAGCCCTGCCACATCTGCCCGTAGCCACGCCGCCCCCTTGTCTTATTCGCGCCCGAGCGGCGCCACGGCTTCTGATTTTGATTCGCGGATAATGAGGGCGGTTTTCACCGCATCCACATTGGGCGCCGCGGTCAGGTCCTGAATGATGAAATCCTGAAAACGCGTCAGATCGGGCGCCACGCATTTGAGCATGAAATCAACCTCGCCCGAAAGCATATGGCACTCGCGCACCAGCGGCCAGGCCCGCACCTGATCCTCAAACGCCATCAGATCGGCCTCCGCCTGCGAGGACAGCCCCACCATGGCGAACGCCGTCACCTCAAAGCCAAGCTGTTTTTCGTCCAGCAGCGCCCGGTAGCCCCTGATCACCCCGGCCTCTTCCAGCGCCCTGACCCGGCGCAGACAGGGCGGCGCGGAAATCCCGGCCCGGTGCGCAAGCTCCACATTGGTGATCCTGCCGTCATTTTGCAACTCATCCAGGATCTTCAGATCAACATCATCAAACCGGTCCCGCATCGTGTTTCCCAGCCTTTCGCAATTCCACGTAACAAACACCTGATATGGGGTAATATTATTTCACATTTGCGCATGATTTGCAAAGTTTTCAAAGCCTTAAATCTGATTCACAACTTTAGAGGACGTAGCATTAGCGGCGGATTTCCTCGCTTTTTTGCCGAATCAATATCTCAACGCCGTGAATCGTTTTCTCATCCGCGCATCCGGCACACCATAAAGGCGGGCTGATTTTACCGGAGATATTTTACACCGATTCAAAAACCGAACAAAAGCAGGCATCCCATTGAAAAGAATCAGACTCTTTCACATCGGCAAAAACACCGCTCGGCGCGACAAAGTCCCTTGACCTTGGATTAGACACACTCTAAATCATGGATATGAATATATTACCCGCACGCAACCCCTTTGACGGGTTGTAAAAACCAGGTGAATACACATCTTCGGATTAATGATTTCACCGGGTATTACCCTGAGCCAGACACAATATAGTCATTCCAAATCCCAACAACGACAAGCAGGAGACATAAAATAATGAGCGTTCTCGTAGGACAAAAAGCACCTGATTTCACCGCCGCCACCGTGATGGGCGACAACTCGATCGATGAAGGCTTCACCCTTTCCGAATATCTCAAGGACAGCTACGGGCTGGTCTTTTTCTACCCTCTCGATTTTACCTTCGTCTGCCCGTCCGAAATCCTTGCCTTTGATCATCGCATGGACCAGTTCGAGGCCCGCAACACCAAGGTTGTGGGGGTGAGCGTGGATAGCCAGTTCTCGCATCTGGCGTGGAAAAACACCCCCGTCAATGAAGGCGGTCTGGGTCAGGTCCGCTTCCCGCTGGTTGCCGATCTGAGCAAATCCATCTCGTCCGATTACGGCATCTTGTTCGGCGGCGCGGTGGCGTTCCGCGGCACCTTCCTGATCGACAAGGACGGCGTTGTGCGCCATCAGGTTGTCAACGACCTGCCGCTTGGCCGCAATATCGATGAAGCCATCCGCATGGTCGATGCCCTGCAATTCCATGAAGCCCATGGCGAGGTCTGCCCCGCCGGCTGGAAGAGCGGCGATGACGGCATGACCGCCACCCCGGAAGGCGTTGCCGACTACCTCAAGGGCCACGCCGAGGAGCTTTAACTCTTAAGCGCGACCCCCTATATTGAAGAGGCTCCGGCACGATGCGGGAGCCTCTTTTTTACCTCATTTCCAACAGCGGGGCTTTCATCATGTCCGATACCATTCACGCCAAAACCTTAGTTCTGGGCTCCGGCCCCGCCGGTTATACCGCCGCCATCTATGCCTCGCGCGCCATGCTGGAACCGGTGCTGATCGAGGGGCTGCAACCGGGCGGCCAGCTTACCATCACCACCGATGTGGAAAACTATCCCGGTTTCGCCGAGCCCGTTCAGGGCCCGTGGCTGATGGAGCAGATGAAGGCCCAGGCCGAACATGTCGGCACAAAGATTATCAGCGACACCATTGTCAAAGCGGAAGTGACGACAAAGCCCATCCGGCTTACCGGCGACAGCGGCACGGTCTATACCGCCGATACCCTCATCATCTGCACCGGCGCTCAGGCGCGCTGGCTGGGGCTGGAATCAGAAACCAAATTCCAGGGTTTCGGCGTCTCCGCCTGCGCCACCTGCGACGGATTTTTCTATCGCGGCAAGCCGGTCGCGGTAATCGGCGGCGGCAATACGGCGGTGGAAGAGGCCCTGTTCCTGACTAATTTTGCCTCCAAAGTCACGCTGGTGCACCGCCGCGATGAGCTCAGGGCGGAAAAAATCCTCTCCAAACGCGCCATGGAGCACGAAAAAATCGAGATCAAATGGGACAGCGTCCTCGATGAGGTTCTGGGCGATGAAAACCCCATGGGCGTTACCGGCGCACGGCTCAAAAACGTCAAGACCGGCGAGACCGAGGACATCAAGGTGGACGGCGTCTTCATCGCCATCGGCCACTCGCCCGCAAGCGAGCTTTTCACCGACCAGCTCGACATGAAGCAAAACGGCACCATCCTCACCACCCCCGGCACCGCCAGAACCTCAATCCCCGGCGTTTTCGCCGCCGGCGATGTCACCGACGATGTTTACCGTCAGGCGGTCACCGCCGCCGGAATGGGCTGCATGGCGGCGCTCGAGGTGGAAAAATACCTCGCCGAGCAAGAAGGGTAAAACCCGGCGGCATTGATGCCCGCCCCTCTCCCACCCGCCGGTCCCCCGCCGGTCTTGGGCTTGCAGCCCTGACCGGAAGGTTTTGAATTTTGATCAACCGTTCCGGACGGGGTAGCATCCCCCGATCCTACCGGGCGGCAGGCTCTGCCGCCGCGTCCTTATTTTCAAACGCCCCCGCAGCCTGCCAGCTTTGTGCAATATCGCCCAGAGAATCGAGCACATCGCGCAATTCCTCGCCCCGCGCGCTGAGCCCGTAGGTGACTGCGGGCGGTATCGTCAGGGTTTGCTCACGCCAGATCACACCGGCCTGCTGCAATCTGCGCAGGCGCTCGGTCAAGACGCGGGTTGAAATGCCCGGCACGGCCCGTTTCAACGCCCCGAAACGCTGCGGCCCCTGATCGCTCAAAATCCAGAGGATATAGGTTGTCCAGGGCCCCATCAACAAACGCAAAATAGAGTCCATCGGACAAGACGGGGGATGTGTTTTGGTCATGATTTACGTCCAAATTGATGGTTACTTTTTAGTGCCTACTTTTATTTAGTTATACAACATCTTATTACACCTACCACTAAGGCCGTGATCCGGCAAGCCGGCGGACCATACTGCAATCCCCACCTCCCGGCCGCTAAACGCAGGTGCAACAACAGGAATTCAAAGCCATGGCGAAAATACTCATCCTCTATTACAGCAGCTACGGACATGTGGAAACGATGGCGAATGCCATTGCCGAGGGAGCCTCCTCCGTTTCGGGCGCTGAAGTTACGGTCAAACGTGTACCGGAACTGATGCCGGAAGACGCCGCGAAGCAGGCCGGTCTCAAGCTGGATCAGGCGGCGCCGGTCGCAAGCCCCAAGGAACTGGGGGATTACGATGCGATCATTTTCGGCACCCCCACCCGTTTTGGCAATATGGCGGCGCAAATGCGCAATTTTCTCGACCAGACGGGGAGCCTGTGGCAGTCCGGCGCGCTTGTTGGCAAGCTTGGCAGTGTCTTCGCCTCGACAGCAACCCAGCATGGCGGGCAAGAAACAACCCTGACTTCGTTCCACATCACCTTGCTGCATCACGGAATGCTCATTGCCGGTGTGCCCTACGGCATCCCGGAGATGTTCAACACAGCCGAAATGTCCGGTGGCACCCCCTATGGTGCGACCTGTATTGCCGGGGGCGACGGTTTGCGCCAGCCGAGCGCGCCGGAACTGGCGATTGCGCGTTATCAGGGCAGGCATGTAGCGGAACTGGCGGCCAGACTGGCGGCGTAAGGAGGGCCGCCCGGAATTTGACCACTGGCTGATACCTGCCGATGCCGGCCAAGAAGGGGGGCTGTACCGGGTCGTTCTTCCTGATATGGTCGTGCATCGCCCTTTCCCGCCACGAAAGGAAAAAGGCAAGGAACGCCAGGAAAACTTGTGATGACGCTGAAGCGGGCATATGGAGGCTATCGGAGCGACCGGGTCAGAACCCGGATACTTGTCCCTTTTACATTTGTCATCCTGTTCGTGATCGCCATCTTTGTCATAAGTTCCTATCTTCATGAAGACCGTGACCACGAACTGGATCTGGCCGACAAGGTGGCGGCGGCGGAACGTCTGTTCCTTCAGAGGCTGGAGCAGGATTCGGCACTCATGCAGGCCGCCATGACGGCGTTTTCGCGCGATGAGGGGCTGAAAAAGCCATTTCTCGCCGGCGACCGCAAGGCGCTCCTGCAGCGGGCAAGGCCCTTGTTCAACAAGCTGCGCAAAGAAAATCGCGTCACGCATTTTTATTTTACCCGCGCGGACCGGGTCAGCTTTTTGCGGGTTCACCAGCCCGGCCGCTATGGTGACAGCATTGACCGCATTACAACATTGCGGGCGGTCGGGGCGCTTGAGGCGGCGCGCGGCATTGAGCTGGGTCCGCTTGGAACCTTGACCTTGCGGGTTGTTATGCCGTGGTTCGACGGCAACAAGGTGATCGGTTATCTCGAGCTCGGCGAGGAGATCGACCATATCATTGAAGAGGTTCACGAAATTCTGGGCGTGGATCTCCTGGTCCTGGTCAATAAAAAATATCTCAATCCCGAACTGTGGAAGACGGGCAGGAAGATGCTGGGTCATCAGGATGACTGGGGCCGTTTCGGCTCCAATCTTGTTGTCGGCCGGGCCATGGAACACATTCCCGAAACCCTGAGCCAAATTCTCGACAAGGAAGAGTTCAGCACCGGAAAAGTCGTGCAGTTTACCGAAAATAACCGCACTTTGTACGCGGCGTTCAGGCCTCTGACCGAAATTTCGGGCCGCTCGGTGGGTGAGTTTATCGTGGTTCAGGATGTCACGTCCTTTCGCGCCTCCTTTCGCAATTCCATGGCGATGATCGTGGCTCTTTCCATTCTTGTCGGCGGGATCGTTTTTGTGACGTTTTATGCCATACTGGGCCGGGTCGAGAAGGATTACATGCGCCAGCGCGAGGTTGAACTGCAATTGTCGCGGGTCAATACCGAGCATCAGAAGGTTGTGCAGGTGGAAAAGCTCTCCGCCATGGGACTGATGATCGGCGAGATCGCGCATCAGTTGAACAATCCGCTGGCCGGGGTCGTCAACATGACGCAACTGGCCGAACGTGAAGTGAACAATCCGCAACGCATCGGGGAATTGCTCGGCGCCATCAAAAAGGCCGGCAAGGACAGTCATGCCTTTGTTAAAAGAATGCTGGAGTTCACCAAAATCTCCTGTTTTGAGCGCAAGCCGACCAATATGAATCTCCTGATTGAGGAAACCGTGGCCCTGTTTCAGCAAAGTGCCGGCGGCGAGCAGAAGATCGTGACCAATTTGCCCGAAACCTCGCCTGTCCTCGATATCGACCCGGTCCTGATCCGCCATGCCCTGTTCAATCTCATTTCCAATGCGGCCCAGGCCAATCCCGATGACGGGACCATCACCGTCAGCCTGTCTGCCGAATTCCAGTCCGCGGCAGGCTGGAAGATTACGGTTCAGGACCAGGGAGATGGTGTACCTGAAAGTGATTTGAACAAGATTTTTACGCCTTTTTTCACGACCCATGATGAGGGAACCGGGCTGGGCCTTCCCGTGGTCCAGCATGTGACAATTCTGCATGAGGGGCATATCAGCGTCAGCAATCCGGACGGAGGTGGCGCGGTTTTTGCTTTGTGGTTACCCGACACACAGTCAGAAATGACGGATGAGGGAACATGAGCCCGGAGACCGGAATAGCGCCAAAAATTCTCATTGTCGATGATGACCGGCATATGCGCACCCTGCTTGAGGGCGTCTTCCGCGAGCAGCCTCTGGAGACCTGCTTTGCCCGTGACGCCGCCGAGGCCCGGCGCTGCTTCGCCACAGCGGATTTCAACCTGATTATCATGGATCAGCGCCTTCCCGATGGCAACGGCCTTGATCTGTTGCGGGAAATGCGCGCCCAGCGGCCGCAGCAGGTGGCGATTTTAATCACCGGATATGCCGATGTGCGCGACGCCATGCGCGCCGTGCGCGAGGGGCTGTTCGACTATCTGACAAAGCCATTTGAAAATCTTGAAGAACTGGAAGCCGTGGTTGAAAAAGCCCTGAGGCTCGACAGGGCCTACCGGGAGATCAGCAGCCTCAGGCAATCGCTTGAATCGGGGAGCGAGGTTCCGGTTCACATTGGCCATTCGCCAACCACCCTTGCCTTGCAAAAACAGATCCGGCAGGTGGCGCCGCTTGATGTCACGGTCCTTATCGAGGGCGATAGCGGCACGGGAAAAGAGTTGGCGGCCAAAAGCCTTCATGCCCGCAGTCTGCGCGCCGGGGGGCCGTTTATCGAGATCAATTGCGGCGCGCTGTCCGAATCAATTCTGGAGAGCACACTTTTCGGCTACGAAAAAGGCGCCTTTACCGGTGCGGTCAAAACCACCCCGGGTTATCTTGAAGCTGCTGATGGCGGCACTTTGTTTCTGGATGAAATTGCCGATATGAGCGCCAAACTGCAAAGCTCCCTGCTGCGTGTTTTGCAAGAACACACCTTTTCGCGGCTGGGCGGGACACAGCTTCATTCGAGCGATTTTCGCCTTGTTTGCGCCACCAACAAAAATCTTGCCGATGAAGTCAGGGCCGGCCGTTTCCGCGAGGATCTGTTTTACCGGATCAATGTTGTTGACCTTGAAATTCCGCGCCTGCGTGACCGCGGCGAGGATATCGTGCCTCTGGCGGTGCATTTCCTCAAATATTTCAATACCAAGTTCAACAAGAGCGTTGGCCCCCTGACACCAGAAGCGATCTATCTTCTCGATCATTATTCATGGCCCGGCAATGTGCGCCAGTTGCAGCATACCATCGAAAGAGCCGTTGCGCTGCACTCCGGCGGCCCCATAACCTCAGCCGATTTGCCCGATATCGCCGAAGAGACCATCCTGGTTGATTCCGATGATCCGGCTCTGCTTTCCTACCAGAATGAGCGCGCCGCCTTCGAGCGCGATTACCTGACCCGCCTGCTCGAACAAGCCAACGGAAATGTCTCCGAAGCCGCCCGGATGAGCGGCATCCCGCGCCAGAATCTTTATGTCCGCATGAAGCGCTGGGGACTGTCATAGAAATGTGACATCTGTCATTGTTTCACGACATGAGGCCGCTATGTCCAAAGCTGTTGCGGGCTGGATTTTTCTAGGTTTTCCTGACATTGACGTTATGGCACAAGGATTGCTCCAACCTTGAGTGCCTGAGCTTTTTTAACGTCACTGGTTGGAGAAAAATCATGAAACGAACCGCATTGCTGATAAGTATTTCAGCCCTTCTGGCGGGACCTGCACTTGCAGGAGACCCCGCGGCCATCAACTGGGCCAGCGTCCCCACGCATACGATCAAGCTGTTCTGGCCCGGCCAGTCAACTTACGAATGGCTTCGCAGCCCCAAACACAAAAGAGCCAATTTGCAAACCAAGGAAGGCCAGGCCTGCGTTGCCTGCCACCTGAACGAAGAAGAGGAGATGGGGAACAAGCTGGTCGGCGGGCACGATCTGGAACCCATGCCTGTCGAAGGCAAGAACGGCACAATCAATCTGAAATTCCAGGTTGCCTATGACAACAAGGACGCCTATTTCCGCTTTCAGTGGAAAACCTTGAATAATTACCCCGGCTATGCACATCCCTATCTGCGTTATGATGGCAAGGAATGGCATCAGTTCGGCTATCCCAAGCTTGATGAAGTCGTCCAGGATGGCGAGCAGCCGGGTATTTATGAAGACCGGATGTCGATAATGATCGACGACGGCAAGGTGCCGATGTTCAAGAATCAGGGCTGCTGGCTCACCTGTCATAACGGCGAACGCGACAGCCCGGACCGGCCAACCACGGCAGAGGTCAAGGCCAATGCGCTGTTTAAACATCTGAAGAAAAAAGATGTGCGCAAGTATCTGCCGTCAACACGCACCGACGGAACATCCTGGGACAAGGGCAAAACCCCCGAAGAGATCGCCAAGATCAAGGCGGCCGGCGGTTTCCTCGACCTGATGCAGTGGCGCGCCCACCGCTCGAATCCGGTCGGCATGTCGGATGATTTCTACGTGCTTGAATATCGCAACAGCGATGCCGGCAAAAATCCGTTCTCCAAGAACGTCAACAAAAAGACCCACCAGCCAAAATATATGTTCAACGAAAAGGTGTTTGGCCGCAAAAGCGTCAGGTTTGAAGACATCCGCAAGATGCCGACAACCCTGATCCGCGAGAAAAACGCCGTTCCGTTCGATCCCAATGCCGGTTGGAAAAAGGGAGATCTGATCCCCGAATATATTGTCAGCCGGGAAGACTCCAAAGGATCGGCCGCCGACAACAACCGTTCCGAAGGCGTCTGGAAAGACGGCGTGTGGACAGTGGTGTGGGCGCGTCCCCTGGGCCTTACCAATTCCGACGACAAGGCTTTGAAGGAAGGCGGCGTATATACGTTCGGTTTCGCCACCCATGATGACAACATCACAACCCGTGGTCACCATGTCTCATTCCCGGTGCAAATCGGTTTTGGCGCCAAGGCGACCATTGAAGCGACCAAGCTGAAATAAGCCTGAAGATTAACACAAAGCCATGTCCGGCCTCAAAGCGGGCCGGACATGTTTCCTCACTTCCCATCGACCCGGATCCGGTATCAACAGCAGGGGGCTCACGTGAAAATTACCGATACTTTCTCACCCCGGACAATCGCCATAACCGGCGGGATTTTCGCGCTCCTGATTGTCGGCTGGATCATCGTCTATGAACCGGTAACCCGCAATCTGATTGCCCGTGACGCCCTGTGTAACAACTGCCATCTGCCCTGGGAATTTAATGCCAATTACCGCCTCACGGCAACGCGGCCGCATCAGGCCCGGCACGGCGACAAGACCTCACAGGCGCGCTGCGTTGAGTGCCATTTACCCAAGGGCTGGTGGAATACAACCTACGCCTACACCCATTTCCTCTCCATTACCGATCTGTTCGGGCATTTTCGCGACCGCGATGCCGAGCGGGCCGGAAAATGGATCGAGCCGCGCCGCGCCACCTCATACCGGGTGCGTGACCGGCTGTTTGAATATGACAGCGTCACCTGCCGCTCCTGCCATATTGAATCTGAAATCAAGCCGAAGCGCTCGCGCGGCGTCAACGCCCACAAGCTGGCGCTGAAGGAAAAGAAAACCTGCATCGCATGTCATTTCAATCTCGTCCACCGCCAGGTTGATTTGCGCCAGAACGCTTTCAGAAAAACCACACCGGCCGATGGTTAGGCCTTTTCAGCATCCGGGAGCTTGATATGAGCCGCAAAGACAAACACAGCCCGACCCGCAGGAGTTTTGTGCAAAAACTGGCCGGCGGCATGGCCGTTGCCTCCCTGGCATCGGTACCGGCAGCCGCGACGAAGACGCCGCAAAAAGAAAAAGCGCGGCCAAAACAATACGCCATGCTCATCGATACCAGGCGCTGTATCGGCTGTCATTCATGCAGCATCGCCTGCAAGGCCGAATTTGACGTGCCGCTGGGGGTTACGCGTTCATGGGTGGAATATACCGAAAAAGGCACCTATCCGAACGTTTCACGCAATTTTCTGCCGCGGCTGTGCAATCATTGCAGCAAACCGCAATGCGTTGCCGTTTGCCCGACAGGCGCCACCTATAAACGCAAACAGGACGGCATCGTGGTGATTGATACCGGGGTCTGCATCGGCTGCAAATATTGCGTTCAGGCCTGTCCCTATGATGCCCGTTTTCTCAATCCGGTTACCGGTTTTGCCGATAAATGCGATTTTTGCATTCACCGGGTCTCGAACGGGCTGGTTCCGTCCTGCGTCAATTCCTGCGTTGGCGGCGCCCGGATATTTGGCGATATCAGCGACCCGGAGAGCGAGATTTCCCGCCTCATCGACACCAGCCCGGTCACGGTCCTGCGGCCGGGAAAGGGAACCGAGCCGAATGTTTATTACATCGGTGCGGATCACACCGACGAGCGTGAAAATGAACACGGCTGGTACGATGTTCGGGTCACAACGCACCGCAGGCAAAAGGAGAGG
>CAZIVB010000042.1:0-13606 GCA_964542565.1 uncultured Hyphomicrobiales bacterium | reverse complement strand
GCAGGATTTCATTACCGGTTTTTTCTATCCGGGAGACGGGAGATTCTTTCGGCCTAAAGGATATTCTGACTTTCAGAGGCGTCAGGCCGAGAAAGATATCAATTTCGCCCTGCGCATCGTCACTCAAATGCACAAAAAGGTGCTGAGGGTCAGAAAAACGCTCAGGAAAGCGGGTAAAAAAGTCCCCACGGGGCCCTTCTATGATCCCTACACCTCAATCGCCGGCGGCGATGGCGGCGAGGACTGACAGCGAACGGCTTTCCGTAAAAAACCCCGCCAGGTATTTTTGCGGAAACGCCAGCCCGACCGCCTCAGGGAGGCTGAGCAGCCCCTGCCCATCATATTTCCCCCGCCTCTTTTGACTGTGCTGCCTTTTTAGCCGGAAACACCGCCCTTTGGTACACATAACCAATGCCGATCAGCACCATACCGAGCCCGATAAAGGAAAGGGCGCGGAAGATACCGGTAAGGTTTGACATATCAAACAGGAACACCTTGCTGACGGAAAGCATCACCACCGCGAAGGAGGCGTATCTGAGCGCCCTTGTGCGGGAGATTATCCCCGCCCCCAGCAGCGCCAGCCCGTAGAGCAGCCAGATAGCGGAATAGGTGTACATTTCCCCGTCGCTTGTTTCCTGGCTCAAACCCAATAATCCGTTGCCCTGGAACAGCGCCCGGATTTCCAGCGACAGATAGGCAAAGACGAGAACCAGCGCAACCGCTCCGGCGGCGGCAAGATAGAGTGGATGACGGCTATTATTACCCGTTACATAGATCAGGCCATAAAGCAGGGCCGGCAGCAGATAGGCCAGGATAAGCTGGTTGAATATCAGCCCCGCGCCAATGCTATCATTGGTCATCAGCGGATTGAGGGCAAGAAGTTGCACCAGCACAATACCGGTTATCCCCATGAGGCCCAGAACCAGTGAACCATAGGACAAAACAACCCGTTTGCGCCAGTTGTCCAGCCGGTTCAGCCCCAGCGAAAGCCCGGCCCAGGTCAGGGTATGGATGCTCATTTCCGGCAAGTCGAAACTGGCGGAGGTGACAACCCCGTTATTGAGCAGATGCCGCACCTGAAATCCGATCAGCGCGGTGGTAAAGGCGATGGCGGCCACCTCGAACACCTGCACATAGATATCATCCCTTTTACGCAAAAAGATCACCGCGCTGGCGGCAAAGGCCAGCGCCGGAACGCCGTAGGCATACAGCAGCCAGTTGAAAACCGGCACCATGCCTGGCTCGGCGGTGAGGAGGGGATACATGATGAGGCGCACAACCACGATAAGGGCCATGGCGGCGGCCAGCTTGCGCAAAACCGGCACCGGGCGCCTGAGCGTAACAAAGGCCATGGCCGGGCATAAAAGCGCAATCGCCACCGTGAGCCAGCCTTTTTCCAGCACCATGGTGAGCGCCAGCGCCAGCGCCGCAAAGGCGGCGGCGGTGTAAATCCCGCTATTCCATAGCCGCCTCTCATCCTTTGACGCCTCGCGGCCCAGCACTTCGGCCATCAGGGTGAAAATCGCCGCCAGCGCCACCCCCGCCAGCGCGAAGGGCACTGATTGCTCAAACCGCGTTGCCTGAATATAGCCGTAAATAAGCGCGCCGAGCGGTGTGAGAGTGGAAGCCGCGCTCCAGTATTCCAGCCCGCCGCGCTTCCATACCGCCGCAAAGCCTGTGGCGGCGAAAGTGAGCCCGAAAACCGCCCCGGCGATCAGGAAACGGTCAAGTGCGGAAGGTTCAGGCGGCGCAAAGCCGAAGAAACGGTCATATTCACGTATCAGATCAAGCAAAACCGGCACATGCCAGCTCAAATAGGCAAAGCCGAACAGCGCCGCCGCCCACGCCGCCAATGCGCTCAGACCCCGCCAGCGCCACGCACTGGCCAGATGTACAGCCGTTATCAGAGCGAAAAAGCCCAAAGACAAATCGGAATACTCATCAAGCCGCAAAAGCGCCGCCGCCAGCAGCGATATTCCGGCCAGAACGCCGATCACCGGCCAGTCCTGCCGCCGCCATGTCAAGCTCTTGTCTTGCCCGCCCGCCCTGTCCATTTTGAGGAAAACGAGCCCTAGCGCCGTAAGGGTGATAAAATAGAGCGCCGAGGGCAAAACATCGCCCGGGCTCCAGTTGCTCGTATTCCACAAAAAGCCCCACAGCACAGCGCCCGCGGCGGACGAGACCGCCAGCCACAACCAGCCGCGCAGCGAGGCGGTAAAAAAGGCCGCCGCCGTGACAAACAGCAAATAAATGTAGAGCGGCCAGATGCTGGGCGAGTCGGAGCCCGTCAGCAGCGGCGTGACATAGCTGCCCGCCATGCCCAGCGCGGCGAGTGAGGGCCCGTGCAAAACCGAAAGCGCCAACCCGGCCACGGAGACAAGCGCCAGCAGGACAAAAGCGGCCAGCGGCCCCAAAAAGCCGTAAAGCGCAAAAGCGGCGTAAATGCTGGCATAGCCGGTCAATACTCCCGCCGCTGTCAAAATGCCCGGAATATAGGCCGGGGGCAGGGCGCCAAGGTGAATTTTTGCATCCCGGCGCCGCAGGACCTCCCCCGTCCCGGCCAGAACAAGCGCCAGCAGCGCCGCCAGAACCAGCCGCACTTTGGGCCCCAGCAGCCCGTATTCAACCGAGTAACGCACCAGAAAAATCCCGCCCAGCGCCAGCGCCAGCCCGCCCAGCCAGATGGTCCATTTGGCGCCAACGGTTTCTTCCAGTGACGCCTTGGGCGGCGGCGCGGTTTTCCACGCCGTTGAAGCCGCCGGTCTGTCCCGGGCCGTATCTTTAGGCCGCCCGGTTTCTTCTGTCTGTTCTGGCGCTTCTGGTGCTTCTGGCTCCAAGGCCCCTGCGCCTTGTTCAGGCGGCGTATCGGGCCCTGCGGCCGCGCGCGGCATTACAGGTGCGGCCTTGAGATGGCGCAGGTTTTTCTCCAGCAGCAGGATTTTTTTCTCAAGCCGTGAAAGCCTGACAAAGATAAGGACGGGAATGCCGATCACGAGGCCAACAACAACAAGGACGATAATAATGGCTTCCATCTTGCGTCCCTATCCTTTTATGGCCTTGACGCGCAAGCCCGGGGCCGGGCGTTCGCGCAAAACCTCGCGCCGGAAGCGGAACAGCGCCGCCGGCCGCCCGCCGGTGCGCGTCAGGACGCTCCCCGTCGGCTCGACAACCCGCCCCTTCTCCACCATGCGGCGGAAATTTTGTTTGTGCAATGCCCCGCCGGAGATCGCCTCAACGGCGCGCTGCAATTCAAACAGGGTAAATTCCGGCGGCATGAGCTCAAAAATAACCGGCCGGTATTTCAGCTTGCCGCGCAGCCGCCCCATGGCGGTGGCCAGAATGCGCCGGTGATCATGCTGCATGCTCTGGCCCAGAAGCGGCCAAGCGCCGTTGTTAGCGGCCAGACCGGTATTTTTGCGCCCGTCGCGCCGCGCCTCGGGCACAATCCCGGCTTCATAAAGCAGCTCATAGCGCTCCAGAACCCCCTCTTCGTCCCAGGGCAGGCCATCAAGGCCGAAAAACAGCCTGAGCCGTTCCAGCCGTCCCAGCCCCTGCGCCTTGCGCGGATTGGTCTCGGGCAAGGCGGCCCATTGGCGCAGCAGCGGCTCGATCGTCTCGCCAAGAATCGCCGGCTTGCCGCCTCGCCAGTCCTCCCAAGGGAAAAACTCGTACCATTTGCGCCATTTTCCCGGTCCCGTCGCCACCGCCTCGCGCGCCAGCGCCAGATAGCCCACCGAAACCTCATGGCTGCCCTGATCTCCCGGCTTGGCGTGGCGGCCCCGGTCGCCGAAGGTGTAGAGCTGTTCCACATAGCCAAGCTTTAACCCCGTTTGCTCTTCCACCCAGGCGCGCAGCCCCATCTCCATGGTCCGGTGCGCAATGGGGTTGAAGGGGCCAAAGGGCAGGAAATCAGCCCTTGTTTTTTTATCGCCGTGTCTGGGCACCGCCAGGATCAGCGGCTCCCCGCCTTGCACCGCAACAATAGCCGCGCTCAGGCCGATAATGACCGAGGCTTGCTGTTTCTGGCTGCTGCGCGGCATGGCGCCGTCCTTTTTACAGATAAACCGGAAGGATAAAATGCGAGCCTTCAAAAGCCGTTTGTCCCCGGCCGATATTTGCAATGGCTTTGCGCATCCGCCCCTTGCGGCCGAGTATGGCGTCGCCATGCGCCACAATCAACGGGTTTGGCGAGGCTTCGGGCGCATGAAAGCGCAATATTTTGGCCAGGGCAATTTCCCTGTCCTTGGGGTTGAACAGACACATGGCGATAAAGGCCGCCGCCGTGGAGCGGCTGATCCCGGCCCAGCAATGGATCAGAAGCGGCGCGTCCTGCGGCCAGTTTTGCAAAAAATCAATCAGCTTTTGCACATGTTCCGTTTCAGGCTCCGCCAGACCCTCTTCCGGCCGGGCGATATCGTTCAGGCTGAGCCGCAGATGATTCGCCGCCGCTATGCCTTGCGGCGTTTCGATCATCATTTCAGGCGTCAGCAGGCTCAGCACATGGCTGGGTTTATATCTGGCGATGATTTTTTCAACCGCATTGAGGGGGCAGACATGAATCATGATTTATAGATTTCTCGATTGCTGCAACGTGACCGGGTTGAACGACCCGCCAAGAAGTTGAAAACGGTGCAAAAACCTTTTTTGCACCTCGGGCACGGCCAAGGGTTTCAAACCGGCTTCAAATTGCTCTGTGATGACAAACCCGCGCGGCCGTCCGAAGAATTTTGCCGCTTCTTTTTCCTCGAACCCGGCGAGCCTTGTCGCCTCCAGATAGGCCGAAGCCTTGTCGGCGCGCTTGATGAGTTTTTCGACAGGCTCGGGCACGGCGGCGGGCAGGCCAAAACGCATATGGATCGCCGCCATCAGGCGCTGCTCGAAGATTTTATAATCCAGCCCGACAGCCGCCTTGAACGGGCTGATCAGATCACCGATGACATATTCGGGCGCATCATGCAGCAAGGCCGCCAGCCGCCACCTTGCGTCGATACCGGGCTTGAAACGCAGCACCAGATCTTCCACCAGCAGCGAATGCTGCGCCACCGAAAAGACATGATCGCCCGAAGTCTGCCCGTTCCAGCGCGCCTCGCGCGCCAGCCCGTGGGCAATATCCTCAATTTCCACATCCAGCGGCGAGGGGTCGAGAAGATCAAGCCGCCGTCCCGATAACATGCGCTGCCAGGCGCGCGGCTTTGTATTGTTGCCCGCCATGCCTATTTTCCGTTCCCGTTTATTGTCGCCATTGCGGCGCATTCGCCATGGCGGAAACAGCCCGTGACATGATCATTCACCATCCCCACCGCCTGCATGAAGGCATAGATAATCGTCGGGCCGCAAAAATTAAAACCTTTTGCTTTCAAATCCTTCGAGATCGCGGCGCTCAGCGGCGTCTGGGCCGGGACCTTGCTCTCTTCGGCAAAGTTGTTCTGGATCGGAACCCCGTCAACGAAATCCCACAGATAAGCGCTGAAACCTGCCCCTTCCATGATCTTCAGCCACGCCCGCGCGCCGTTGATGGTGGCGATAATCTTGGCCCGGTTGCGCACAATCCCCGCATCGCCCATCAGGCGCTCGATATCCTTATCGGTATAACGGGCGATAATCTGCGGCTCGAAGCCGTCAAGGGCGCGACGGAAATTGTCGCGTTTGCGCAAGATCGTGATCCAGGAAAGCCCGGCCTGAAATCCGTCCAGAATGAGCTTTTCATACAGCGCCCGGTCATCAAATTCCGGCACCCCCCACTCGGTGTCATGATAGGCGATATACTGCGCATCGGCCTTTTGCGGCTCGCGTCCCGGCCAGGCGCAGCGCGGTTTTTCATCCATGATCATCAGCCTCAAACTCCGGGAATTTCAAAATCAGCCCAGTCCGGCCGCTGCACTTCCAGCCTCGCGCCGCCGCAGCTCAGGGCGCCCGCGCCGTCGATGCGGTCAAACCGGAGCAGGGCAAGCCCTTTATTCCCGGCGCTTGAGCCCATAATTCCGGCCTTTTTCTCTCCCGCAAAAACGGGGCTGCCCACATCCGGCGCGGGACCTTCAAGCGCAACGGGCAAAAACCGTTTGCGGATGTCCGTCTTGTGCCGCATGCGCGAGACCACCTCTTGTCCCACATAGCACCCCTTGCTAAAGCTCACCCCGTTCAACTGATCAAAATTCGCCTCATGCGGAAACACCTCGCCAGGATTAAAATCCTGCCCGCCCTCGGCAATGCCCAGCCCGATGCGCAGAGCGTGATAATCCGCCGGTGTTTCAATGGCTTTTTCAAGCCATGAAAGGCTGGCAATCACCCGGACGCCCAGCGCCTCATGGCGCGGGTCCTGAAACCGCGCCCCATCCTTAAAAGCGGCCATTTCCGGCCAGAAAACCGCAACGCCCAGTCCCTCGCCCGGATCGCTTATCTTAACCTTCGAGCGCAGCTTGTACATATTCAGGCGCTTGATGAGATCCGCCTTCTGGCTGCGGGCGCAATCAATCAGATAGCCGTCCTTTGCGCCGGTGACAAAAAAATCAAACAGGATTTTCCCCTGCGGGTTGAGCAGGGCGGTGGAAATGGCATTGCCCGCGCGCACCAATGCCATGTCGTTCGTCACCAGCCCCTGCAAAAAGCCCCGTGCATCCTCACCGGAAATCTGCAACACGCTGCGGTCTTGTAAAATTACGGCTGACATAATGCTCATGGACGACTCGCCTTTTTATGTGGATAGGTTAGATTTACGCAATGGCAAGGGCAGCTTCAAGACAAAGCGGGAAATATGACCAAGAGCTATGATCTTCTCCTCAAGGGCGGCACGGTTGTCAATCAGGACGGGCGGGGGGTTCGCGATGTCGGTGTGCGCGGCGGTAAAATCACCGCCATCGGGGCGCTGGACGAAAATGCAGCCGGTGAAGTGATCAATGTCAAGGGGTTGCATGTCCTGCCCGGCGTCATTGACACCCAGGTGCATTTCCGCGAGCCGGGGCCGATCCACAAGGAAGACCTTGAAACAGGCAGCCGCGCCGCGGTCATGGGCGGGGTAACGGGCGTGTTTGAAATGCCCAACACGAACCCCTCCACCACCGATGTAGCTGCGCTTGAAGACAAGCTGAACCGCGCCAGGGACCGCATGTGGTGCGATCACGCCTTTTACGCTGGAGCCTCGGCGCAAAATGTTGAACTTCTCGCCGAGATGGAACGCATCCCCGGCTGCTGCGGCGTAAAAGTGTTCATGGGCTCCAGCACCGGCTCGCTGCTGGTGCATGATGATGCAAGCCTCGTGCGCGTGCTGGGCGCCATCACCCGCCGCGCCGCATTTCACTGCGAGGATGAAGAGCGCCTGATCGCCCGCGAGGGTGAGCGGGTAAGCGGCGATCCTTCCTCTCACCCGCTCTGGCGTGATGCGATGAGCGCGTTTAAAGCCACCGAGCGGCTGATAAATCTGGCCCGAAAGGCGCGCAAGCTCGTGCATGTGCTGCGTATTACCACCGGGCGCGAAATGGATATTCTGGCGCAAAACAAGGATATCGCCACGGTTGAAGCCACACCGCAGCACCTCACCCTTGCCGCCCCTGATGCTTATAACGAGCTGGGAACCCTGGCCCAGATGAACCCGCCCATTCGCGGCGAGGATGAACGCGCCGCCCTGATGCGCGCCGTGCAGGCCGGGATTGTTGATGTGATCGGCTCCGATCACGCCCCCCATACCCGCGAGGAAAAGGCCAGGCCCTATCCTGAATCCCCCGCCGGCATGCCCGGCGTCCAGACGCTGGTCCCGGTGATGCTTGATCATGTCAATCGCGGCCGCCTGACCCTCGAGCGCTTCGTGGATCTCACCAGCCACGGCGCGCACCGCATTTTCGGCATTGCCGGCAAGGGCCGCATCGCGGTGGGATATGATGCCGATTTCACCATCGTCGATATGAAGGCGCGCCATACCATGAACGATAGCTGGTCGCAAAGCCGCTGCGGCTGGACCCCGTTTCATGGCCGTATTCTGCAAGGCTGGCCGGTAGGCACCATCATTCGCGGCCGTCCCGTCATGTGGGAGGGCGAATTGCAAGGCCGCGCCCACGGGCGGCCGATGCGGTTCTGGGAAGCGTTATGAGCGAGGGGTGAAAGTGGGAGTTTACGGATATAACATGCTTCAACCCGTAAAATTCGTCATACCTGCGAAGGCAGGAATCCATAAGGGAGTTAGCATCACATTGCCAAATTTAGAATAGATTCCGGCTTGCGCCGGAATGACGGATAATAAAATGATTAATTCAGACAAGAGGCCAAAATGACCGACACATTCAAAGCGTTGCTGATCGATAAAACCGAGGACGGCCAGAGCGTGCAATTCACGCAGATGAGCAATGATGATCTCATGGAAGGCGAGGTTCTGGTCAAGGTGGAATACTCGACCCTCAACTTCAAGGACGGCCTCGCCATCACCGGCCTTGCGCCGATCCTGCGCAAATACCCGCTTATCCCCGGCATTGATTTTGCCGGTGAGGTGATTTCATCGGATGATGAGCGTTATGCCCCCGGCGACAAGGTGGTCTGCACCGGCTGGGGCATCGGCGAGACCCATCACGGCGGCTATGCCGAACGCGCCAGGGTGCCGGGCGAATATCTGGTGCCGGTGCCGCAAGGCTGGAGCACCGCCGACGCCATGACCATCGCCACGGCGGGCTTTACCGCCATGTTATGCGTGCTGCGCCTTGAAGAGCTGGGTTTGAGCCCCGATGATGGCGAGGTGGTGGTTACCGGCGCTGCGGGCGGCGTTGGCTCGGTGGCGGTTGCGCTGCTGGCCAAACGCGGTTTTCATGTCGTGGCCTCGACCGGACGGCCGCAAGAGGCGGAGTATCTCAAGGCTCTGGGCGCGGCGGAAATTATCGACCGCGAGGCCTTTGCCGGCAAGCCCCGCGCCCTGAGCAAAACCAGATGGGCCGGGGCGGTTGACGTGGCTGGCTCCTCAACCCTTGCCAATCTGATCTCGCAAATGAAATATCACGGCATTGTCACCGCCTGCGGGCTGGCGCAGGGGGCGGATTTGCCCGCCAATGTCATGCCGTTCATTTTGCGCGGGGTTACACTTGCCGGTGTCGAATCCGTCATTGTGGCGCGCGAAAAACGCCTTGCCGCCTGGGGCCGTCTGGCGGCGGATCTGGATATGGCGATGCTTGCCACCTTGACCACCCATGTGCCTTTTGCCGATGTGCAAAAAGTCGCTGCTCAAATCGTAAAGGGCAAAACCCGCGGCCGCATCGTAATCGACATCGCACCGCCGGTGTAAGGCGGCTGCGCGTTACTGCGTCACCCGGTTCAAGGTGAACTCGCCCAGATCAATGCGCTGCGACAGGCTGTCGGTCATCTGGCCGACGGCCTCCTCGCCATGGATGGAAATCATATCCGAAAGCGCGGCGAAAATGGCCGCGTTCGCCAGCAGATAAGGATCAATCCCGTCCGAAAGCGCCTCTTCCCAGGCGTCCAGAATATATTGCAGGGCTTCTTGCTTCTTTATTCTGATCAAAGGATCTTCGTCATATGCAGCCAGTCTTTTCATGTCTTCCTCTGTCACCCGCGCGGCGCCCGGCGATAAAATAAATCTGCATTCCTTTTTATCACGCCGGCGCGCCAAGTCATGCTGAACCTGAATTAAAGGTTAACGCGGCGGGGGAAGATAGAAATTCATCGGGTCTGGATGGGATGATCCGGGTTAAAGGCGTGGTAGGCAAAGGCGAATGTGAGGTGATAGACAATATCCTCCATGCCGCTTTTCCCCTTGCGCTGTGCGGTGACATTCCCCACATCGCGGCCCTCGGATATGATCGCGGTATCAAGCGCGGAGACCTGCCCCGGCATCCAGCTTAAAACCACATCATTTTTTTCAATGCGCTTTTTCTGGCGCAAAAGATTCAGCGATACCGCAAAGGGCCCCTTTGCGGTTTCTACCGCCACAACCCGCGCCATGGGATTTATCCCCTTCGGGAAGGCGCCGCGGAACAGGCCATAGGGTTTGTCGCGCCGGTCATAACCGGCGTAAGGATTGCGGCCATAGCGGCGCAAGGAACGTGAGTTGGGATGCAGCACCTTGCCGCCGGGATAGGCGTCCTGAAACCGTTTGAAGGATTCAAGCCGGGTGGGAATCATTTTTAGTTCCTGCCCGTTCATCGCGCCGACAATCGCCTCGCCGGTGAATTGCTGCCACCAGCTCTCGGTTTGCCGGTCATACATGACCAGATCGGAATTGCGCAGCAATCCTGTCGTGCCAAAATCCAGCACCTTGCCGTTCAACTCGCGGTGAAAGGCGATCGCGGTATTGCACAGCGGGCAGAATGTCACCGTAACCGGCACCCCGCCCACCGTATCATTGACAATCTCGTGCCACATCATGATTTGCAGCGGATAGGCCCGCGCATCACCATTAAGCACCAGGGTAATCACCGGTTCGCGCAGCTCCAGATCGCGGCTTTCGGAAATGGATTTATAGACCGGGTTGTCGATGGGCGGAATTCCGTCCCGCAGCGGGCCGCCCATGAAAATTTCGCTAAAATCAATCGAGGATTTGGAAAAATCCGTTTTGGTCCACCCTTGCGCCCGCCACTCATCGGGTCCCGCCGACAGGGCCGGGCCGGCTAAAAAAAACACCGCCGCCAGCAAAAGCGGCACAAAATACAATTGCCGGCGACGGGTAGAGAAGGGAGGTAACTCAAAACATCTCATGCAGCGACAATGGCGCGAATTGTGATCACGCGCCAATCAAGAGCGCGTGAGGTTTTTAATGATCTTGAGGGCGCCTTCGGTAAGCGTCAGCTTTTTCGCCGTCTTATAATCGGCCCAGCACAGCGCCGAGGCATCGCTTGCCGCTTGCGCCGCGCCGCTTTTGTAAACGCCGCTATAGATGATGAGAATATAATGATGACGCGCCCGGTCCTGATCGATATCAAGTATTTCGATCACATCAACCTGCCTCAGGGCACCGGCGGAAATCCCGGTTTCCTCAAGCAGCTCGCGCCGCGCTGCATTAATGAGCTTTTCACCCGTCTTGACCAACCCGCCGGGAAAACTCCACATCCCTTGCAACGGCGCATTGCCGCGCTGCACCAGCAAAACCCTGCCGCGATCAACAATCGCGGCGCTGACCCCGACAAGCGGGCGGGCTGGATACAGGCGGGAAGATTTGCTCATGCGCCCATTATGCAATTAATCAAACATGGCGTCGATATCCGCCTGGGTCTGGCCATGATCCGGCATTGTCTCGGCGGCCTCGCGATGCGCCTCATCCATTGAGCCGTGAATGGCCCCGTTGAGTTGGTCAAGCAATGGCGAGAGCGCCACATGCGCGCCCTGGCAAATCTCGCGAAAGCGGTCAATCCGCTGTGTTTCCCAGGCGATGCGGGCATTATGGGCCGTCTCCAGAATGCGGATATCCAGCTCGGCGCAGATATTTTCAAACCGGGTGCGCACGTTAAGCGATGCGTGCCGATAGGCGGCGATTGCCAGTTCCTTGCCCTGAAAGGACGAATCGCGAAAATGGTCTTCATAGGTTTTCGGCGTCCAGGCTTCGACATCTTCCAGACAATCGGGCATATCGGGAAGCATCTCGAACAACATGATCACTTCATTGTAGTGATTGAGGTAATCTGTCGCCAGCAAGGTATCGGGATTGATATTGGCCTCGATCAGGCTGGCGGCGGACAAACCGTGCCCGGCCGCTGTGGCGGCGCCAACCTCGAATTGTTGCGGCAGTTCTCCCACGCGTCCCTCTTGCTCGATAATTTTTTATAACCTGTTCCGGTATTGCTCAGGAATATTGCATATTCATGTTTCAAAATGCTTACCTTGCGCGGGAAAGGCGTTTAAATATTCAATATTTATGGAGGGGAATATGTGCGGGCGATTTACACTCACCCATGACCCGGACACCTTGCGCGGCTGGTTCGGCTATGAAGAAACCCCCAATTTTCCGCCGCGCTACAACATCGCCCCTTCCCAGCCGGTTCCCCTCATCCGCGCCGGAAAGGGCGGGCGGCATTTTTCGCTGCTGCGCTGGGGCTTTGTGCCCTCATGGGCAAGGGATATTGACGCGCACGGCATTTTGATCAATGCGCGCGCCGAAGGGGTTTTGCAGCGCGCATCCTTTAAAAACGCCATCAAGCGCCGCCGGGCGCTGTTCATGGCCAGCGGCTTTTATGAATGGCAAAAAAAAGGCCGGGGACCAAAACAGCCCTTTTACATCACGCCCGGATCGGGCGAGCCCTTCGCCATCGCCGGGATCTGGGAGCACTGGATGAGCAAGGACGGCGCCGAGCTTGAAACCGCGGCCCTGATCACGGTGCAGGCCAACGCGCAACTCCGCCCTATCCATAACCGTATGCCGGCAATTCTCGCCCCGGAGGAGTATGATCTCTGGCTCGATGAAGACACAAGGCCGCAAGACGCCGTCCGCCATCTCAAACCCGCGCCGGAGGATTTTTTAACAAGCTGGCCGGTCCCGGCCAAAGTCAATTCAGTTGCCAATGACAGCAAGGAGCTGATCGAACCGCTGGAACCCGATGAGGCTGAAGATCAGCCCGGTTTGTTTGATTAAGGAGCGTTATCCTTATCCAGCCAGCGCGCCATGACAAGGCGGGGCTCTTCGGCATAACCCGAGGCAAGATAAAAATCGCGCACCGCCTCATTATCCGCGCGGATCATCAGGTTAAGCTTCCAGACGCCGCGCGCTTTGAGCCACGCCTCCGCCGCGCCTAAAATCTGTTTGCCCAGCCCTTTGCCCTGATCCTGCGGCAAAACGGCCAGATAATACACCGTACCCCGGTGGCCGTCATACCCCACCATGCAGCTTGCCGCGATGCGCCCGTCAATTGCGCCGACAAGAATATCGGAAGCCGGTGATTTACGGGCAAAGGCAATATCGCGCTCAGGGTCGTTATGGGGCCGCGTCAGCCCCGCGGCCCGCCACAGGCCAATAACATCGCCCAGATCCTCATCTCTCATGGCGCGGATTTTCATTTTGCCTCATCGCGCCTGCCAGGCAGTAATTTACCGGGGTTTAAAATGCCAAGCGGATCAAACGCGGTTTTCAAACGCCGCATCATGTCAAGCTCGGTGGGCGATTTGACCCCGGGCAGAAGATCGCGCTTGAGAATGCCGATGCCGTGCTCGGCGCTGATGGAGCCGTTCATATCCGTCACGATCGCATGCACAATGGCGTTCATTTCCTCCCAGCGTTCAAGAAAAGCCCCACGCGCCATGCCATCGGGCTGGGTGACGTTAAAATGCACATTGCCATCGCCCAGATGGCCGAAAGGAACCGGGCGGCAGCCGGGAAGATATTTGGCGACAGCGGCGCTGGCCCGGTCGATAAATTCAGGCATTTTAGCCACGGGGACGCAAATATCATGCTTGATGCTGCCGCCTTCGGGCTTTTGCGCCTCTGAAAGCCCGTGGCGCAGATGCCAGAAAGCTTCTCGCTGGGTCTCGCTCTGCGCCAGCGCCGCATCGCTGATCAGACCATTTTCAAACCCGCGCATCAAAGTGTTTTCCAGCGCCTCGCGCAAGCCCGGACCATCGCCTGAAACCTCCGTCAGAACATACCAGGGATGCGGCTCACCGAACGGATCGCGTGCGCCGGGAATGTGGC
>CAZIVB010000041.1:0-13921 GCA_964542565.1 uncultured Hyphomicrobiales bacterium | reverse complement strand
ACCAGAAAGGCGCGGTATTCTCGCAGCTCCGGATCTGCCGCTCTTACGGGCGGATCATCAAAACCCTCGAAACCGGCGGATTTTCCGGCTTCGCGCAGGTCCGCATCGACCAGAACTACATTCGCATGAATGCGCAAAAAGACGGCCGGCTCATCCGGCTGAAAGTCAACCGCTGCTCCGGGAATATCTCCCGGCGCTGGACAAGTTAAAAAAGGTTTCTTTTCAGGTTTTTCAAAAGACCTGTTTCAAAACCGCCCGGACTGAAAACCCCACCCCTCTCTCTCTCGCCAGTCCGGGCGGCCCCTCTTTACCGGTGCAATCACCCCCTCGAAATTGTGATGGCGCCGGACACGCTCCCCACTCAGGCTCAACACAGCCTGACCCCCGACCGCCCGGACCCCACCCCACAGTCCGGGCGGTCTTTTTAATTTCGCCAAGAATCATTTATGGTTAACGTCAAGTTAATGAAAATACCGCCTTATATTCGAAAATCGAACCGAGGCTGCGAGGAAAGATCGAAAATGGGCCGTGGAAAATATCAGCTTTTGGCTTTGCCTGTCCTTGCCGTCTTCCTTGCTGGCTGCGTCAGCTCGTCCGGCGGCAATCCCGGCTCGTTTTTACTTGCGCGCGGCCTCTCCCACCCCGCGCCCAAAGCCGTGGTCTATTGCTCCAATCATGGCTGCCAGAAACGCACCCGCATCTCGCTTGCGGGGAAGAACTGGTCGCGCATCGCGGCAAAATTCAAAAGACGCCATTCGCCCGCCTCCGAGCGGCGCGCCATTGCCTCGGCCATGGCCATCTACGAGACCGTCGGCGGCAAGGCGTCGGGCTCGTCCGGCGACCGGCCGCGCACCCAGTTTGACAGCACAAACCAACTCGATTGCATTGATGAAGCCTCGAATATGACCTCACTGCTTGTGATGCTCAATTCCGCCGGTTTGCTCAGATACAACACGCCCGTCGCGCCCTCCTCGCGCCCCGTGAGCAATGGCAATCGCTGGCCGCATTATGCCGGAACCGTAAAGGACAAACGGACCGGCAAACTCTATGTTATCGATTCCTGGTTCCGCTCCAACGGCAAGCCGGCCGTGGTTGTGCCCTATTCAAAATGGAAAACCGGCTGGTCGGCCTGAATATCCACGCCGCGAATTGCCGTTCCCGGCTCTGGTATCGGAGCGGCTAAAAGTGTATGAAGGCCGGGATGTGAGCTCGGGACCCCTTGGTGTATTTGTAGCATAGATGTCTTTTTGGAATTTTATCAACTCGACCGGGTTCGGAGTCGAAAGGCTGGGGCTGGCGGCCTTAAAATGGCCCAGAGCCGTGCTGGCCGGCCTTGTTCTGCTGACCGCCATCATGGCGGGCGGGGTGGTCAAGGTCGGCTTTAATGCCGATATGCGCGATGTTTTTCGCTCGAAAAGTCAAGCTTACCGCAGCTTTGAGGAGATCACCGGAATTTTTCCCGGCAGCGAGTTTGACGCCATGCTGCTGGTCGAGGGCCGCGATATTTTCACGCCCAAGCGCCTTGAGGCCCTGCGTTCCTTGCATCTGGACATGAATTTTATCGACGGGGTTAAGGGCGTGATCTCGATATTCTCGGTCCGCCAGCCGCCGCAGGGGAGCAATGCCCTCGCGCCGGTAATCCCCGCCGAACTTGCGCCTGAAAAGATGCAGGCGTTAAAATCCGGGCTTCTCAAACATCCCATCGTGCGCGGCAAGCTTTTGTCCGGCCAGGGCGATCTGACCCTTTTTATAATCAAGCTTGACCGCAAAACCCTGCAAGGCCCGGCGCGAAACAAGCTCTATGAGGAGATTCGCGGTTTTGCCGCCGAAACGCTGCGCGATACCGGGCTCACATATACCCTGGCCGGAAAACCGGTGCTCTACGCCCTCATTATCGCTGAGCTGATCCGGGATCAGATGCTGTTCAAGCTTCTGGGCCTGTCGCTCTCCGTCTTTATCGCCTGGCTGTTCTTCCGCAGCTTCAAATATGTTCTTCTGGCCTCCCTGCCTCCCGCCCTGGCCACCATCTGGCTGTTCGGCCTCATGGGCTGGCTTGGCATCAATGTGAACACCCTGAACAATGTGGTGCCGACCCTTGTCATGGTGATCGCCTTTACCAATGCGGTGCATATGCTTTTTGCCCTGCGCCGCTACCGCCAGAGCGGCGAGAACACCTATACCGCCCTGCGCGATGCGGTTCTTGAAGTTGGACCGGCCACTGTTCTGGCGACACTGACCACCTCCATCGCCCTGCTTTCGCTCA
The DNA here is from genome assembly GCA_964542565.1 of uncultured Hyphomicrobiales bacterium. Classification (GTDB taxonomy): domain Bacteria; phylum Pseudomonadota; class Alphaproteobacteria; order Rhizobiales; family BM303; genus BM303. Next base: position 11,658 of record CAZIVB010000041.1, on the reverse strand, counting down.
CCGCGACGGGGCATTATTATATCATCATTTTCGGGCTGCTCGCGGCCATGGGAGCCCTGGTCAGCCTGAGCGTCGTCCTGCTCGTTATCCCCTCGCTGGGCTTGCTCATCATGCGCAATGAGCCGGTAAGCCGGATGGGAGGAGCTGACGACAAAATCTATAGCGCCGTGCTCGCCTTTTGCCTCGCCTGCGGCCGCGCCGTCAAGGCGCGGGCGCGGCTGATTTTTGCCGCCGGTCTCGGGCTCGCCATTCTGGCCGGGGCCCTGCACAGCCTTAACCGGCCGCATTATCTTTATAAGGAATTCATGCCGAAGGGCGCGCCCACCGTTGCGGCAATGGAAAAAATCGACGCCAAACTCTCCGGCGCCAGCTCGCTCTATGTTTTTTTGCAATGGCCCGAAGGTTACAACATGCGCGCGCCGCAAACCCTTGACCTTGTCTTGAAAGTGCATGCGGTTCTGCAAGATAGCGCAGCAATCAAACAGGTCTGGTCGCTTGCCACCCTTCTTGAGTGGATGGGAAAGGATACACCGGAGACCCGGACCAAATTGTTCGATCTTTTGCAAAAATCCGCCAACCCCACCAATTCGCGCCTGATTTCCCTGCCGCAAAGGGCCGCTCTCGTCACCGGATTTTTTGAGGTTCTTGAAGCCGGCAAGCTTGTCCCGGTGCTCGATAAACTCAATGCCGGTCTGGAGCCCCTGCGCAAGGCCTATCCGGATGTCAGAATTGAAATTTCCGGCATTGCCGCGGTTTCGGCCTATTCGACCTCAAACATGATCTGGCTGCTGAACCGTTCGCTGTTTCTGGCCATCATTTTCAATATCTTCCTCATCGGGCTGTGTTTCCGCTCCGTCCGTTTTGCCCTTTACTCGATCCTGCCCAATCTGACTCCCATCGTGGTGGCCGGAGCCATGCTTTACCTGACCGGGCAGGGGCTGCAATTCACTTCAATTGTCGCCTTCACCATTGCCTTTGGCATCGCGGTCGATAACACCATACATTTTCTGCACCGGTTTCAGCTTGAAAAGCATCGGGGCAAGAATGTAAGCCACGCTTTGAAATCGGTATTGGCGACCGTGGGGCCGGTTCTGGTGGTGACGACGATTATTCTTTCCGCCGGTATCGGCATCACCATGCTGTCGCATCTGCCCATGGTGCAGATATATGGCCGCTTGATGGTTCTTATCCTTGTTGTCGCCCTGATTGCTGATATTCTGCTCCTTCCGGCAATCCTGAAAACCTTTGAACGGGAAATAAAAAATGAGGCCTGATCCCTTGGTGCTGAAAATTTCACCGGCGCTGTGCCTCATGGCGCTTGCCGCCGGCCTTGCATTTTTCCCCCAAAGCAAGGCGGCGGCGCAGGAAAACAACGAATTTTTTAAGGAATTCAACGTCTTTACCGGCAAATGGAGGGGCCGCGGTCTGGGGCAGCGAAACGCCGGAGCGGCCAAAGAGGTCGTCTCCTGCAAGGGGATTCACCGCTGGCTGAAAAAAGGCCGCCTGTTTGAACAAAGCTATACCTGCTGGGGCGCCGATTTCATCTTTACCGGCGCGTTCCGGTTGCAGCCCGGTTCCGCTCCGGGTCTTTACAAGGGAGTATCCCTGAACGGCGCCGGGGAAGAAACCGGCAAGGTCACGGGCCACAAACTGGAATCGGGAATTCTGGAATTTATTCTGAAGAAAAATTTCAGCAAGGATGTCAATATGTCCCATCTCAAAGTGCTCGAAAACGGCCATATCGATTACCGCATCACCAGCACCGATCCCAAAACCGGCGAAAACTACCAGGCCCTGAAAATCATCTATTCGCGCAAGCTGAAGACATAATAGCGGGTTGGGATCTCAGATGTCCCGCTCATCCTTGCGTTTTATCCCCAGCCATTTCAGCGGCAGTGCCTTTAGGGCTTTGAGCGTCTGGCCGGCAAAGAGCGGCAACAGGGCCTTGTATTCAAGCTCTCCGGCCAAAATCGCCAGATAGCCGCGCTGCAAGCGCCCCGAGCCGCTGTAAAACCCGGCCAGATAGGTTCTGACCTTGCGCGGGTAAATCAGCCAGCACAGCACTCTGGCGTATTTGAGCGCCGAAGTGATCCTGGCATATTCGCTCCGGTAGTCCTGCAAGGCCGGTTGCGCGGATTTGCCGTCCAGAGCGGCAATCAGCGCATTTGCCGCCGCTTCGCCGCTTTGCAATGCGTTGGATATGCCCTCGCCCGTCAGCGGGTCGCCCAGCCCGGCCGCATCGCCCACCAGAATGATATTTCCCCGTCCCGGCGGATCGCGGAAATCCCCGGCGCTGAGAAAATGCCCCTTCACCCGGTAAGCCTTCATATCCAGCCCCTTGCGGGCCATGTAAAGGCGGAGGTTTTGCTTCATATCCGGATTTTTGACGTGAAGCCCGCCGACACCGATGGTGAAACTGTCTGTCTTGGGAAAGGTCCAGCCATAGCCCCAGATGCTGGCCGCCATATCAATCTCGATATCATCGGCCTGCTGCGGCATATCCGCGCGCGGAACCTCGACTTCCAGCGCAAAGCCGATTTTGTCGCGGTTGAAGCTCTCGCCATAAAGAAGTTTCGCCACCTGCGAGTTTACCCCGTCCGCCCCCACCAGATAGGAAAAGCAAATACGCTTCCCAGATGCCAGGGTCAGCTCGCTGTTGTCGAAATCAAAAGAGGCGACCTTGACGCCGGTTTTGATATCGGCCCCCGCATGGCCCGCCATATCGAGCAGATAGGCGTCAAAATCATAGCGCATGGTCAAGAACAGGGGCGATGGCTGTGAAATCCCGTCCGGAAAGCTGTTTTGCGAAAACATCACCACCTTGTCTCTGGCGATGATGATATCCGCATCCCATTTGCGGTCGAAGATGCGCTCAAACAAAACCTTGGAGCGCCGGGTCAGCAGGCCGCCGCAGAGTTTATCGCGCGGAAAAACCGCCTTGTCGATCAGGCAGACCCGCAAGCCCCGCGTTGCGGTCAAAAAGGCGGCCGCGCTCCCGGAGGGGCCAGCGCCAATGATCACGACATCATATTTCACTCGGATCTTTCATACACAGATCATGGCCCAAACCCGTAAAGACCGCGACCTTCAGCTTCAATCAGAACCGCCCCGGGAGTGTAAAAAACTCAAGCCTTCTTGCGCGCCATTCTGGTGAGCATGACGATGAGAAGCAACATCGGGATCACGATATCGGCGCCGGCAAAAGATGACGAGACCGGCTCGCGGGGCTTTTGCTCTTTAGGCGTCAGACTGCTGATGAAGGTTTCAGCACTCATTTTGCGCAAGGGGATTTCGCCGTTTTTACGCCCCAGCAGCAGCCAGCCAACCGTTGAGCCGGACAGCTCGTCCTTGGAGAACAGGTCGGAAATCTTGCCCGGTGCACCGGTCATTTCAAACACGGCGTCGGCAAAGTCGAGACAGTTCTGCCCCAGAATCATTCCGTAATCATTGGCGCGGCCATCGGTTTGTTTGAAGAATGTCAGCAACTTGTCATAAATTTCATCGCTGACAACCAGAGTCTTGCTTACCGCCTGGGTCGAGGTGCTCAGCCGGATGGCTTCATATTGCGTCGATAAGGAGCCGTCCTGATGCCGCGTTGCGCCAAAAGGCTTGCCGAGCAAAATATCGCCGGCCCGCTCAAAGCTTTGCTTGATGCTTTGCGCAATGGAGAAATTCTGCCCAAGCGTGAGCGACTGGCCGTCTCTGGTCAGGGTGATGCTCAAATGCCCGGTAAATCCCGAACCCAAAAGCCCCTCGCTCATAAGATTGAATGTCACGTTTCCCGGCATGCCAGCTATCTTTTTACAACCCGCTCGATTTGTCCATTTGTGTCGTTCTTGCGAAGAGTTATCAATGTTTCCACCGGCCAGAGTGAAAGCCGCGAATCACACCCGAAACCTGACCGGAAATCAGCCGCAATCCGCTCTGCCGCCACGCTGTCCATCTTGACAAGAGCAGGGTCGGCCAGAATGGCGCAAGGCTTTTCAAAGGATTGGAAAATTCGACTCTTCAACTCCCGGTTTCGAAAAACATCCTCCGACATATATACGATACGGCAGTTGCGGCCAAGCCACCAATAGCCGCAATTGACGGCTTTTCCGCCATTGTTTTTATCAAATATTCGGCATCTGGAGGGAAATTCAACCTGCCCAAGCGGTTTTTTACAGCGCTCCGGGTTGGCCGGAATGCCCAGTTTCAAATCGCTGATCCCCGCCAGCGGGCCGGTAATGCCCATCGCCTTTGCGTTAAGGGCGCGCCAGATGATGCTGTTTGCCGCCCCGGCGCGGATAAATTTCTCATAACGCTCGATATGGTAGCCCCAGAACACATAATAGACCAGAATCAGGAAAAGCCCGATTCCGATTGCCCATTCCAGCGCCCGTATGTCCTTTAATTTCATTCAGGATATCTACAGCTCTATAACCATGCCGTCATAGGCGCATTCCCATATGGCTTCATTGTGGCGCGCCAGCATTTCATCGCTGAAATGGGTCAGCAAAATGCGCTTTGCCGTCGAGTTGACAAGCTTTTCGGCCAACTCCTTGTGACTGGAGTGAAATTTGTAACGGCTGTCAAACGTGTAGCATTCCTGCAAATGCAAATCGGCATCTGCCGAAGCGAGGATGAGTTTGTCGGTCCATTCGGTATCGCCGGAAAAGGAAATAATCTTGCCATCCAGCTTAAAGCGCAACGCCAGGGAGGGGGCGCCGGAAAAATGCCGCACCGCGAAACTTGTTACTTCAATTCCGTTGACAACCCTAGTGTCATTGGCCGGGAGTTCGACAAACTCGATCTCAAACAGGTTTTTTTTGCAAACCGCGCCGGGAAACAAAAGCTCCAGCGTATCCCAGACCCGTTTTTCGATCGAGGCGGGCCCGGCGATGGTCAGTTTCGCGGTGCGTTTGCTTGCATACCAGCCCTGCAACATAAAAAACGGCACCCCGCCAAAATGATCACCGTGCAGGTGAGATATGAAAATCGTGCCGATAGCGTTGGGCGCCAGCCCCAGTTTGCTCAAGGCAACAGGTGTCGATGCGCCGCAATCAATGAGAAAATTGCCGCAAGAGGCGGCGACATGAAAACAGGTGTTAAACCGCCCGCCGCTTCCAAAGGCATCGCCGCAGCCCGCAATCGTCAGCTTCATGACACCGCCTCGCGGCGATCGGGCGTTCCGGGATCGTCAAATATCTTCATGCCGGTCCTTTTACGGTAAAATGTTTTTCAAGTCAGAATACACTATGATAGGGTTGGCGGAAATACCATCACCTGTTTTAACGGGCTAAAAAGCGATGCGAAAATTCTTCGCTGAAAAGGGGAAAAATGTCCATCATTTTCAAAGACAAGGTTGTTTTGATAACCGGCGGCGGCGGCGGTCTGGGCCGTGTTTATGCGCTTGATTTTGCCCGGCGCGGCGCAAATGTGGTTGTGATCGACCCTGCCGGGGCCGAGGATGTGGTGGCGGAAATCGAGGCCGGGGGCGGCAACGCCATGGCTTCTGCCGCCGATGTTACCCGGCGCGATACGATCTTGGAGCTGATCGGGCAGGTCACGGACAAATACGGCCGCATCGACGTTCTGGTCAATAATGCCGGCTTCATGCGCGATGTGAATTTTCTCAACCTCTCCATTTCCGAATGCCTGCCCGTTACCGATGTTCATCTCACCGGAACCATCCGGCTGTGCCGCGCTGTCTGGCCGATCATGATGCGCCAGGCCTATGGCCGCATTCTTGTCACCACCTCGGCCAGCGGCCTTTACGGCACTTCCGGCCAGGCCCATTACAGCGCCGCCAAGCTGGGGGTGGTCGGGCTGATCAACACGCTTAAACTTGAAGGGCAAAAATTCAATATCCGCTGCAACGCGCTGGCCCCGGTGGCCTATACCCGCTCGACCGCGACGTTGTATACGCCCGAAACCGAAGGGCGGATGAAGCCCGAACAGGTCTCCGCCGCCGCCTTGTTCCTGTGCTCCGAAAGCGCCCCCAACGGCGCTATCATGTGTGCCGGCGGCGGCACGTTTACCCGGGCGCAAATCGTCGAAAGTCAGGGGGTCACCCTTGAACCGGACGAGATTACCCCCGAAGCGGTCAAGCAAAACTGGGCCAAAATCGCCGATATGAGCGAGCCTAAAATTTACACCATGGGCGGCGAGCAGCTTGGCGTTTTCTTCGCCAGAGCCAGATCATAGGGCGAGAGATGAAAAAAATTGCCGCACTCTTGTTGCCGTTACTGCTGATCGGGAGCGGGCTTCAGGCCGCACCGGGCGAGCCCGCGCCGCGCTGGGACATTGAAACCTGGTTCAATTCAGAGCCGCTCAATGTGGAGGATTTGAAGGGAAAGGTCGTGATTATCGATTTTTTCCAGATGATCTGCCCCGGCTGCCGCAAATTCTCCATTCCGGTGGTCAAGGGCTGGGAGCACAGGTTCAAATCGCAAATTAAGGCCGGAAAACTTGCCATCATCAGCATTCATACCGTGTTTGAGGTGCACCAGATACAAACCAATGATCGCCTGAAGAAATTTCTCAAGAAGATCAAGATCACGCATCCGGTTGGCGTTGACCGGCATAAATTCGGCGAATGGATGCCCGAAACCATGCGCAGCTACAAAACCAGGGGAACACCGGAAGTCGTGATTATCGACAAGAAAGGCATTATCCGCTTTCAGAAATTTGGCCGGTTTGATGTCAATGAAGCCCGCAAACTGATTCAGAAACTGCTGCGCGAATAAAGCCCGCAGGCCAGCAAATGCGCAAATCCGTAATTGAGTCCCTGCCATCTCTGCCGCAACCGCCCGGCCTTGCCGCGGCGGCCGACAAACTGGACGATCTGCTTGCCGCCCCCGATGCGGCCGCATTGGCTGAACTGGCCGGCGGGCATGAAAAACTGCGCCCCTTGCTGCTTCTGATCACGGCCTCATCGCCCTATCTCACCTCCTTGATTGCAAGACATTCAGATTTTACCTGCCGCTGTCTGACCTTACCCCCCGAAACCGTGATGCGCGAACTCATAACGGCGCTGGATGCGGATTTGCGCCGCGCCAGTGATGAAACCGCCGCCCAGGCGGTTTTGCGCCATGCCAAGGCAAAAGGCGCCTTGCTGGTGGCGCTTTGCGATATCGCCGCCCGCTGGCAGGTTCTCGAAGCGGCCCAATATCTCTCCGATCTTGCCGATGCTCTGGTTCAGGCCGCGGTGCGCTGGTTGCTTGCGCAAGAAACAGCGAGGGGAAATCTGCAACCGCATGGGCAGGGCGATCCCGCACGCGGCTGCGGCTATAGCGTGCTCGCCATGGGTAAGCTCGGGGCGCAGGAGCTCAATTTTTCCTCCGATATCGACCTGATCGTGCTCTATGATCCTGAAACCGCGCCGCTGGGCGAGGGGGGCGATGCAGCGAAAATCTTTATCCGCATTACCCGCGCTCTGGTCAGGCTGCTCGCCGAGCGCACCCGCGACGGTTATGTCTTTCGCACCGATCTGCGCCTGCGGCCCGACCCCGGCGCCACCCAGGTGGCGATCTCCATGGACGCCGCGGCGCAATATTATCTCTCCATCGGCCAGAACTGGGAGCGCGCCGCCATGATCCGCGCCCGCCCCGTTGCCGGTGATATCGCCCTTGGCGCATCCTTTTTGCAGGAGTTGCAGCCCTTTATCTGGCGCAAATATCTTGATTTCGCCGCCATCAAGGATGTCCATGCCATGAAGCGCCAGATCAACGCCCATAAGGGCTTTGGCGAGATTGCGGTGCTTGACCACAATATCAAGCTGGGGCGCGGCGGTATCCGCGAGATCGAGTTTTTTGTCCAGACCCAGCAGCTTATCGCCGGCGGGCGTCAGCCCGAATTGCGCAAAATCCGCACTCTCGATGCGCTTCAGGCCCTGACCGATGCAAGATGGATAGAAAAAACCGCCCAGAGCGAGCTTGCCGGCGCCTATAAATTCCTGCGCCATGTCGAGCACCGCATCCAGATGCAGCGCGACGAGCAGACCCACCAGATGCCAAAGGATGAGGCGGGGCTCGCCCGGCTGGCGGCCTTTTGCGGCTTTGAAAATGCGGATGAATTTGCCGCCGAACTGATGCGCCACCTTGAAAATGTCCAGCGCCATTACGCCGCCCTGTTTGAAGAAACCCCGCAACTTGCCACCAAGGAGGGCTCGCTGGTTTTTGTCGGCGGCGAGGATGATCCGGCTACCCTGGAGACCCTGCGCATCATGGGCTACCCGGAGCCGCAATTCGTCTCGCGCCAGATCCGGCAATGGCATGCCGGACGCTTCCCGGCGGTGCGCAGCGCAAAGGCGCGCGAGCGTCTGACCGAAATTATCCCGTTTTTACTGGAGGTGTTTTCCAAAACCGCCGATCCAGGTGCCGCCTTTACCGCCTTTGACCGCTTTTTATCGCGCCTGCCCGGCGGGGTGCAGTTGTTTTCCCTGCTCAGCGCCCAGCCCGAATTGCTGCGCCTGCTGGGCGATATCATGGGCACATCGCCGCGTCTTGCCGGTCTGCTCTCGCACCGCCCGCGCACATTGGAAGCGGTGATCGATCCTGAATTTTTCACCCGTCTGCCCGATCTTGCCGCCTATGAAAGCGAGCTTCGCGGCCGCGTCAATACCGCCGGGACGCTGGAAGAAGCCCTCGATGCGGCGCGGGTGTTCGGGCAGGAGCACAAATTCCGTATTGGCGTGCGCCTGCTGTCGGGCACATTGGAGGCGGATGAGGCGGGCGCCGCCTATGCGGCTTTGGCCTCGGCCTGCATCCGTGTTTTGCTGGACCGGGTCGAGGCGGCATTTCAGCAGCGCCATGGCCGCATCAGGGGCGGCGCCGTGGCGGTGCTTGCCATGGGCAAGCTGGGCGGCGCGGAAATGAGCGCCAATTCCGATCTTGATCTGGTGCTGATCTATGATTTTGACGAGGATTGCCACCAGTCCGACGGCGGGCGGCCCCTGAGCGTCAATGCCTATTACGCCCGCCTGACCCAGAAGCTGATCAGTGCGTTGACAGTGCCAACATCAGAGGGCGCGCTCTACGAGGTTGATATGCGCCTGCGCCCCTCGGGCCGCTCCGGCCCGCTGGCCACCAGCCTGGCGAGTTACCGCGCCTATCAGGCGGGCAGCGCCTGGATATGGGAAAAGCTGGCGCTGGTGCGCGCCAGACCGGTCGCGGGCCCCGAAAAACTCAAACAAAGCATTGCGGATTTGATCCGCGCCGATTTGAGCAAGAAACGCGATCCGGCCGCCACCGCCCGCGGGGTTCTGGACATGCGCGCGCGCATCGAAGAGGCCAAGGGGGCAAAAAACGTCTGGAATATCAAACAGGTGCGCGGCGGTCTGGTTGATCTGGAATTCATCGTCCAGTATCTGCTGCTTGTTCATGCCCACGCCCACCCCGATATCCTCACCAGCAACACGGCCGGGGCGATTGCAAATCTGGCCGAACGCGGCCTGCTGCCGCAAAATGCCGCGCCGGTGATGATGGAGGCGATTTATCTCTACAGCGCCATAACCCGGATTTTACGCCTGTGCCTCAACGGCCCGTTCGAGCCGCAAACCGCGCCCGAGGGGCTTAAAATGCTGCTCCTGCGCGCCACCCACGCCCCGGACCTCAAGGTGCTTCAAGCCCAGCTTAGGGATACCCAGGCGGCGGTCCATGCCCTGTTCGGGCAACTCATTGAAATCCCGGCGCGAAAAAAATAACGACGGTTTTGCCGCTCCCGGAACGTTTGAAGATCATGACCCGCATAATTTGGGTTCCCCTTCAACCTTCAAGGATCTGGAAACATGAAAAAGACAACCTTATCAATTCTGGCGACAGCGGTTTTGCTCGGTACGGGCAGCGCCGCCCTGTCATTTGGCGGCGGTCCCGGTGGCCCCGGTGGTCCCGGCGCGCCGATGATGTATGGCCCCGGCATGGGCGCTCCGATGATGCGCGGCAAGATGATGCGCGGCCACGGCATGGGCGCGCCCTTCATGGCGCAGCGGATTTTTGCAAAAGCCGACGCCGACAAGGACGGCGTGGTGACGCGCGAAGAGGCGCTGGCGGCCAAAGCGGCCGTTTTCGCCAAATTCGACGCCAACAAGGACGGCGTTGTCAACACGGCCGAGATCGACAAGGGTCTGGAAGCCAAGATCAACCGGATTAAAACCCGCATGCGCTACATGATGCTGGCGCGGCTTGATCTCAATGGCGATGGCGTTGTGTCAAAAGAAGAGTTCGACAGGCCGGGTTTGCGGCGTTTCGACCGGGCCGACGCCAATAATGACGGCAAGGTGACCCGCGAGGAAATTCAGGCTCTTGGCGCGCGCGCAAAAGGCTATATGCGCCATAGATCCCCGCGCGGCTTTGGCCGCCACGGACGCGGACCGGGCGGCGCCTGGTAGTTTTAAGGTTTGGGGCAACCCGCCGGGAGCGTGTATGCTCCCGGCACATTCCCTGCCTTGAAAAGCCGCCCTCGCGGCTGGAGGACCACGCGCGCAATGCAGCCCGACGCCCTTACCGATGACGCCCCTAGCGATGAGGAGCTGCTTCAGCGCGTTGCCGGGGCTGATGCGGCGGCGTTTGCGCTTTTGCTGCGGCGTCATCTGGGCCATGTCCAGATGCTGGCGCGGCGCATGCTGGGCGATGCGGGCGAGGCGGAGGATGTGGCTCAGGACGTATTTCTCAAACTGTGGCGCACGCCGCATTCCTGGCAACCGGGAAAGGCGAAATTTTCAAGCTGGCTCTCGCGCGTGGCGGCAAATGCCTGTATCGATAAAATCCGCCGCCGCAAGCCGCTCGCGCTTGGCGACCAGCCCGAACCGGCCGACCCGGCCCCCGGCCCGCATGATGCGGCGTTGAATGCGCAAAGGGCAAGGCGGGTGGAACAGGCCTTGCAGGCCTTGCCCGAACGCCAGAGGCTGGCCATAACCTTGCGCCACTACCGGGGCTACAGCAACAAGGAGGGCGCGCAAATCATGCGGATCAGCGTTGAGGCGATGGAATCCCTTCTGGCGCGGGCGCGCCGCCACCTGAAAACACTGTTGGCAAAGGACGTAAAAGCCCTCCTTCACGAGATCTGAAAAGGGTTTGAGGTAAACATGATGACGCAGGACAAGAGCTTGGAAAAACTGGCGCAGCTCCTTGAGCGGCATGGCGCGGATGCGGCGCGCTGGCCCGATACCGGACGCGCCGCCATGCAGACGCTGATCCGCACAAACCCGGCGGCAAAGGCGCTTGCCGACGAGGCCGCGGCGCTGGAACGCGTTCTGGACGCGGCCCCGCCGCTTGGCGGCACAAAGGCGCTTGAATCCGGGATTTTAGCCCTGATCTCGGAGCCGGAAGATACGCGCGCCGGGGCGCAGCTTATCGCCTTTCCCGAACCCGGTACCACTGCGGATCATTCCGCCGGGCGCTGGGGCGCCGCGGCCCTGCTGGCCGCCTCGCTGCTGGTCGGCATCTGGGTCGGGGCAGGCGGCTATGCCGAAAGCCTCGTCCGCGCGCCGCTGGAGGCGGCCGGTCTGGATATGAGTGATCAGATTTCGTCTTATTATGTCGGCGGCATCAGCCCGGCGGAGGATTTGTTGTGAGCAAGAAGAAAAAAACCGCGAAGGTGAGAAAAGCGCCGCGCTGGATGAAGATCACGCTGGTGCTCTCACTGGCGCTCAATCTGCTCATTTTTGGCGCCATCGGG
>CAZIVB010000040.1:0-13953 GCA_964542565.1 uncultured Hyphomicrobiales bacterium | reverse complement strand
AACCGCCGCCTTGATGGCGCGGATGCTCAACGGCGCGTTTTGCCCAATTTGTTCCATGAGTTGCCCGGTTTGCGCCTCAAGCTCCTCCTCGTCGAACATCTGGTTGATCAGCCCCATGGCAAGCGCCCGCTGTGCCCCGAAGCGGTTGCCGCTGAAGAAGATTTCTTTTGCATGGGCCGGTCCGGCAATCGAGACCAGCTGGTGCACCCAGCGGGGCGCATAGCCGACCCCCAGCCTTGCCGCCGGGATGGCGAAACTGGCGGTTTTTGCGGCGAGGCGCAGATCGCAATTGAGCGCCAGCGCCAGCCCGCCGCCAAGGCAAAACCCGTTGATCATGGCGATCGTGGGCTTTTTGGCGTTGGCCAGCGCCTGAAAGGCGGCGTCATTGGCCGCATCATAATTGCGCCCGGCATCGGCGCCGGAGCGCAGTTTGTCGAACTCGGCGATATCGGCCCCGGCGCTGAAAGCCCGCCGCCCGGCGCCGCGAAGGGCGATGACGCGGATTTGTGCGTCTTTATCAAGCCGCTCCACAAGGCGCGGGATATCGCGCCACATGGCGTGCGTGATGGCGTTTTGCTTGTCCGGGCGGTTGAAAACCAGCCAGCCCGTGCTCCCGGTAATTTGCACAAAAAGGGGCAAGGAACTATCCGGCATTTTATTCACCCATCTGTTATAAATATTGCTAGTTTATGACGCAGTTCCTATGTGAAGGAAACCTGCTACAAAGGATAAGCCCATGTCTGCTGATGGTCCGTCTTTAAACAAGCGCCGCGCAACCGACCGGATCGATCCTGTCTGGACGAGGGTTTGCGCCGAAGCCGAAGAGGCCGCGCACCGCGAGCCGCAATTTGCCGGTTTTCTGTTTTCCTCCATTCTCAATCACACCTCGCTGGAGCAGGCCATCGCCTACCGTATTGCCGAGGCGCTCGATCATGCCGATATCCGCTCGACCCTGATCCGGCAGGCTTTTGAGGATATGATCAAGGACGACAAAGCGGTCTGCGAGGCCATACGCGCCGATGTCGTGGCCGTATTCGAGCGCGACCCGGCCTGTGACCGCTATCTTGATCCGGTGCTCTATTTCAAGGGCTTCCAGGCCTTGCAGGCCTACCGTCTGGCCCATTGGCTATGGGGGCACGGGCGGCGCGATTTTGCCCTTTATCTGCAAAGCCGCTCTTCAAGATGCTTTACGGTCGATATTCATCCCGCGGCGCAAATCGGCCGCGGCATTTTCATCGACCATGCCCATTCCATCGTTATTGGTCAGACGGCGGTGGTCGAGGACGAGGTTTCCATCCTGCATGATGTCACCCTCGGCGGCACCGGCAAGGCGCATGGCGACCGGCACCCGAAAATCAGGCGCGGCGTAATGATCGGTGCCGGTGCCAAAATCCTCGGCAATATCGAAGTTGGCTGCTGCACGAGAATTGCCGCCGGCTCCGTGGTTCTTGCCGATGTCCCCCCCTATGTCACCGTGGCCGGAGTGCCGGCGAAAATTATCGGCGAGGCCGGCTGTTCAGAGCCCGCGCTCTCCATGAATCAGACCCTTGCCAGCAAGAGCGATGGGGACTAAGACCAACATTTGAAAAAACCAACCACCGGTCGCCTTTCGCACTCAAACAGGAGTGGCGCTTTAATGTCTGGCCGGGAACCAGAACCTGAATATATGAGGATACTGCCGTGAACGGAAAAGAAGTCGGGCGTCTTGAGAACTATCTGAAAAAGAAATTCATGCTGGAAAGCATCGAATTGCGCCAGCGCCCCGGCGCTGATGATTCGGCTGAAGTTTATATCGGCGATGAATTCATCGGTCTGATTTTCAGGGACGATGAGGATGGCGATTTGTGTTACAACTTCCAGATGGCCATTCTTGATTTTGACCTTGATGATATATAAACCCCGCGGGAATTGAGCGGGGAGCCCGGCTGCGCCCGGGTTTTGCCCCGACCCGCGGATAGGTGGCCATCAAACCCCAGATCAGCCCCAGCAACAGATAAAAATGCCGCCAGTGATCGGTGTCGATGATAAGCCCCTCGACCGCCAGTGGCAGGAAGGTGGCGTAACAGACGAAAAAAAGTTCCTGAACCGGGGTTTTGCGGAACAGGAAATGAAAGCCGCGCTTTATCGTAATCAGAACCAGAACCAGATAGGCCAAACCGCCAAACCAGCCGGCGGTAAGGGCGGTCTGCAAATAGACATTATGCGGATCAGCGCCGTAAATCTTGGCGAATGAAAGCGGCCCGACCCCGAACGGGTTGACGAGTATCGTTTTTAAGGCAATCCAGTAGCCGTAAAAGCGGCCGCCATTTTCCGCCACATCATAGCTTTGGGTAAAGGACAGGCGCTGCGAAAACAGCCCGCCAACCGATTTCATGCTCACAAGCACCATGATCAAAATAACGGCCATGATGCTGATCACGCCGATATAGTTGAGGATGCGCCCCTTTTTGCGCCGGTCCGCGGTGAGGAAATACATCATGCAGATCATCAAAACAGACGAGAGAATAAAATGCCCCCAGGCGGCGCGTGAAAAGCTCAACAGGACCGCAGCTATAAGCACGCCCAGAACCACAAGCCACGGCCAGGCGCGTTTTAAGGGCGAATTGATCAGCTTCTTGATGGCAAAAAGCGCCGGCGGGATCAAAAACGGACCAAACACATTGGGGTCCTTGAACAACCCCCTGGCGCGCCCGTAAAGGGTCAGCAACTCGATATTGCCAAAATAACCGATAATGCCCGCCAGCGCCGTGATCATGGCGCCGAGGGTGTAGGCAAGAAATATCCTGCGCAGGATGGTTTCGGAATCCCTGGCGATCAGACAGGCAAAAAACAAGGAGGTAATGCCAAGGTAAATGGTCACAAAGGCGTGCATCCGGGCGCGTTCGGGCTCAAATGCGGAGAGTGTGCCCACAAGATCGAATATGAAAAAGATAACCAGCAGGACCGCCATAATCCCCAGCCCGCGCGGAACCCGAAGGCCGGTCAGGAGCGAGAGCCCCATAAGTCCGAGCATGAGGACATCATAGGGCGCAGGCTCGCGCATCACAAAGCCTGAGCTGATAAAGACCAGAAACAATATCCGCGTCTGGATGACATCGGGTTTGTTTACGATTCCCGTCGGAGCGGATGCATGGGACAATCCCCGGTAATGCGTCATATCATCCTGCCGTTTTCATTTTGGCCAGCCCCGGCGGCGATCAATAGGCGTTTTCGGTGTTGAACAGCGCAAACGGCGTCAGCGCGATGATGTAAAGATCAAACCACACCGACCAGTTCTCGATATAATAAAGATCGCATTCGGTGCGGCGGCGGATTTTCTCCTCCGTATCGGTTTCGCCGCGCCAGCCATTGATCTGGGCCCAGCCGGTAATGCCCGGTTTGACCCGGTGGCGGGCAAAATAGCCGTCAACCACATCGACATAAAGATGATTGGCGGCGCTGGCGAGAACGGCATGCGGGCGCGGACCGACAATGGCCAGCTCGCCCTTGACCACATTGAGAAACTGCGGCAGCTCGTCAAGACTGGTTTTGCGGATGAAACGCCCCACTCTGGTGATGCGCGGGTCATCCTTCGTCGCCAGTTTGGCCGCATCGGCATCGCTCATATCGGTGTACATGGAGCGGAATTTATAAACCCCGATCATCTCGTTGTTAAAACCGTAGCGCTTTTGCTTGAAGAAAACCGGTCCCTTGCTGTCCAGCTTGATGGCGATCGCCACCAGAGCCATGATCGGCGCCGCCAGAATGAGCAAAATCGTGCCCAGAACGCGATCCTCGATTTCCTTCAGCAGGGTATCCCAGCCCTTTAAGGGGCGGTCAAACATATCGAAAAACGGCACGTCGCCGATATAGGAATAGGCGCTTGGCTGGAAACGCAGTTTGGTCGAATGGGCGCTCAGGCGGATATCCACCGGCAGGACCCATAATTTCTTCAGCATCTGCAACAAACGCGTCTCGGCGCTGAGCGGCAGGGTGACAATCAGCAGATCAATGCGGGTTTCCCTGACAAATTCCACCAGTTCATCAATATTACCCAGCTTGTGATAGCGCCCCACTTCCTCCGGGCTGCGGCCATCATCGCGGTCATCAAAAAGCCCGACAATCTCGATGCCGGTATCCTGCGAGTTCTCCAGCGCCTCGATCAGCTCCTCGGCCCGCACACCGCCGCCAACGATCACGGCGCGGCGGTTCAGATGGCCGTCCCGGGTCCATTTGCGCACTAAAAAGGCCCCGGCGATGCGCGAAAGAATGAGGTACAGCGCACTGGCGCCAAACCAGAAGATGAGCGAAAGACGCGAGAATTCCCCCCCGGCCTTGAAGAAAAAAGCCAGCGCGGTAAGAATGACGACAACAATCCCCAGCGCCAGAACGGCTTTGCCCGAAGAGCGGGCAAAACTGCGCAGGGCGCGGATTGAATAGAGCTTCATTTTCTGGAACAGGATGACGGATATAACCGCCGCGCCAGCAGCGATAAGGCTGTAAAGCTGCGCCATGCCCGGCTCGCTCTGATTGAGGTAAACCTCGTAAATCAGGAACCCGGCGGCGGTGATGAAAAGGAAATCGGCAAACCTGAACAGGCCCAGAAACAAAGAAGTAGGAATGCGGCCGGGGGTTTCCCGGCGCACTTCGGCGATGGCTTCAGGCTTGAGTTTGGGCGGGGCTTTCACCGAAATTGCCGCCGGGACCGCATCTGTCTCGTCAATTTCGCCTGGAGGTTCGTCTTTAATGAATTCGCTGTGACCTTCACTCATGCCTGTATTCCCATATTCACGAATTATGTCCGGGTTTTTGATCTCGTGAATCTATCCGTTAAACCTTCATATTTCGTTCCCGCAGGCGTTTTTGCGGCAAGAACATCGCCGTAAAGCGCCGTGATCTCATCAACCATGCGCTCAAGGGTAAATTTCCCCTTTAATTCCCCGGCAAGGGCGCGGGCGTCATCGCGGGCGCTTTGCGGGTGCTCAAGCGCCCTGCGCATAGCGTCTGCAAGCGCATCCACATCGCCCGGCGGCAGCAGGGCTTCGCGCCGGTCGCCGAAAATTTCCGCTATGCCGCCAACCCTTGTTGCAATCAGCGGCACGGCGGCGGCGGCGGTTTCAAGGATGACATAGGGAAAGGATTCGGCCCGTGAAGGCATCACCATAACCTGCCCCAGTTTAAAGGCTTTCCGGATTGGCATCGGCGCTTTGAACGTGACCTGGGCCGAAAGATCAAGACTGCCGCAAAGGGTGCGGAAGCTCTGTTCGTCAGGCCCCGAGCCGATGATGACGGCGCTTGCCGGCCGCGAAGCCTTGAGCTTTGCCAGGGCTTGCAGGAAGACATCAACCCCTTTCAACAGCCGCAACTCTCCCAGATAGAGAAAATCCGCCGCCTGCGGGCCGGGCACAACCGGCTCAAATTCGTCTTGCCCGAGCCCGTTGTGAATGACGCGGGTCTGGCATTTTGCCGGACCGATCTTGGCGCTGTAGGTGTCCAGCCCGTAGCGGCTCTCGAATATGATCGTATCCGTCCAGCGCTCAAACAGCCGCTCGGCGGAAAAATAAACCTTTCCTGTCAGCGATTGTGGTGAAAAATGCAGCGAGCCGCCATGGGGGGTGTAAAAGACCCCCATCTGTTTGTTTTTCGCCGCCAGCCGGGCATAAGCGCCGCCCTTGGCCCCGTGGCCATGCAGGATATTGGCGCGGCATGACGTGGCAATCCGGCGCAGTTTAAGCGCGGCGCTGATATCGCCGTAACCGGGCATGCGTTGCATATGGAAGCGGTGAATACCAAGTGAGCACTGCGCCGCCAGCCGGTTTAAAACCCCCTGGACAAATTCACTGTCCTCACCTTTATCGCAGATGATGCCGACATCAAGCCCCAGCCTGGCCTGACCATGCGCAAGATCGGCGACATGGCGCAATACGCCGCCCAGCGGGGCGCGCAGGCAATGAAGAACGCGAAGATTTGGGCTCATGGGACAACTCTTAAAAATACCGCTCCGTGACAAGGATGGTGTCGCCCGGAAGCACCTGATAGGTCAGCGGTGCATCAAACTGGACAATCTTCTTGTTCCATTTGCGCGAAACCCGGATGAGTTTTTTGTTGGCTCTGGGGGTAAAACCGCCGGCAATGGCGATCGCGGTCTGGGCCGTCATGCCGCTGACAAAGGCAAATTGTCCCGATCTTGCAACCTCGCCCAGAACGAAGAAGGGGCGGTGACGCTGGATTTCCACGGTGACATTCGGGTTGCGCAGATAGCGGGTCCCCAGTTTACGCTCAAGCAGGATTTCCGTCTGGGCCGTGGTCAGCCCGCGCACCTCAACCGGGCCTATCAGCGGCATGGAAATCGCGCCGTCGCCGTCAACCGCATAGGTATTTGACAAATTGCGTTGCCCGAACACCTCGATACGCAGCCGGTCGCCGTTATCAAGTGTATAGGGAATGGATGAAGTTGTCGCCACTTCAACAACGGGCTGGCTGCGGCTGCAACCGCCAAGCCAGACAGCTGCTGATGCAATCAGTAGTATTTGTAAAAAACGCATATCCACACTCATTGGTAGGTAAAGGAGTGATTCTCCCGCCTCTCGTTCCTTGATACGGTTTTATAGTTAACAAATTCTGACTGTTGAGCCGGTGAGGTTAACGCTTTGGTTACTATAAATGCGCTTTACTGGAGCTGTTGATGAATCGTCGGCCGGCACGCCGCCGGTCGGGGTTGTTTTTATGAGGGTGACATGATTAGCGATACACAGTCCCGGCCCGGGACCTGCGAGAGTGAAGAGCTTGACACACGCGATTTGATAAAGGGCATCTGGGAGCAAAAGCTGTCGATCCTGATTTTTGTCGCGGTCGTCATGGCCGGTGTCTTTGCCGTGTTGATGGTGATCACGCCGCGCTATTCGTCCCAAGTGCAGATTTTGCTGGAAGACCGCGAGACAAGCTTTACCCGTCCCGACCGCGCCTTGCCCCGCAACGGCTACCGGACCGACGCCGCCGCTGTCGCCAATCAGATACAGGTTCTGCGCGGCAAGGATCTGGCGCTTGATATCGTCAAAAAGTTCAAACTGGACGAGCGGGCCGAATTCAATCCCTCGAAAGACTCTTTTCTCATTGATATGGCCGTACTGCTGGGGCTCATGGAAGACCCGACAAAAATGAGCGTTTATGAGCGTGTTCTGAAAGTTTACTACAAAAGGCTGTCGGTAAAACAAATGGGCACATCAAGGGTTATCGGCATCGAATTTTCTTCTCAGGATGCAGAACTCGCGGCTCGTATCGCCAATCAGATCGCCGATTTTTATATTCAGGGACAACGCCGCGCCAAAACGGACACCAATTTTGAAGCCTCGCGATGGCTCAAGTCGCAAATTGAAAGCTTGCGCGTAAAGGTTGCCAGCTCCGAAGCGGCGGTTGAAACCTATCGCTCGCGTCACGGCCTGATCGGCGGGCGGCCCAATACCACCTTGAACGCGCAGCAGTTGACCGAACTCAGCACCCAGCTTATCCGCGCCAAGGCGGCGCGTTCAGAGGCCCGCGCCCGCGCCCGCCTCATCCGCAACATGCTCTCCAGAGAGGGCGGGGTTAACGCCGCGGCGGATGTTTTGCGCTCCCCCCTGATCCAGCGCCTGCGCGAGCAGCAGGTGAGGCTTCGGCGCCAGATCGCCGAAATTTCGGCGAGCCTGCTGCCCTCGCACCCCCGCATGGCGCAGCTTCGCGCCGATTTGCGCAATCTGAACCGGCAGATCGACAACGAGGCCAAAAAAGTCGTCAAGGGGCTTGAAAACGAGGCCAGTGTTTCCGCCGCCCGCGAGGCAGAGCTTAAACGCGCCCTCGATCAACTCAAGAAGCTCGCCTCGGTAAACAACAAGGCGGAAGTCCAGATGCGGGCTCTGGAACGCGAGGCCAAGGCCAATCGCGATTTGCTTGAATCCTTCCTGAAAAAGTACCGTGAGGCCAGCGCGCGTGAAAAACTTGATTCCCAGCCGGCCAATGCGAGAATTATCTCACGCGCCACCGTCTCGAGCATTCCATCCTATCCGCTAAAAGGTCCGATTCTCGGATTGGCCCTCCTCGCGGCGCTGATGATGGGGGCGGTCATCGCCTCGATCCGGGTAACCGGCAGGCGCACCGACGCCGGGACGCAAATGGCGGCGCATACGGCATCCGAGCCTGCGTTCATGTCCCGGGACAGGCGTGACGTTCGAAATACTCCCGCCATGCCGGGTCAGTACAGGCCCGGCCAGCAGCCTCCCGGAGCGGAGGGGGAAAGTGCCGGGCAGAAGACACAAGCCGCGCCGGTTTCAAATGTTGCGAAAGATTACGCCAATCTGCCGGTTCTGGCGCGTCTGCCGGCGGATGCAAGCCTTTCCCGCTCGCGCGAGTTTCACGAACAGCAAATATATAATTTGTTCCAGATGGCGTTTCATCGCAGCATCATGGGCCGCTCCAAGCTGGTTGTTGTCACATCGGTCCGGGGAGGGGAGGCCGAGACCAAAACCGCCTTTGATCTTGCCCGCATCATGAACGCCAATCGTCTCAAAACGGTACTGGTGGAGGCGGATATCAGAAACCCTGAACTGGAGCGGCATCTGGATCTGGCAAATCATCCCGGCCTTGCCGATTTCCTGGCCGGAAGCTCCACCTTCAGCCAGTCCATCCTGAGAAACTCCGGTGATGGCATGGATGTTATGCCGGCGGGGCAGAGCCCGAGCGATCCGGCGCAGCTTCTCACGCCCCAGCGGCTGGGATCCGTTCTCACCGCGCTTGACCGGATTTACGATGTCATGATCGTTAAAACACCGCCCCCCGGATTGTTTCCCGAAACCGGCTGGCTGGCGCAAAAATCCTGCATGACGCTGCTTTGCATGAAATCGGGGGCAGAGGGCGATATTGCCGCCAGCTCGCTGGCCTATCTGGCATCTGAAGGCGTTGACCCCTCGCATATGGGCATCATTCTGACCGGGCTGGGCGAACAGCAATACAACCCGCAATTCAATCCCGATTTGCAAGCGCAGGTCAACCCGCAGGCGCGGCCCTATCCGCAACGCGGCGGCGAGCGGCCCGGCCCCGCAAGCCCCGGCCGCTATCCACGCGCTGCGTGATGACAACGCGTTTGTTAACGGTCAAACTCTTCGCGCAGATTGGAAATCACGCGGCGGTTTTGTGATTTGCAGCTGATATCGGCGCAATCGCGGACAATGCGCTGTTTGCCATAGCCCTTGGCCCACATGCGCTCGGATGAAACTCCCTGGGCGCGCAGATAATCCATAACCGCCACCGCGCGCCGTTTGGAGAGGGTCACATTGGCCTCCTCGCCGCCCGGATCATCGGCAAACCCTTGCAGCTTGATCTTCCATCTGGTGTATTTTTTCAGCCATTTGGCCTGCTTGTCGAGAGTGACTTTCGCGGTTTCATCCAGCGCCGCGGACCCGGCCTTGAAATAGGTGCGCCGGCCCACATTGAGCATGAAATCCTCTTCAGAGCCGGTTTTGACATTCTCAAACCCGGGCGCGGGCGCATTGGTGACCTCCGGCGAAGTTATTTTGCGCACGCTCTCGCAGCCCGTCAGCGCCAGGGCGATACAGATAACCCCTGCAATTTTCCATTTCATATCAAAATTCCCCCCAACCCGGATCAGATGCGATCAGGCATCCTTTGAACCCAGATGTTTCAACACCAGAACCCGCGTGCCGATGGGGCAACGCTGGTACAGATCAATCACGTCCTCCGGGAACATCCTTATGCAGCCGCTCGAGACATCCGAGCCGATCGACCAGGGCTGATAGGTGCCATGCAGCCGGTAGCCGGTATCGCGGCCGTTATTATACAGATACAGCGCCCGTGGCCCCAGCGGATTATCCGCGCCGCCTTCCATGGATCTGGGCAAATCCGGCTGCCGTTTGAGCATCTCCGGCGGCGGCACCCAGCGCGGCCAGATCGCCTTGCGGTCAATGCGGGCGCGCCCGAACCATTTAAACCCCTCCTTGCCGACCCCGACCCCGTAGCGGATCGCCGTCTGGTTTTCCCAGATCATATAGAGGAAATGATTTTTGGTATCGATGACAACCGTCCCTTGCGGCTCCGGCGAGTAGTAGCGCACCATCTGCCGCTTCCATTGCGGCTTGATCACCTTGAAATTGGTCCGCCGGTAGGTGACGTTGTTATCCGTTGCCCAGCCGTCGTAATACATATCGGCCGTGGTTTTTGCCAGCTTTGCCTGCGCCGCCGAGGCGCCCCCAAGCGCCAGGCTTGCCGCTGTGCCGGCCACGAACTCTCTGCGTGTAAGGGGCATGTTTTGGCCTCCTCATTTTTATTGCACCCCGGAAGCTGACTATTACTCCTCAAAATCCCGGCCCGGTCAACCTTGAACTTCCAATTTGCTTCCCTTGTCTTTATCACTACCGCAAGTCTAAGCAACGGCCGGAACATCATGACAGCCAGACAACCCGAACTTCTCATGCCGGCGGGCAATCTGCGCAAGCTGAAGATGGCGGTGCTTTACGGCGCCGACGCCGTTTATCTGGGCACGCCGGACATGTCGTTGCGGACAAGGTCGGAATTTTCCTTGCAAGATGTCATCGAAGGGGTCCGGTTTTGCCACCGGCACGGCAAACGCGCCTATCTGACGCTGAACCTGTTTTCCCACAACAAGGACATTCCAAAGCTTGATGAATATATCAAGACGGTGCGGGCGGTAAAACCCGACGGGCTGATTATCGCCGATCCGGGCGTGTTTCAGTATGTCCGCCAAAACGCGCCGGAGCTGAGCCTGCATATCTCGACCCAGAGCAATATCTGCTCATGGCTCTCGGTCAAATTCTGGCAGGATCAGGGTGCCGATCTGTGCGTATTGGCGCGCGAGGTCTCGTTTTCCGAATTGAAGGAAATCCGCGAAAAATGCCCCGATATCAAGCTGGAAGCCTTTATCCACGGCGCCATGTGCATGACCTATTCGGGCCGTTGCCTGCTGTCCAATTTCATGGCCGAGCGCGGCGCCAATCAGGGCAATTGCGCCAATAGCTGCCGCTGGAACTACAAGCTGCGCCTGCGGCTGAAGGACGGCAGCGTTGGCGAGCTTCGCATTACCGATGACAACCGCGAAATGTTCGAGTTTCTGCTCGAGGAGGGCTGCCGCCCCGGTGAGCTGATGCCGATCGAGGAAGATGCGCGCGGCTCCTATATCCTCAATTCCAGGGATTTGTGCATCATGCCCAGGCTTGATGAGTACCTCGAAATCGGCCTCGATTCGCTTAAAGTCGAGGGGCGCGGCAAGAGCGAGTATTACGCCGCCATCGTGGCCCGGGCCTACCGCATGGCGATTGATGATTATTACGCCGACCCGCAAAACTGGGACGCAAAGCCCTATATGCGCGAGCTGGAATCAGTCGGTAACCGCGGCTATACTCTTGGCTTTCATGACGGACGCCTGACCAATTACGCCCATGATTATGAACACACCCAATCGCTCGCCGGCTGGGAATATGCCGGGGTGATGAGCAAGGTGAGCGATGAGGGGTTTTTCGTCACGGTGAAAAACAGGCTTGAGGCGGGCGAGGTGCTCGAATTCGTCTCGCCCCTCTGCCGCGATACCGTGCTTTTGCGCGCCTATTGTTTTCAAAACGCGGCTACGGGCGAGACCATGCAACTGGTGCAGGGCGGGGCGCAGACGACAATATTTTTCCCCTTTGCGCTGTTCGATCATGAAAACCGGGAAGAACTCAGGGCCCTGTTCCCCGAATTCACCGTTCTGCGTAAGGAAAAGGCGCTGAGCCAAGAGCAATGGAACCGGGTGCAATTCGACAAGCTGGCGCTGAGACAGGAAAGCCGGCAACAGCGCGATGAGACCGCCTATGCCGCCAGCCGCGACAAGCTGCTCGCCAGCATGGATGAGGACGCCGCCGCGCGCCGCATCAAAAGCAACCGCATCGGCACAAAAGGGTGTTGCGGCAGGGGGTGCAATGGCTGCATGATCTTCTGGCAGGATGAGTCATATTCCAAAGCGCGCGCGGCGCTGCTCAAACGCAAGCAGGGCGAGCAACTCAGCCGCCGCGAGGCCAAGGCGTTTCAAATTGCGGGGCAACAATGAGCGAAAATTACAAAGAGCGGAAAACCATCGAAACACGGGCAACGGTTCTAAGCTGGAACATCTGGTGGCGTTTTGGCCCCTGGCGGCAGCGCCGGGCGGCGATCAGCGCAACGCTGGCCCGGCTGGACGCCGATATTATCGCGCTTCAGGAGGTCTGGAGCTACAAGGACGCCGATCTTGCCGCCGAACTGGGCGAGGAACTGGGCTATCACCATGTCTTTGCCGCCAGCATGCACGGCAAGGATGTCGGCTTTGGCAACGCCATCTTGTCGCGCTGGCCCATCATCGCCCATGATCACATCATGCTGAGCGGCGAGAAGGAAACCGGCGAGAGGCGTCTTGCCCTTCACGCAAGGATTGATGGCCCGCGCGGCATTATCCCGTTTTTCAACACCCATCTGAACTGGAAATATCAACACAGCCATATCCGCCAGCTCCAGGTAGCGGAGCTTGCCCGCTTTATTGCCGGCAAGGAAAAAGAAGCCATGCCGCCGGTGCTTTGCGGCGATTTCAACGCCGAGCCCGATTCGGACGAAATGCGCATGCTGGTGGGCCTCACCACCTGCCCGGCCGAGGGGCTGTTTTTTCACGACGCCTGGCGCGTGGCAGGCAATGGCGGACCGGGCTACACCTGGGAGAACAGCAACCCCTACGCCGTTGCCGAATTTGAGCCGGACCGGCGCATCGATTACATTCTGGCCGGAGCGCCGGGCAAGGGCGGCGCGGGTCATTTTGTTGATTGCCGCGTCACCGGCAACGAGCCGGTTGACGATGTCTGGCCCAGCGATCATCACGCGGTACTGGCCAGACTGCGCTACTGATCCGCCTTTAACCGGGAGCCTGTTATGAGCCTTGAATTTCTGCTGACCTCGATGATCGTTATCCTGCTGCCCGGCACCGGCGTGATCTATACCCTGGCCTGGGGGCTGGGGCAGGGGCTGCGCGCCAGCCAGTTTGCCGCTTTGGGCTGCTCGGGCCTAAAGCTTGCTTTTGCCGAGCGCTGAGGCCGGCTCATGCGCCCTTGCGCATAAGGCATGATCGGACAAGGAGCGGATGACATAGCATTTCTCAACCGTTCCGGTGCGGCACCCGGTGGCAATCCGCGCCAGTTCGGCCTCAAGCGACTGCAATTGTGAAATGCGCATCCGCACCTGCTCCAGATGGTCTTGCGCAATCCGGTCGGCCTCGGCGCAGGGCTCGCCCGGATGGGCGCCAAGCTCGATCAACTCGCGAATCGCCTCGATGGAAAAGCCAAGATCGCGCGCATGCTTGATAAATGCCAGTTTCTCCATCTCTTTTGCCGTATAGCGGCGCTGATTGCCGCTGGAGCGCTGCGGCGCGGCAATCAGTTTCATTTGCTCATAATAGCGGATGGTCGGAACCTTGACGCCGGTTTTTGTCGAAAGCTCACCGATGGAAAACATGATATGACCTCTTGAAGTTTCAGCGGGCAAGAATACGGCGTCTTCATCGCTAAAACCAATATTTTTTGCCCATCCCCGCCCGGAGGAAGGCTTGCGGGCTTGACTTTCCCCTGCCGATATGGTCAATCCGCCCAAGCAAACAACACTTCGCAAGGAATGACCAGAATGGCCAAAGCAACCACCGTGAAAATCAGACTCGTCAGCACGGCGGATACGGGCTTTTTTTACGTCACCAAGAAAAACAGCCGCAACATGACCGGCAAGATGGTGAAAAAAAAATATGACCCGGTTGCCCGCAAGCATGTTGAATTCAAGGAAGCCAAAATCAAGTAACCCTTGATTGAGGCCATATATGATCCGACAACGCGCCGCCTTTCCGGCGCGTTTTTTGTTTTCCGCCCGCCTCTGGCGTGCGTCCGTTCGCGGGCTGGCGCTGGCTTTGCCAGCTTGCCCTGCCACGGA
>CAZIVB010000039.1:0-14074 GCA_964542565.1 uncultured Hyphomicrobiales bacterium | reverse complement strand
ATACCGATTAACGGGTTTTGGCGCCGCCGCGAAACAAGAAGCCGCCAATTCCCGGCGCGCCGTCCATGAAACCGGTTTCCATATCGCTGATCTCAAAGCCCGATGCGCGAATCAGGGCCGGAATGTCGCGATTGAGGTGGCAGCCGCCGGAAAACGGCATCCAGAACGGATTGATCCGGTTCTGCCATTTGACGATGCGCGGATCATCGGCCAGCCCGTGCTCGCAAAACAGCAATTGCCCGCCCGGTTTGAGCACCCGCTGCGCCTCGGCAAAGGCACTGGCTAGATCGGGGATTGTGCACAGCGAAAAGGTGGTGAGCACCGTATCGGCGCTGTTGTCCTCCAATGGCAAATCTTCGGCCGAACCGGCGATCAATTCAACCTCAAAGGGCGCGGCGCGCACCCTTGAAGCTGCCCTTTCGGCCAGTTTGGAAGACGGGTCCACCCCGATCACCGCCCTGACATTTTCCACATCATAAAAGGGCAGATTGAGCCCCGAGCCAATGCCGAACTCAACCACCACGCCTTTGGCGCGCGGCACGATCTTGTCGCGTTGGGAAGAAAATTTCTCATGAGCACAAACATGATGCACAAGGGCAGGAAGAATATGATTTTCGTAGAATTTTTTCACACGTACCCCTTCGTCACCCCGGTCAAGCCGCAATTCATCCAAAACACCGCAGGCATTGTAACGGATTGCGGCTTGCGCCGGAATGACGAAAGTACCGCATCGGAAAATGAAGCCATGGGCGCGGATTTTGCGCCTGCCGCCTTGACCTGTGGCCGCAGTTCAACTAGCCATCACTCAACACATTAATCCGAGCCCTTTCACATAGGAGATTGCCGCCGTGATACCGCGTTATTCCCGTCCTGATATGGTGGCGATCTGGTCGCCGGAAACAAAATTCCGCATCTGGTTCGAGATCGAGGCCCATGCCGCCGATGCGCTGGCGCAGTTGGGCGTGGTGCCGAAACAGGCCGCCGAAACGATCTGGGAGAAGGGCAATGCCGCCGTCTTTGACGTGGCGCGGATTGACGAGATCGAGCGCGAGGTCAAGCATGACGTGATCGCCTTCCTTACCCATCTGGCCGAGATTGTCGGGGATGACGCGCGCTTTATCCATCAGGGCATGACCTCCTCCGACGTGCTCGACACCTGTTTCAATATCCAGCTCAAACGGGCCGCCGATATGATCATCGCCGATCTTGAAGCCCTGCTGGCGGCGCTCAAACGCCGTGCTTACGAGCACAAGGATACGCTAACCATCGGACGCAGCCACGCCATTCACGCCGAAGCGACTACATTCGGCATCAAGCTGGCCGGGTTTTATGCCGAGTTTGACCGCAATCTGGCGCGTATGAAGCTGGCGCGCGATGAAATCTCGACCGCGGCGATTTCCGGCGCGGTGGGCACCTTCGCCAATATTGACCCGGCGGTCGAGGAACATGTCGCCAAGGCGCTGGGCCTCAAACCGGAGCCGGTTTCAACCCAGGTGATCCCGCGCGACCGCCATGCGCAGTTTTTCGCCACCCTTGGCGTGATCGCCAGCTCGGTCGAACGCCTTGCGGTGGAAATCCGTCACTTGCAGCGCACCGAAGTTCTGGAGGCGGAAGAATTTTTCTCCAAGGGCCAGAAAGGCTCATCCGCCATGCCGCACAAGCGCAATCCGATCCTGACCGAAAACCTCACCGGGCTGGCGCGGATTGTGCGCGGCTTTGTCGTTCCGGCGCTGGAAAATGTCGCGCTGTGGCATGAGCGCGATATCTCGCATTCCTCAGTTGAGCGCATGATCGGGCCGGACGCCACCATCACGCTCGACTTTGCCCTGGCGCGGCTGACCAATGTCGTGGACAAGCTGGTGGTTTATCCTGAAAACATGCAGGCCAATCTCGACAAACTGGGCGGGCTTATCCATTCCCAGCGGGTTTTGCTGGCGCTGACGCAGGCCGGGGTTGCCCGCGAGGAGGCCTACCGGCTGGTGCAGCGCAACGCCATGCCGGTATGGCGCGGAGAGGGGCAGTTTCTTGATCTGTTGAAAAACGACAAGGATGTCAGCGCCGCCCTGAGCGATGCTGCACTGGAATCCCTGTTTGATCTTGGATATCACACCAAACACACAGACACGATCTTCAGGCGTGTGTTTGGCGCGTAATATCAGGCGGTTTTATTGTTGTTGAATGCGCGGTCGAGCGTTTTTCCCAGCCAGATTGACGGTACGATTGCAATCACAAAACCGGTTATGGCGACAATCCACAGCTTGCCGAGCCCGTCCAGCCCGAGATTGGGCGCGGCCAGCGCGATCGTAACCAGAATGCCGGCGATGGTCGGCGCCACAATAACATAAATCAATAATGCCAGTTTGGCCATTTTCACCTCCTGAAATTTAACGTGTCTGGGGCGATATTAAAGATTAAAGCCCAAGGGTCAACGCGCCGAAGCGTCGCATGCATTTCATACATGTTTTTTATGTATAATTATATGTATTTAAAAATAATTCCAATGGCCTTATAATGGCCATGTACGCACATACCCTCAGCTATGGGGGAATAATATATAATCAGGCGTCATCAGTTATTCGTAGATTAAAAATGGGAGAGAGTTACATGAGAAAATTTATACTTGCCGCCGTGGGCGCCGTTGCCGTTGCCGGGTTAACCCTGGCGCATATCGCACCGGCTGATGCCGCCAGCGCCTACGGCACCTGGAAGCGCCCGAACGGGACACAGGCCAAGGTCTGGAAATGCGGCGGCAAAATGTGCGCCAAGGTGATTACCGGCAAGAACAAGGGCTTTGTCATGTTCACCGGCATCAAAAAGGTTTCGCCGAACACCTGGAAAGGCGATATGAAACACCCGAAAATGGGTAAAAACATGAATTTCAACGGCACCGTTGTTCTCAAGGGTTCAAAATTATCCGTCAAGGGCTGTATGATTGGCGGCCTGTTCTGCGACGCCGAAAAGTGGAGCAAATAACAATCCGGACAAGGGCGCTTGTCACCGGCCCGGCCGGGCCGGTGACGGAGCCTTCCTGAAGCCGACATAACCTGATTTTTGCCTGCTCCAATCTGAAAACAGCCCGGCTTTTTTTGGCGCGAAGCATGCGGGAGGCGAAAAAATGAAAAAAGCCGTTGTAATCGGCCTGAGTGCCGTGAGTTTTGTTTTCACCATTACTGCCGCCGCGCCGGTCCTTCAGGCCGCCACGGCAGAGCAGGCGCTTGGCGTCTGGCTGACAAAATCAGGTTCGCATGTCAGATTTTACAAATGCGGCGCCAAGCTTTGCGGCAAGGTGATAAAGCGTAAAAATCCGGCGGAGCTTGACAGCAAAAACAAAAACCCCAAGCTGCGCAAACGCAAGATCCTCGGCATAAATTTGATGTATGGCCTGAAAAAAGACAAGGCCAATCGCTGGAACGGCAAGCTGTACAATCCGGAAGACGGCAAGATTTATGCCGGATTTGTAACCGTGATCTCCGGCAACAAGGTTCGCATGGAAGGCTGTGTTGCCCGTGTTTTTTGCAAAAGCCAAATGTGGTCACGGGTAAAATAACGCTCATTTTGACTTGGGGAATCGCGAGGATCCGGCATATCCTCATAAAAAGAAAAACGACAGAGGCGGTATTATGAAGGTATTCGGGTTTGCTCTATTGGCCCTGCTGGGCAGCTTCGCGGTTTCTTCTGATGTTGTGGCTCAAACCAACAAGGTTTATGCTTTCAGTTCAGGCAACTGGACCGGCACGGCGTATTACAAGGCGGGACGATTTTCACATTGCCAGATGTCGGCGAAATACCGCAATGGCTCAAAACTCATTTTTGGCCTGGAGCCCAACAAAAGCATGTCGGTGGGGGTTTTGCACCCCAGTTGGAACCTGAAAAAAGGCAATACGCTGCAGGTGCGCATCAGCATCGACAACAGAACCGCCCTGTGGTCAACCGCCAAGGTTATCCGCCCGCAGCATATTGCCGCCTTTTTCAAGGCCAACAGCCGGATTTACAACATGATGCGGCGCGGGCGCAGGCTGGCGATCGAGGCGGGCGGTACCGTTTTAAAGTACTCATTGAGAGGAACATCGCGCGCCCTGATCCGCCTGCTGGACTGCACCGTGAGCGGTATCCGCTACAACAACCGACGCATTGTGGCCCCCGCGCCGCCCGTGCTCCAGCCCCAGCCCCAGCCCGGCGGCAGATTGTTCGGTGCCGGCACCCCCTCCCTGCCCCCGCCGCCGCCCCGGCCGGCGCTGCCAAATCGCAAAAACCTCTTTAAGTCCGGCAACTGGAAAGGGGCCGCCTATTACAAAAAGGACAAATTCACCCATTGCGCCATGTCGGCCAGATACAAGAGCGGCAGCAAGCTTATTATCGGGCTGGAGCGCAGCAAGGCCATGTCCATCGGCGTTACCCATCCGCAATGGCGCATGACCAAGGGGCGCAGAATGGGGGTTAATTTCTCCGTGGATGGCCGGCCCGGACTCTCGGCGCTGGCAAAAGTTATCTCACCCACCCATTACGCCGCGTTTTTCAAATCGAACCGGGAATTTTTCGAGATGATTCGCAACGGGAAAACCCTGGCGATCTCGTTTGGCGGCGCTTCGCAGAAATTCAAGCTTGACGGCATGTATGGCGCGCTGCGCGAATTGCTGCGCTGCACGGTGAGCGCGCTGGATGCGGAAAAAGCCCTTGCGCCGCCAAATCCATTTTCCACCCCGGCGCCGGCCGCGCCGCCAAACCCGTTCAGCGGCAAACCGGCCGCGCCGCCAAACCCGTTCGGCAACAAGCCGGCACCGCCGGCAAATCCGTTTGGCGCCCCGCCCGCGGCGCCGCCCGCGACCGGCCCGCTGCCGCTCATACCAAAAGCAGATGAAAATGCGGCCTAAGCCGGTATTGGCATTATATGGCGCCGGGCTTTGCCTGTTTGTTTTTCTGTTTGCGGTTTCGGGCAAACTTCAGGCGCAGGGTTTTCCGCTGATGTCACCGGGCGTTCCCGGCATGGGCTCGGGTTTTCCCGGCATGGGCTCGGGTTTTCCGGGCATGGGCCGGTTTCCCGGCATGGGCCCGGGGTTCAATCCCGGAACGAATATGCCCGGCTTTAACCGCTCTTTGCCCGGTACCGGGATGAATTTGCCCGATTTCGGGCGAAACTTCCCCGATATGAACATGACAATTCCCCGTTCCGGCAATCCCGGTTTTGGCCGCGGATATGCGCCGGGTAGCGGTTTTTCAAATCCGTTCAACGGCCTTGCGCTTGGCGGCGCCAATACCGGCACCGCGCTTTATGATATCGGGTTTTACCGGCGCGGTACGGGGGATTATGCAAGGATCATCATGCAGGCGCATATGGTCGGCCGCAATCTTTTTGTCCGGCAATGCAGCCAGCAAATGCGGCAGATCGCCATGGAATGCCGCACCTATGTCAACGGACGGATTATCCGCGTCAACTATGTCCGGGCGCCCGGCAGGCAGGCGCGGTTTTCGCGGCCGCGTAACGGCGAGGGATTTCAGATGCAGGGCTCGGGCAGATGGCGCGGCATGGAAGTGACCGGCACTTTCCAGTTGCGCTACAACGGGCGGCCCTATTACTGAAAATCCGGGTGCGCAATTCAGCGCAGCACGAGAACCGAGCTTTTCGAATGGCGCACGACGCGCGCGGCGACGGAGCCCAGAAGATAGTCGCTCAGGCCGGGCCGGTGCGAGAACATAATGATGACATCGGCTTCAATATCTTCGGCGCATTGAATGATTTCGGGATAAACAGCGCCGTGGATCACCTCGATTTGCGTATCCGCGGCAAGCGCGTATTTAACCGCCAGCGCCTCCAGTTCCGCTTTCAATTCCGCCGCAACCTTTTTCTCGTGGCCTTCAGGCAGGTTCTGGGCAACAATGGCCGGAATGATCGGGATGATGTGAATCAGGGTGATCTGTGATCCGTGCTTGTCCGCAAGCTCCAGCGCCGCCGGAAGCGCCCGGCTCCCCGGATCGGTGTGTTCCAGATCAATCGGTACGAGGATTTTGTTGAACATTGGGCAAGCCTCCATTATTTTCATGCCGGATTCGGCGCGAGTTTTTTTATCTGATTCGGCACCGGCCCGCGCCCGGGCCGGTGCCGATTAAACACGACAGACTCTAGACCTGCCCGCATTGCCTTGGCAATCTGTTTCCCCAAACTGAGCAAAATAACTCCTGATGAATGATTTTCTGAAACACGACCACCGGCGCTCGGACGGGTCAACCAATGAACGCCGGGTTCTGATGGCCCTGATCATGGTGGCCTCGTTCATGCTTGTCGAGGTCGCGGGCGGTATTATTTCGGGCTCTCTGGCGTTGCTGGCCGATGCCTCGCATATGCTGACCGATGCCGCCTCGCTGGTTCTGACCTGGGTGGCGTATTTTTTCGCCCGGCGTCCGGCGGACCCGAAGCGAACCTATGGCTATAGCCGCTTTCAAATTCTGGCCGCCTTTACCAACGGGATCACGCTGTTCGGCCTTGCCGGGCTGATCATCTGGGAATCCTTTGACCGGATCATGCATCCCAACCCGATCATGGGCGAAATGATGCTGATCATCGCCACAATCGGGCTGATTGTGAATGTCGTCACCTTCTACCTCATCCAGAGCGCCGAAGATCAGGATTTGAACATGCGCGGCGCGCTGGCGCATATCATGGGGGATCTGCTGGCCTCGGTCGCCGCCCTCCTCGCCGGCGCCCTGATCTGGGCCTATAACTGGGTGATCGCCGATCCGCTGCTTTCCATCGTGGTCGCCCTGCTTCTTATCCGCAGCGGCTGGATACTCTCCACCCAGTCGGCGCATATTCTGCTTGAAGGCGCGCCGGTCAAGCTGGATTTGCAGGCGGTTGTGGACGACCTTCTCGGGCATGTAAAGGGGATCGACAATGTGCATCATGTCCATGTCTGGATGCTGACCGAGGACGACACCCTCGCCACCTTGCACGCCATGGTTCATGCCGGTAGCGACCATAATCAGATTCTGTTCGCCATCAAAAACAGATTGCGCGAAAAATTCAGCATCAATCACGCCACCGTCCAGATTGAAACCTCAAAGCCGGGGCAAAACAAAGATGAACAGAAAATAACAAGCCATTCAGCCTTGCCTCAAGAGTGATATGTCATGGTGCTCCTTATTGAGACAAGGAGCAAGAAAAATGACACCGCTGGCAAGACACACTCTGGGCGCATGTATCCTTGGCGGTTTGATGATGACGGCGACACTGGCCTTTTCCGCCTATCAGCCGGGAAATGACGGCTACGGTGTTGCAAAATCGGATATGCTGTTTCCGGTTCATGCCCAAAAAGCTTCATATACGCCAAGTTTCAGCTCCGCCGCCGGGACGAAGCAAGCGCGTGCAAATTTCAATATCCGGGCCTCGGACCGCAAACAGATTGCCGAAGCGGTCATTGAACAGCTCAAGGCCTTTGAGAACAACGACGCGGAAACAGCCTATAATCTGGCCGCGCCGCTCGCCAGATCGGAATACGGCTCGGCCGATAATTTCCTGAACACTCTCGGTGACCTATACAGCCTGATCACAACGTCGAAAATCGAACGGCTCGACGGGCTCGATATGAACAGCGCCGAACCCAGGCAGCGGATGCTGCTCACCAGCCCCTCGGGCCGGTTGTGGATGGCCTATTTCACCATGCAGAAACAGCCCGACGGCGCCTGGAAAATCCTTGGCTTCATGATCGAGGACGCCCCCGGTCAGGTAATCTGATCAGGCGCGGGAGACGTAGCGGCTCAACGAGGGGTGGATATCAGGGCATTCCTCACGAATGAATGACAGCAATGCCTTTTCATTCCGGTGCAGTTTTTTGTCCCGCTCAAGGTTTTCGATCAGCCAGCTCGCCTCATGCGCATCAATGATTTGCGCCTCGCTTACACCCTGCTCATAGGCGGCATTACGCGCTTTTGCGGTTTCATTTTCGGGGCGGTGATAGATATTGAAAATATCGCGCAGGCCGGAAATCAGGACGCTGGAGAAGTCCGAACGCCTGACATTTTTCATTTCCGCCAGAAATCCGCCGGTGCCGCGGCGGCCCTCAAGCCAGCCTTCGCGTTTGAGCGCCTGATGCCGCGACGGGACTGCGTAGCCCGAATGCGCCATCAGATAATTGGCAATGCCCTTGACGAAAAGATCCGACCACAGGGGCGAGTTTTTCTCCTCTATGGTGGCGTCGTTAAGCTCAAACAGCATCTCCGCTTCCGGCCTCGTAATGGCGATATGGCCATCGCCGCCAAAGGCATAAAGAATGCGGCGGATAAGCTCGACTTCCGGCGCGCCGATAACGCCGGGGGTAAGCGCCTTGCCGCGGCGCAGCAAGGTGTTGCCCTCCAGAACCGCGCCCTTGACCTGAGCAAGCGCAAAAGTGACCAGAGAGGCCGGGCAGGAGTTGGCTTTTTCGATAACATTGACCAGCAATTCAAGCTCGGTTGCGCTTTCCAGCTTGCCGTCATGGCTGATACGCCTGATCAGCCAGCCGGCGTTCTCCTCGCTGATATAGCCGCGCGGCGAGACCTGATGCACCAGAAAATCCGTTAGTGATTCGATGAAAAAAACCGGCCATTCCGGGCACAGCTCATCGCAATGATCATTGAGCTCGAACAGGATATCCGCCTCATCGGCCGAAATAACGCCATCGGCAAAAACCTCACTGCGAAGCTTGCGGACATCCGCTATCAAAATGACCCCGCTGGTTTTTATCGCTTCGATATCCGGTTTGTGCACGATTTTGCTCATTATCTGCCGTCCCTTTGTTCAATGATAGCGCCAATATGGCTGAAAAACCTTGCTATTGCCTGAATCAGCTTCTTGTATTCATTCAAATCCTGTTCTCAAATCAGCTAAAATATGCCAGAACAACGGCTCGCAACAAAAAACTACAGGGGGAGAGACTTATGGATGATCAGGCCGGGATGTGGGGCGCGATTATGGAAAGCGATGTGTGGCTGCGGGTCTCCATCGCCGGGGTTATCATCGGGGCGCTGCTGGGCGCGGTTATGCACCGGACTAATTTTTGCACCATGGGAGCCTTGTCCGATATCAATGCCTTTGGCGACTGGCACCGTTTCCGCGTCTGGATGCTGGCCATCGCCGTCGCCATCGCCGGGGTGCAGGGGATGCATTATTTCCAGTATCTCGACATCAACCAGTCGATCTATCTGGGCTCCGCCTTTAACTGGCTCGCCTTTATCATCGGCGGGGTGATGTTCGGCATCGGCATGGTGTTCGCCAGCGGTTGCGGCGCGCGCAACCTGATCCGGGTCGGCGGCGGCGATCTCAAAGCTCTGGTCGTGGTTCTCATTGTCGGATTTTCCGCCTATATGACCCTGCGCGGGATTATCGCGCCGGCGCGTGTCTGGCTCAATGGCCTGGCCTCCGTCGATATGGGCTCCTTGTCTCTTGCCAATACCGGCCTGAGCGGCATTGTGGCCAAAGTCTCGGGGCTTTCCGCCTCCGCCTCCGTCCTGACGGCAAGCAGTATTGTTGTTCTGGCCATGCTGGCCTTTTGCTTCTCCGATGGCGGCTTTCGCAGATCAGCCCGCCATCTGTTTGCCGGTGTCGCCATCGGCCTGCTGATCGGAGCCGGGTGGTGGGCCACGGGCGTGCTGGGGGCGGATGAATTTGAGCCGGTGCAACTCATGTCCCTCACCTTCATCGCGCCAACCGGTCAGACCATGCAATATCTCATGACCTGGACCGGCTCGGCGATCAATTTCGGCATTGCAACGGTTTTTGGCATGATTCTCGGCTCATTTGTCTCCGCGCTCCTTGCCGGCCAGTTCAGAATCAACAGCTTTGTCGATAAAAACGATCTGGTGCGCCATCTCATGGGCGCGGTGCTGATGGGGGTCGGCGGCGTAACGGCGCTGGGCTGCACGGTGGGCCAGGGCATGAGCGGCGTCTCCACCCTCGCGCTCGGCTCCATCCTCGCCCTGCTCTCCATAATCGCCGGCGCCTTCGCGGCTTTCAAAGCCATGGAACGCGGCTTTTTGCTTTAAAAGCCACTGCAGGCTATTTCAGCGCCCTTTGAAATTGCAGCAGGTCAAGCGCGCGGCGCGCTGTGACATCGCGGTTGCAGCTCAGGCCGGTGAGGAGCGCCGCCCGGCCCTGCATGACCTGATATGGCAGGCGGCAGGATTTGGTGCGGTAGAGCTCCCAGGCTTTTTGCGCCGCCTTGAAGGTGCCGAGCGCATCGCCTTTCAGGCGGTTTTTCAGGCTCCGCGCCGCCTTGGTGACGATCTGGTTCCACTGGACATATTCGCTCTGGTAGCATTCATGCACGATATCATCGACCGGGTTTTTTTCCGTTGCCAGACAGGACCTGGTCACCTCGCCGAGGCAGGAAAGACCGTTTTCGCTTTGCAGTATACATTCGCTTACGCTGGCGGCCTGAAGCGGCGCAGCGGCGGCAAATCCCAGCAGGAACAAGAGATAACCGGTTAGGACATATTTTTTCATGATCCTGATTCCCTGAACAATTCGCGGCCGATCAGCCAGCGGCGGATTTCGGATGTCCCGGCGCCGATTTCATAAAGCTTGGCGTCGCGCAGCAACCGGCCGGTGGCAAATTCATTGATATAGCCGTTGCCGCCGAGGCACTGGATGGCCTCAAGCGCCATCCATGTCGCCTTTTCCGCCGCCAGCAAGATGGCCCCGGCGGCGTCCTTGCGCGAGGTTTTGCCCGCATCACAGGCTCTGGCCACCGTGTAGACATAGGCGCGCGCGGCGTTCATGGTAGTGTACATATCAGCGATCTTGCCCTGCATGAGCTGGAATGTGCCGATCGGCGCGCCAAATTGCTTGCGGTCATGAATATAGGGGATCACGATGTCCATGCAGGCCTGCATTATGCCCAAAGGTCCGGCGGCCAGCACGGCGCGTTCATAATCAAGCCCCGACATGAGCACATTGACGCCGCCGCCAGGCTGCCCGAGAATATTTTCCTCCGGCACCTCGCAATCGCTAAAAACCAGCTCGCAGGTATCAGAGCCGCGCATGCCCAGCTTGTCGAGCTTTTGCGCGGTGGAAAAGCCCTTGAAGCCTTTTTCGACAATGAAGGTGGTGATGCCCCTGGGGCCCGCTTTCGGGTCGGTTTTGGCGTACACCACCAATGTGTCGGCCTCGGGGCCGTTGGTGATCCACATCTTGTTGCCGTTGAGGATATAGCAGCCGCCCTTCTTTTCGGCCCGCAGGCGCATGGCGACAACATCAGAACCCGCGCCCGGTTCCGACATGGCCAATGCGCCGACATGCTCGCCCGATATCAGCTTTGGCAGATAGCGTTTCTTTTGCTCATCTGTTGCATTGCGGCGCAGCTGGTTGATGCACAAATTGGAATGCGCGCCGTAAGAAAGCCCCACCGAGGCCGAGCCGCGGCTGACCTCCTCCATGGCGATGACATGTTCCAGATAGCCCATACCCGCGCCGCCGTCGTCTTCCGGCACGGTGATGCCGTGCAGGCCCAGCGCGCCAAGCTCGGGCCACAGATCGCGCGGAAAGCGGTTGCTGGCGTCAATTTCGGCGGCGCGCGGCGCAATCTTGTCATCGCTGAAGGAGCGCACCGTATCGCGCAGCATATCGGCGGTTTCGCCAAGAGAAAAATCAAGCGAGGGGTAGGCATTGGCAATCGACATCAAAATCTCCCTGGAAAAGGCAATTTATAACGGCAGGCACCGTTTCGGTGAGTATTCGCGCGCAAGCTTACCGCGTATGCGAGGCGGGCCGCCAGTCCTTCCTTGGTAGCAAAACCCATGATTACAACAGCCAGGTGGCGGCCAGGCCGAGAAAGGCGAAAAAACCCACTACATCGGTAACGGTGGTGACAAACACGCTTGAAGCGATGGCCGGATCAACGCCGAGGCGTTCCAGCATGAGCGGAATAAGAATGCCCGAAAGCGCCGCCACCAGCATATTGACGATCATCGCCGCCACCAGAACCAGCCCGAGCCCGGTATTGTCAAACCACATGGCGGCCAGAGCGCCCATGAGGATGGCCAGCACGGAACCGTTCAAAAGTCCGACCATGGCTTCGCGGCCAATCACACGCGCGGCATTGACGGGGAGCAGTTCATGGGTCGCCAGGGCGCGCACCGCCACGGTCATGGTCTGGGTGCCGGCATTGCCGCCCATGGAGGCGACAATGGGCATGAGGACGGCCAGAGCCACCATCTGCTCGATGGAGGCGTCAAACAGGGAAATGACGTAAGAGGCAAAAACCGCCGTCAGCAGATTAACGGCAAGCCAGGTAAAGCGCCCGCGCGCGGTCTGCCAGACCGTATCGGTCAGCTCTTCATCGCCGACGCCGCCAAGACGGTGAATGTCTTCTTCAACCTCTTCCTGGATAACGTCAACGATATCGTCAATGGTGATAATACCCGAAACCCGCCCGTCTTCATCAACCACCGGGGCCGATAAAAGATTATATTGCTCAAAGACATAGGCAACCTGTTCCTGATCCTCGACCGCCTTGACCGAGATAATGTCCTTTTCCATGATATCTTCAATGCGCACCGGGCGTTTGGTGCGCAGCAGGCGGTTTAGCGCCACCGCACCCAGCAGATGAAAAGCCGGGTCAACCACGAGCACTTCATGAAAATCCGCCGGCAAGGTTTCATCCTGACGCAGGTGGTCAATCACCTGGCCGACATTCCAGAACGGCGGCACGGCGACAAACTCGCTGCGCATGAGCCGTCCGGCGCTGTCTTCAGGATAATCCAGCGAGCGTTTGAGGGCGGCGCGTTCGCTTTCGGGCAACTGCTTGAGAATTTTTTGCTGCTCATCGGAGTGCATATCCTCAAGCAGATAAACCGCATCATCGGATTCAAGCTCGCGCACCGCCTCGACAACAGCCTTGGTCGGCAACTCCTCCAGAACCTCATCGCGCAAGGTCTCGTCAAGTTCGGGCAGAACATGAAAATCGATATCATCGCCCAGAAGGCGGATGAAGCCCTGGCGGTCATCAGGGCCGAGCAGTTCCATAAGATCGGCCAGATCGGCGTTATGCAGCCCCTTGACGAGGGCGCGCAATTCCTG
This sequence comes from uncultured Hyphomicrobiales bacterium, assembly GCA_964542565.1. GTDB lineage: Bacteria > Pseudomonadota > Alphaproteobacteria > Rhizobiales > BM303 > BM303. The sequence continues at coordinate 1,029 of CAZIVB010000039.1, read as the reverse complement.
ACCATCGGCGTCTTCAACCGCAAGCGCCACGGCATGCACATAGGCCGGGGTCAGCATGCCGTCTTCATCCCTTGCGATGATGTTCGCGTCTGGCACGTTCACAAAACTTCCCCCTGGCTAATTCATGATGGGTCCGGCCGCAAAAGAACAGATCAGTGCAACGGAAAATAAACCATACCCTCGCTAGATTGAGCATGAAAGGGCAGGTTCGGCCTTTTTGGCGTATTTTGAGTATCGAACACAAGGTTTAGTATGCGTATTCGGACAGCGCCGCGTATTCTGGCGGCTTTGGCGTGGCTTTTGGGCGGGACATCGCTTTCCTATGGCGGAAAATGTCCCAATCCGGGGGCTATCGGAACATCACGGGTGATAAAACTGGCATTGCCCGCCGGCGTATCCCCGGTCTCCTTGCAAAAGGGCCGCTATATCAAGCTTAAGCGCAAGGAGCTGATTCTGACCATTGATGATGGTCCGCACCCCAAATACACGCCGCTCATTTTAAAGGCTCTTGATGAGCAATGCGTCAAGGCCACCTTTTTCATGGTCGGCGAAATGGCGTCCGGCTCGCCTGAGCTCGTGCGCGAGGTTTACCGCCGCGGCCATACGGTTGCGACCCATACCTGGGGGCATCCGCGCTCCTTGCCCAAACTGAACCGGGCGGTTGCGATCGCCGAAATCGAAAGGGGCATCGAGGCGGTCGGCCATGCGCTCAGCAAAGCGAAGGGGGTCCCGGCACCGGCGCCTTTTTTCCGTTTTCCGGGCCTGAACGAATCGCCCGCCCTGATCTCGTATCTCAATAAAAAGGGCATAACCGCCTTTAGCGTCGATATCGACCCGCGCGACTGGGGGCAGAAGAACGCGGACAAGCTTTACCGCAAAACCCTGAAAAAAATCCGCCGCGGCGGACGCGGGATCTTGCTTTTGCATGATATCAAACCCGCCACGGCGAAAATGTTGCCGCGTCTGCTCAAGACACTGAAAAAACAGGGCTACACATTCGTGCATATGGTTCCGGGCGCGCCCGCCAAA
>CAZIVB010000038.1:0-14799 GCA_964542565.1 uncultured Hyphomicrobiales bacterium | reverse complement strand
CTGCTCGTGCACCGGTGGGTGGGGCGCTGGTCCGGTACGGCTTTCGGCGGCTTCTTCTATCAGAATTCAAACAGAGCTGGCGATGTGACGGACATGCTGGTTCCGTGGCTTTCCGAAATCTGGTTCACGGCAACGACGACTCTCGCCAACGGCATCCAGGTTGGTGTTCGCGTCGAGCTTGAAGGCGTGACCGTTGGTGACCAGATCGACGAGCATTACATCTGGTTGCAGGGCAACTTCGGTAAGTTCGTTATCGGCGCAGACGACGGCGCTTCTGACGTTCTGGCCATTGGCGGCCCCGGTTATGGCGCTCTTGGCGTTGACGGCCCGAGCTTCGTGTCGGTTGGTGCTCTTGGTACGGTCGCGACTTCACGCCGCAAGGACTTTGATGGCGATGCCAACAAAGTGTCCTACTTCACACCGCGTATCTCCGGCTTCCAGGCTGGTGTCTCCTTCACGCCGAACAACAACGGCACGGGCGGTTCCCAGGCTCAGTTCCGTGCGGCTGGTACCCAGGGCAACATCGTTGCTGTTGCCGCCAACTACAAGAACAGCTTCAATGATGTCAGCATCGCATTCGGTGCCGGTTTTCAGACAGGCAAAACCGACTTTGGCGGTGCGCGCCGTTCAACATGGAATGCTGGCGCAAAAGTGGGCTTTGGCGGCTTTAGCATCGGCGGCAACTACGGTGTTGACAACCGTGGCGCGGCTGTGGGCGGTTCCGACACAGTCTGGGTGGTTTCCGCTTCTTACGGCACCGGCCCGTGGGCCATTGGCGCCGGTTTCTTGCAGGGCAAGCGCGGCAATGGTGCAAAATATCGCCGTATCGGCGGTGGCGCGACCTACTCGCTGGGTACAGGCGTAACACTGACAGCTGACGTTAACTTTGAAAAGCTTTCCGGTACGGCTGTAAACGGCAAGGGCATTCTTGCCGGCGTCGGCATCGCGACTGCATTCTAAGTCAACAGATAGCCAAAATTATGAAGGGCGGGCCTTTTGGCCCGCTCTTTTTTTGTGGTAAAGCTTGGAACCATGAGCACAGCAAAACAGCGCGGCTATTTCGGCTTTGGCGCCGAGCGGATTTCAAAGCCGATGAATCTGGGAAATCTGATGCGCTCGGCGCATGCTTTTGGCGCCAGCTTTACCTTTACGGTCGATGCGAACCGGACGATTGGAAATCCATTATCCGATACCTCCAATTCGCCGAAACATCTGCCCTATTACGCCTGGAAAAATATTGCGGAAATGCAGCTTCCCTCCCAGTGCCAGCTGGTGGGAATCGAATTTCTTGAGACGGCCGTTGATCTCCCCTCTTTCCGGCATCCGCTGCGGGCGGCTTATGTTTTAGGGTCCGAGCGCGGCAGCCTCAGCCCGCCCATGCTGGAGAAATGCGATCATATCGTCAAAATCCCGACGGCCTTTTGCCTGAATCTGGCTGTTGCCGGGGCAATTATTATGTATGATCGCATGCGGATGCTGGGGCGTTTTGCGCCGCCGCCGGTCGGATCAGGGGGGCCGGTGGAGGAGCTTGCGCCGCATATTCACGGAACGCCTGTTATTCGCCGCAGCGATGAGGCATAGTGCAGTATGTGGTTAATGGTACTAATTTTTGCCGTATTGTTAACTATTCTCGTCAAGAATACCGGTGGTGGCTTTTGGGCGTGTTTACAGATACCCACCGGGTATCAAGGAATTTTGGGAAAACTTAAATGAGACGTGGCATGTTTCGGAATATGATGAAATCGGGGCTTGTCGCCCTGATTGCCGTTATGACGGTTTCATCGGCAAATGCAGCGGCAACACTGCTTGGCCAGCATGATGCCTGGGCCGCCTACAGCAATGGTTCAGGGGCGAAAAAGAGCTGTTTTGTCATCTCGCAGCCGACCGATATGCGGCCGAAAAATGTAAAACGCGATCCGGTATATTTCATGATCACGCATTGGCCGGGGGAAAAGCTGTACAATCAGGTCAGCATCATTACCGGTTACCCTTACAAGAAGGACAGTGTGACGCGGGCGGTTATCGGCCCGGACAAATTCAACTTCTATACCAAGGGTGACGGGGCCTGGATTGAGCATCATACGGCGGAAATCCGCATGGTCCGGGCGATGAAAAAAGGCAAGAATATGGTTGTAACCGGCATGTCGCGGCGCGGTACCAAAACAACCGATACCTATTCGCTCAAGGGGATAACGGCGGCTTTGAAACAGTTGCAGGAAGAGTGCAGGTAATTAGCGGCGCTCTTCTCCGGAGGGTAAGCCCGGTTTCTGACCCCGGACTTGTACCGGGCGCGGGATATGCAGCCTTGAAATATGGATATTAAAACCAGATTGCCTTCACTTGTCGGCCTTACGCGTGAAGAGCTTGGCGGCGCGCTTGAAAAAGCCGGCATTGCGCCGCGACAGGTCAGGATGCGGGGTCAGCAGCTCTGGCGCTGGATTTATGGCCGGGGTGCAACGGAATTTTCCACCATGAGCAATATCGCTCTGGACTTGCGCCGCGAGCTGGCGCAAAAATTTTCCCTTTCGAGGCCGCAGATTGCCAGCCGGCAGGTTTCCGCCGACGGCACGATCAAATGGCTGCTGCGTTTTGCACTCAGGGAAGGCGAGATGCGCGCGGCGGAGGCCGAAACGGTTTATATTCCGGAAGAAAACCGCGGCACTTTATGTATATCGTGTCAGGTGGGCTGCACTTTAAACTGCACATTTTGCCATACGGGAACGCAAAAACTGGTACGCAATCTGAGCGCCGGGGAGATTGTCAGCCAGATTCTGATTGCCCGCGATGCGCTGGGGGAATGGCCGGCGGGGCCGGACCGGCGCATTACCAATGTTGTTTTGATGGGGATGGGCGAGCCGTTATATAATTTTGACCAGATCAAAAACGCCATCGAAATCATCGCCGATGGCGAAGGGCTCTCGATCTCCAAACGGCGCATCACCCTTTCCACCGCCGGGGTGGTGCCGATGATCGAGCGTTGCGGCGCCGAAACGGGGGTCATGCTGGCCATTTCCCTGCACGGGGCAAGCGATGAGGTTCGCAACAAGCTGGTGCCGTTGAATAAAAAATATCCCATTTCCCAGCTCATGGCGGCGTGCCGTAAATATCCCGGTTTGAGCAATGCCAGGCGCATCACCTTTGAATATGTCATGCTCAAGGGCGTGAATGATTCTCTCAAAGACGCCAAGGCGCTGGTGCAACTGCTCAAGGGCATTCCGGCCAAGATCAACCTGATCCCGTTTAACGCCTGGGAGGGGGCGCCTTATGAGTGTTCCGACTGGGAGCAGATCGAGCGTTTTGCCGAAATCGTCAACAGGGCGGGTTATGCAAGCCCGGTGAGAAGCCCGCGCGGCCGCGATATCATGGCGGCCTGCGGCCAGTTGAAAACCACCAGCGAAAAACGGCGCGCCAAGGCCCGCGCCAGCGCCGATTAAACCCGGCCGGTTCAAGCCGGCGCGTTGTTAAAAAAGCCCCACCGTTTCGCCGTTTTCATCAATATCGATCTGTTCCGCCGCCGGATGGCGCGGCAGGCCGGGCATGGTCATGATGTCGCCGCATACCGCCACCAGAAAACCGGCCCCGGCGGCAAGGCGTACCTCGCGGATCGGGGTGACATGATGCGTCGGTGCGCCTTTCAAGAACGGATCGGTCGAGAAGGAATACTGGGTTTTGGCCATGCAGATCGGCAGATGGCCGAAGCCTTGCGCCTGAAAGGCTTCAAACTGGGCCCGGACCTTTTTGTCGCCGATGATATCATCGGCCTGATAAATGGTGCGGGCGATATGCCTCGCCTTGTCCCATAATTGCATCTTGTCATCGTAAAGGGTGCGGAACTGTCCGGCGCCCGAATCAACGATCTGGATGACATCTTCAGCCAGGGAGAGTGTGCCCTCGCCGCCCTTTGCCCAATGGTTGCATTCATGGGCGGCAACGCCAAAGCTCTCGCAATACTTTGCCACAGCGGCAATTTCCTCGTCGCTGTCGGAGGAATAGCGGTTGGTGGCGACCAGAACCGGAACGCCGAACTGGCCCATATTGCGGATATGCTGGCCAAGATTTTCCAGCCCCTTTTGCAGCGCTCCCATATCGGGCTGGGCAAGCTCCTTCACCTTGGCGCCGCCCTGGAATTTCAGCGCCTTTATGGTGGCGACGATCACGGCGGCGTCGGGTTTGAGGTTGCCCTTGCGGCATTTGATGTCAAAGAATTTCTCCGCCCCCAGATCGGCGCCGAAACCGGCTTCGGTGATGACGTAATCGCTGAGTTTTAACGCGGTTTTGGTTGCGATGAGCGAATTGCAGCCATGGGCGATATTGGCGAAGGGGCCGCCATGGACAAAGGCGGGGGTCTGCTCCAGCGACTGGACAAGATTGGGTTTGAGGGCATCGCGCAGGAGCACGGTCATGGAACCGGCCGCCTTGATCTGCTCGGCGGTGACGTTCTGGCGGTCCATGCTCTGGCCGACAATGATGCGACGGATGCGCCTTTCAAGGTCCAGGAGGCTGACGGAGAGGCACAAGATGGCCATGATTTCAGAGGCGACCGTGATATCAAAACCGGTCTGGCGCGGAAAGCCGTTGGCGACGCCGCCCAGCGAGGCGACAATATCGCGAAGCGCCCGGTCGTTCATGTCCACAACCCGCTTCCAGCTCACGCGGCGGGCGTCAAGTTGCAGGGCGTTGCCCCAGTAGATATGGTTGTCGATCATGGCCGAGAGCAGATTATGGGCGGCGCTGATGGCGTGAAAATCGCCGGTAAAATGCAGGTTGATGTCCTCCATGGGGATAATCTGGGCAAAGCCGCCGCCCGCCGCACCGCCTTTCATGCCAAAGCAGGGGCCAAGCGAGGGCTCGCGCAGGCAGATCGCAGTTTTTTTCCCCAGCCGCCGCATGCCGTCGCCAAGGCCGACCGTGGTGGTTGTCTTGCCCTCGCCCGCCGGGGTCGGCGTCATGGCGGTAACCAGAATGAGCTTGCCGTCGGGCCGGTCCGCAAGACCATCTATATATTCAAGATCGATTTTGGCCTTGTAATGGCCATAAGGTTCAAGGGCTGTGTCCTCGATGCCCAGTTGGGCGCCGATTTCCTGTATGGGTTTGATCGTGGCGCCGCGGGCAATCTCAATATCGCTTTTCACGTCTTGCTCTCCCTTGAATTCATCGGATCAGACTATCCGGGAATTCCTTACGGTGGAAGCGTCTTTCTCGCTTTGTTGTTTCAGCCGCGATATGGTCTGATAGCGCCGGTGAACCTGTTCCGCTTCGGGACGCTCGGAGGGCAATCTGCGCCCGTTGCGCATTTGCGCCATGAACTGGGAGATGAACGGGGCTGAGTGCCGCCAGCGGGCCAGCCCCGGCTTGGGGTGCGGTTTGCTCAGGGTTTTAAGCATGACATGGGTGTCCGGTTTCCGGTCGGCATTTTCCTGGCGGGATTCAGGCGTTTTTGACGCGCCTGACAGGGTTTTGCCGCCGGGTCCGGCGTTGTTCTTTCCGGTCCGGTGTATTTTGCTGATTACCGTTGGTTGTGGCAAAACGCGCATCTTTTATCTTCTTTGTCTCTTTTCGGGACGTCGGGAAGAAATGCAGCAAGAACGCGGCCAGAATCATCAGAACTGATTAACCAAAACACTAGAAACCGGCGCTTCGGCGAGGGCTGCCGATCCGGCAACCCTGCTCCTGAATTGGACAAGTTCCAATTCTTTAAGGTTTTTATGATGATATGGGACAAAATGAATATGAGGCCAACTCAAGCAAGAAAATTTGTGTCTTTTTCGGGCATGAAAACAGGGGTCGAGAGTGAACAAAAATCAAGAAACCGAAAGGGATCTGGAGGATGGGGATTCTGTCCGGCCGAATCACCATGCAAGAACCTTTACGGGCCAGGGGGCAGAGATGCAGACCGACCTTGATCAGATACTGAGCGCCACGGATTGCCTGGCTTATGAATGGTCGCTTGAAGATGATACCCTGAAATGGAGCGGTGATGCTGCCCGGTTTTTCAATCTTGACGCCGGCAGCCGCATCGGCAGCGGGCGTGAATATGCCGCTCTGCTTCAGGATAAAAGCGCCAAAAACCGCTACGACGAGGTTGTGAACTCAAAAGGCTATGATGCCGGTGAGGGGATTGCGTATCAGATCGAATACGCGATTGCCGGCTCAAAGACCCTGAGCGGTGAAACCTTGTGGATTGAGGATACGGGGCGCTGGTATGCCGATGAGAACGGCGGCGCAATCCGGGCGGTCGGGCTGGTGCGCTGCAACAATGCGCGTCATGAGCATTTGCAAAAACTGACCTATTTAAGCCATTACGATCAGCAAACCGGATTATTGAACCGGGAGAAATTGATTGATACGATCGAGGCGGCGCTGGAGAATGCGGCCAGAGAGCGGAAAACCGCGGTGCTGGTTCTCGCTTGTGTTGATAATCTTGCCTATATCAATCAGGCGTTTGGATATCATGTGGGCGATGACGTTATCGCCAGCGTAGCGGAGCGCTTGAAGCGTAACCTGAGAAACAGCGATTCGATTGGCCGTTATGGCGGCAACAAATTCGGGCTTGTTCTTAATGATTGTACCGCGCGGGAGCTGGAAGTTGCGGGAGAGCGCCTGATGGAATCGGTTCGCGAATCGGTTATTTCAACCAAGGCCGGGCCGGTTTCGGCCACGGCCTCCATGGGGGCGGTCATCATGCCGCGCCACGCAGAGGATGCCCGCACGGCCATGAACTGCGCCGAGGCGGCGCTGGACAAGTCCAAAAGCCGTCATGTTGACAATTTTATAATTTTTGAACGCTCGGATGAACGCTGCAAGCGCCACAAGCGCAATATGGGATTTGCCGACGATATCGTCGCGGCTCTCAATAACCGCCGTGTTATTCCGGCGTTTCAACCTGTTGTCGATGCGCGCGGCGGCGGGATAGCTTTTTATGAATGCCTGCTGCGGCTGGAAAACGCCAATGGAGAGATTGTCTCGGGAGGGCCCTTGATCCCGCTTGCCGAACAGCTTGGACTGGTACGGCTGATTGATCACCGGATGCTGGAGATGGCGGCCCGGGCATTGGCCGCGGACCCTGATCTTCGCCTCTCCTTGAATATCTCGCCGCTGACAACGACCTGCCCCAACTGGATGGGTTTGCTTGCCGCCAGTGTCGGTGCGGACCAGACCCGGTCGCAGCGCCTGATTGTCGAGATTACCGAAACGGCGGCGCTGCAAAATATTGAGGAAACCAGCGGCTTTATCAGTCAGGTGCGCGATATGGGCTGCAAGGTGGCGATCGATGATTTTGGCGCCGGATATACCTCCTTCCACAATCTGAAAATGCTTGAAGTTGACATGGTCAAGCTTGATGGCGGGTTTATTGAAAAACTGTCGGATAGCAAGGACGACCAGTTTTTCACCCGCACTTTGATTGATCTGGCAAGGAATTTCGAGCTTGAGACCGTGGCGGAATGGGTAACCGATGAGCGCACCGCGGATATGCTGCGCGAGTGGGGGGTGGATTTTCTTCAGGGCTTTATTTACGGCAAGCCGGTGTTGCGAAACGAGTTCGTCAATCCGCAAGAAGAAGAGCATGGCTGCGATATGGCGCTGGCGATCTGATCTGTGCGGCTTGCCATAAGGATAGTCTGCGTCCAGATTGGCGGCATGAATAAATCACGCGCAAGTCTGGTCGGATTTTCCGCTGTTCTCATGTGGTCGCTGCTGGCGTTTTTAAGCGCTTCGAGCGGCCAGGTTCCGCCATTGCAACTTGCGGCCATGTGTTTTGCCATTGGCGGCGGCATCGGGGCGGCAAGCTGGGCTTGGCGTCCGGGCGCGGCGCGGCGTGCGTTGTCGCAGGACTGGTGGGTTTATGCTCTGGGATGCGCCGGGCTGTTCGCCTATCATTTTTTTTATTTTACCGCCATCAGGCTGGCGCCGCCGCTTGAAGTTTCACTGATCGCTTATCTGTGGCCGATGCTGATTATCATCTTTTCCGCTCTGCTTCCGGGTGAAAAACTGCGCCTGCATCATGTTCTGGGCGGTTTGCTGGGGTTTTTTGGCGCCGCATTGATCCTCAGCGGTGGCAAAGGGGTCTTGTTTTCAGCCCAATACGGCGCCGGTTATGGCGCGGCCCTGCTCTGCGCTTTCATATGGGCCGGGTATTCGGTTGTTTCGCGCTATTTCCGCCGGGCGACAACCGATGTGATTACGGTTTTTTGCCTGGCTTCATCGGTTTTTGCCGCGCTTGCCCATCTGGCGCTGGAAGAGACAATCTGGCCGCAGGGCGCGGCGCAATGGCTGGCGGTTGTTTTGCTGGGGCTGGGGCCGCTGGGGGCGGCCTTTTATGTCTGGGATTACGGGGTCAAGCACGGTGATATCCAGGTTCTGGGGGCAGCGTCCTATGGCGCGCCGCTGCTCTCGGCGCTGGTTCTGGTCGCGGCGGGGCTTGGCGAGCTGAGCTGGGTGAGCGGCATCGCCTGCGCGGCGATTACGCTGGGGGCGCTCTGGGCGGCAAGAGATCTGGTTTTGACTCAGAACTGATCTTTCAGGCGGCGGATCTCAGCGAAAACCTCTTCGTTTGCGGCATCGGGCATTTTGAGTTTGCGGCGGATTTCAGCGCTTCCGGGGCGTAAAAAGGGATTGGCGTCCAGCTCCTGCCTCAAAGTGCTCGGTACCGTTGGCAAGCCCTCGCGGCGAAGCTCTTTTGCCTTGGCGCTCATGGTTTGCAGGGCCAGGTTTCCCGGCTCCAGTTCAAGGGCAAATTCGGCATTGCCGAGGGTGTATTCATGGGCGCAGTACATCCGGGTTTGCGGCGGCAGGCGCATCAGCTTTTGCAGTGAATTCCACATTTGCGCCGCCGAGCCTTCAAACAGACGCCCGCAGCCGAGGGAAAACAGCGTATCGCCGGTAAAGACCGTGGCGTTGTTTTCAAAATGAAAGACAATATGGCCAAGGGTGTGACCGGGGGTTTCCAGAACCCGGGCGCTGTGATGTCCGATATGCACCAGCTCGCCCTCGGAAACCATACGGTCAATGCCGGGGATTTTTTCGCTTTGTGTTGCCGCCCCGATAATCAGGCAGCCTGTTTGCTCTTTAAGCGCAAGATTGCCCTCGACATGATCAAAATGATGATGCGTGTTGAGGATATGGCTCAGGCTCCAGCCCTTTTCCTCCAGAGCCGCCCGGAGCGCGCCGGCATCGGGTGTGTCGATGGCGGCGGTTTCCCGGCTCAGGGGATCGTGGACAAGATAGCCGTAATTGTCCGAGCGGCAGGGGAACAGATGGATTTGCAGCGGCGGATGGGTCACGGGGGTTTTTCCGGTTTGTTGACAATTTATTTTGTCATATCTAGCACATTTTGATTACAGTAGCGCCATGCATGTGGATGTTATTGATCTCAAGGAATTTTATGCCTCGGCTCTTGGCCGCATCGCGCGCCAGTTTGTGGCGCGGTCCCTGCGCGCCCACTGGCCCGACATGGAGGGCTGCACCTTGCTGGGCTTTGGCTATGGCGCGCCCTATATGCGCGGTTATGCCGAGCGTTCGGCCAACAGTTTTGCCTTTATGCCGGCAGGTCAGGGGGTTGTCCGCTGGCCGCCATCAGGCCCCAACCGGGCGGTTTTGAGCGAGGAAATCCAGCTTCCCCTGCCCGATTGCTGCATTGACCGGATACTGGTTGTGCACGGGCTGGAGACATCGCCGTCGGCTGATGAGCTGTGCCGTGAATTCTGGCGGGTTTTGAAACCGGGCGGGCGTCTGCTGGTGGTTGTCCCCAACCGGCGCGGATTATGGGCGCGGGCCGAGACGACGCCGTTTGGCCATGGCCGCCCGTTCAGCCGCGGGCAGTTGCAGCGCCTGTTCCGGGATGCCCAGTTTGTACCGGAAAAATGGAGCGAAAGCCTGTTCATTCCGCCTCTGAGCTGGCGTCCCCTGCTGCGCTGGGCGCGGGCGTGGGAGCGCATGGGCTATGCCCTGTGGCCCGCTTTTTCCGGCATTATCATCGCCGAGGCGGTCAAGGATGTTTACGGCGTTTCGCTGACCGCCAAGGCCCAGCGGCAACGCAGCCGGTTTCCGGGCGTTATCCTGCCGGTTCCGGCGACGGGTCGGGCGTTTGAAAAAACCGCCGAGTGATCAGGCGACGTCTTTTTTGCGGGCTATGAGGGCGTTGATCTTGCCATAAAGATCAGCGGCGTTAATGGGTTTTGAGACATATTCGTCCATGCCCGCCGCCATGTATTTCTCCTTGTCGCCGCGCATTGCGTTCGCCGTCAGGGCGATGATCGGGACTTCGCCGTGAGGGGGGGCAAGCTTGCGGATGGCGCGGGTGGCTTCAATGCCGTCCATCTGCGGCATGTGGATATCCATAAGGATCAGATCGAAAAAATTCCGGCTTGCGGCTTCCACGGCCTCAGTTCCGTTTTCAGCGGTTGTGAACTGAAGCCCGAATTTCTCCAGATAGGTGGTGATCAGCATGCGGTTGATGCGGTTGTCCTCGGCAACAAGAACCCTGGCGTTGCCAAAACCGCCCGTCCGCAAATTGGCGGTTTCCGGGCGGCTGGTGATTATGGCAGGTTCCTCTTCTTGCACCGCGCGGCAAAGAACCGTGAACCAGAAGGTGCTCCCTTCATGCTTGCGGGAGATGACCCCGGCCTCGCCGCCCATATGGGCAGCGAGTTTTTGCACCAGTGAAAGCCCCAGCCCGGTGCCGCCGAAATGGCGCCCGATGGAGGTATCGGCCTGCTGGTAGGGGGTGAACAATCTGGCCTGTTCAGCCCGGTCCAGACCTATTCCGGTATCCTCCACGGCAAATTTCAACTGCCATTTGTCCTGCCTCCGCTCGGCCTCAAGATGCAGGGTGATCGTGCCTTCAGGCGTGAATTTAATCGCGTTATCGACCAGATTGAACATGGCGCGGCGCAGCTGGGTGGGGTCGGCATTGACATATTCGGGCAGGTTTGGCGAAAGTCTGATATTCAAACTGAGGTTTTTTGCCGCGATTCTTGTCTGCATGGCGTCGCTCACCGAGCGCACGATATCGGCGGGCCTGAAATTGATATTTTCCAGCTCAAAGCGCCCGGCCTCAAGTTTGGACAGATCAAGCATCTGGTTGAGAATATCCATCAGGCTTTGCGCCTGCCCGAATATGGTTTGCGCATAGTTGCGCTGGGTCTCGTCAAGCCCGGTTCCAAGCAGCAGTTCCGATGTCGATATGATCGCCCCCATGGAGGTGCGGATGTCGTGGCTGATGGCGGCGATTTGTTCCGATTTCATCTTGTTGGCGGTAACCGCCTCGGATTTGCTTTGTTGCAGCTCTTTGATCCGGGATTCAAGTTCGCGTATCCGTTTCGTATTTTTTGTCATTAAAAAATCCTGCTGCAAGAAAATACCGATTATGACAGAGCGGGATTAAGGTTGTGCTAAAGGGTTGGGGCGGCCGCCCATTGCTTCTCGATATCAGCCGGCGTGTATCCCTTCTGGCGCAGGGCCCGGAGGCTGATATCCCTGGCGCTCTTGGACAGACGCCGCCCGGCGGTATCGCGCACCAGCTGGTGGTGGCGGTAAAGGGGGGGCGGCAGGTCCAGCAGAATTTGCAGAAGGCGGTGGAGCGGCGTGGCGTAAAACAGATCCTGGCCGCGGGTGACATGACTGATCTTCTGGAGCGCATCATCAACCACAACGCTCAGATGATAGGAGGTGGGAACATCCTTGCGGGCGATGACAATATCCCCCCAGATTTGCGGTGAGATGGCAACATCGCCGCGCTCGCCCTTCGGGCCCCCGGTCTGTTCGTGAAACCGGATAACGCCGCCGCTTTTTTTCTCCGCAAGGGCGATGGCGCGGGGCATGTCGAGACGCAGATTATAAGCTTTACCGGAAGCCATCAGGGCCTTGCGCCGGGCGGGCGACAAGGATTTGGCCAGCCCGGGATAAAGCGGCGCGCCGTCGGGGTCTTTGGGGGGGCAGGGGAGATGCGAGACCGCGGCGTGGATTTGTTTGCGGGTGGCGGGGCACGGGTAAAGCACGCCCATGGCCTCAAGGCGCGCCAGAGCGTCCGCATAATCATCCATATGCTCCGATTGCCGCCGCACCGGTTGCTCCCAGTCCAGGCCGAGCCATCGCAAATCCTCATATATGGCGGCCTCGAAACGCGGCTGGCAACGGCCCGGGTCGATATCCTCGATGCGCAGCAAAAAGCGCCCGTTCTCCGCTTGCGCATTCTTGTAGGAAAACAGCGCCGAGAAAGCATGGCCGGGATGAAGCAGGCCGTTGGGGCTGGGGGCAAATCTGAAAACCGGTGCGGGGCTCATGGCGCCTGTTTTATCTTTAAAACCGGCTGAATACAAAAAAATGTCCAGATCGGGCGGTATGTGCTTAAATCAACGACGAATCAGACCCTCCGGATATGGAGTTGAAAAAACTCATGTTGACCAAATTCCCTTTTTTGATTTTTGCCGTTATTGGCTATAACGCCATCGCGTTTTTTTCAAGCCTGACGTGGGATATGACGGTGTTTGAGGTTGCCATGGTCTCGGGCGTGGTCTGGCGCTTGAGCCTGGGCGATATCTTTCTGGTCGCGTCGCTGTTTCTGCTGTTTATCGAAATTCTCAAAGCGACCCATACCGGCGCATCGTCACTTTTTGACCATGCGCTTTCAACCTTGCTGTTTGTGTTCTGTCTGGTTGAGTTCCTGCTGGTGGCGCAGGCGGCGACCTCGACCTTTTTTATTCTTACAATCATAACGCTGATTGACGTGATTGCGGGCTTTTCCATCACCATACGGGCGGCAAGGCGTGATTTTGCCGTCGGACCGGACCGGTATTGATGCCGTTTGCCGATATCCTGCTGCCGGTTTTCGTCACCTTGTTCGTGGTGATTGACCCGATTGGCCTGACGCCGATATTCGTCTCGCTCACCGCCGGGCTCGATAACGCGATGCGGCGCAAGATTGCCTTTCAGGCCTGTTTTATCGCCGCCGTTATCCTGATCCTGTTTGCGCTTGCGGGCAAGCATCTGCTCTCCCTCATGGGGATAACGCTGCCCGCCTTTCAGATTGCCGGCGGGATCATGCTGTTTTTGATCGCGGTTGAGATGCTGTTTGAAAAACGCACCGAGCGGCGCAACAAAAACGCCTCGGAAAGCGCCGACACCACCCATTTTGAGCCGGGGGCGGGCGATATCGCCATCTTTCCGCTGGCAACGCCGCTGATTGCCGGGCCCGGAGCCGCCGCTTCGATCATTCTTCTCATGGGGCAGCATCAGGGCGATTTTGCCTCTCAGGCGGTGATTCTGGCGGTGATGCTGGCGGTTTTGACCATAACCTATGTGCTGTTTCGTCTCGCCGGGCCGTTTGAGCGTTTTGTCGGCGATTCAGGCATCAAGGTGGTCACGCGGATATTCGGCGTCATTCTTGGTGCTCTGGCGGTGCAATTTGTCCTCTCGGGGCTACAGGCGGCCGGATTCGCTCCGGGCTGAGTTTTCCTGGATATCTTGCCGCTTCGCGGCTCAAATCGCAAAAAAAGCATTCTGCGCCAAATTGACGGCTTGAGATATACCCCCGTTTTGCTGCACAATACGTATCTCAACAAACAATGAGGTGTAGCCCATGGAGATCAGTGAAGAGCGGGAGCTGCGCGAGAAGCTTGCACTCATGACGCAGGAACATCGCGATATGGATGAAGCCATAAATGCGCTTGATGGTCAGGTTCACCCTGACAACCTTCAGTTGCAGCGGCTCAAAAAGCAGAAACTGCATCTGAAAGACTTGATTTTACAGCTTGAGGGCAAGCTGACGCCGGATATTATCGCTTAAAGCCCGCCTTTGCCGGCCGGCCCGTCTGTTGTGCTCTCATTTCATATTTGTGCGCATACATGAGCCGGTCGGCGCGGGCCATGACGGCCTGAACGTCATCATCACCCTGAATTGCGCAGACGCCTGCGGACAGCTGCGGTGTAAGCGTGTTTTCCAGTCCCGGGACTTGTGTGAGAGAAACAAGTTTCACAAGCTGCCGGGTTTTGGCCTGGGCGTTTTCGGTGCTGGTCTGCATCAGCACGACGCCGAATTCATCGCCGCCGAGCCTGCCGACGATATCCGATTTTCGTACATTCTCCAGCAGCAGGCGGCTGACATGATGCAACACCTTGTCGCCGGCGCTGTGGCCGAGGCGGTCGTTGATCTGTTTGAAATCATCAATGTCAAAATAGGCAAGGCAGGCCGAGGAATGATAGCGGGCCTTGTAGGCGATGGTGCGCGCCAGCTCGCGCACGAAGGCGCGGCGGTTCAGGACCGGAACCAGCGGGTCCTCATCCGCTATGATCTCAAGTTCGCGGCGGCGGTGTTCGAGTTTTTCATTCGCGGTTTGAAGATGGTCGATCTCCAGGGCGAATTTGATCAGCGCATCCTTGACCTGAGGGGTGACCTGATCTTCAGGAATACCGAATATGGCCGGAATATCATCCATCAGATAGGATTTTCCCGTTGCTGCCTCATGAACGGCTTTGTTTTTGCGTTTTTTGACAATTGGAGATTTCGGGACGGGGCGGACAGGTCTGATTTTCATTTTTCCAGCTTCCCTCAAACACGGCGAGAATCAATGTTCTTGTTATATAACATATCAGTGATTGTCTGTCCGGGCGGTGCGAGGAGCCGGGCGGCGTGAGGCAAAAAGCAAATTCTGACCCTGCCGTTTCAAATTGCCCGAAAACCGCATATACATTTTAAAATGATGCTCTATCTGTTTGTTGTCGATCAACCCGCATTCAAATGATTTCATTTGAATGCGGGTTGATCTATAATCCGCCGCTTCATGCAATCAGGGCCTTTTCACC
>CAZIVB010000037.1:0-14812 GCA_964542565.1 uncultured Hyphomicrobiales bacterium | reverse complement strand
GCCCCAACCGCTTGGCGACGGCGCCGGTTGTGCCGGTGCCGAAGAACGGGTCGAGGATCACATCGCCCGGTCTGGACGAGGCCAGTAAAACCCGGTGCAGAAGGCTTTCGGGTTTTTGCGTCGGGTGCAATTTTTTACCCTGCTCGTTTTTGAGCCGCTCGGAGCCGCTACATATGGGCAACACCCAGTCGGAACGCATTTGCAGATCGTCATTGAAGACTTTCAGGGCTTCATAATTGAATGTGTAGCGGGTTGCGTCGGCGTCTTTCGTCGCCCAGATCATGGTTTCATGGGCATTGGTAAAGCGGCGGCCGCGGAAATTCGGCATCGGGTTGGATTTGCGCCAGACGATATCGTTCAGAATCCAGAAGCCCAGATCCTGCATGATCGCGCCAACGCGGAAAATATTGTGATAAGAGCCGATCACCCAGATGGTGCCGGTTTTCTTCATCACCCGCTGGCACTGGCGCAGCCATTCGCGGGTAAAATCGTCATATTCGGTGAAGGAGGAAAACTTGTCCCAGTCTTCCTCGACGCCGTCGACGCGGCTGTTATTGGGGCGTTTGAGCTCACGCTGCAATTGCAGATTATAGGGCGGATCGGCGAAAACCACATCGACGCTTTCTTGCGGCAGGGCTTTGAGCTCTTCGGCGCATTCACCGATATGGATCCGATTGGAGATGATTCCCCGTCTTGTCTTCGTTGCTGTACTGTTACGCATAACCGCTCCTGCTGATACTCTACATGCAGGTGATGCTGGCGCATCAGGGTAAAGGATGACTTAGCAAACACGGTAAAGGCGGGGTTAACGCCCCGGTCCGGCCTGTTTGAGCACCCGCCGGACCGGGGCAAAAGAGCGCCGGTGGTGCGGCGTCGGCCCCAGTTTTTGCAGGGCTTCGACATGCTCGCGGGTGCCGTAGCCCTTGTTGCGCGCCCAGCCATAGCCGGGAAATTCGCGCGCCAGCTCGTCCATGATCTTGTCGCGCACAACCTTGGCGGCGATGGAGGCGGCGGCAATGGACAGCGAGAGCGTATCGCCCTTGACGATGGTTTTGCAAAAACAGCCAAGCGGCGGCTCCTGATTGCCGTCCACAAGGGCAAGGTCGGGCGTTTGCCCGAGTTTATCCACGGCCTCGGCCATGGCCCAAAGCGTGGCCTGAAGGATGTTGTCCGCGTCAATACGCCTCACATCGGCGATGGCAACGGAGATTTCCGCCGTGCTTTGCAGCAGCATGAACAGATGCTCGCGCCGGGCGGGGGAGAGCTTTTTGGAATCATCCAGCCCGGCGGGAATACCGTGCGGGTCAAGGATAACGGCAGCGGCGACAACCGGCCCGGCCAGCGGCCCCCTTCCTGCTTCGTCCACCCCGGCAACCGGGGCAATGCCGCGGGCGATGGCCATGCGTTCAAGCGAAAAATCCGGCCTGGGGGGAAAAGAGCGGGTGGTCATGAGGCTTTTATGCGTCAGCCCGGGCGCAAGCGCAAGATCACAGGGCAAAATCTGCCCGCTTTGAACCTGCCCGCCCAGGCGGGCTTGTGCGTGCCGTTACGCATATTCGCAAGGATACAGTGCAGGACAAATATAATGTGCAATTTCCGGGTGTTATCCCGGGTTTAAACCGAACAGGCCGGGGTTGAAATGTATTATTAATGCGCTTGACCTTGCCCGCGCACCCCCCCTAGATTATAGCTGTTGCCGAAGCATCAACAAGAGGTGGAACGCGATGGGTGATGTCGTATCCATAAAATCACACACCGGACATGAGCCGTCGCTGGCGCAATTGCTGGTTTTGACGGCCGCGGATATGGGGAAGGTCAATGAGATTATTCTCAGCCATGCGGTATCGGACGTCAAGCTGATCCCGGAGCTGGCGGGGCATCTCATTAATTCAGGCGGCAAGCGCCTGCGTCCCATGCTGACCCTGGCGGCGGCAAAGATGTTTGGTTATACCGGGGGGCAGCACGTCACGCTGGCCGCTTCGGTTGAGTTCATGCACACGGCGACCTTGTTGCATGATGATGTGGTCGATGATTCGGAGATGCGCCGCGGCAGCAAGACGGCACGGCTTTTATGGGGCAATGAAGCGAGTGTTCTGGTGGGCGATTTTTTGCTCGGCCAGGCGTTTCGCATGATGGTGGATGTGGGCTCGCTTGACGCTTTGCGGGTTTTGTCCAATGCGGCCGCCGTGATCGCCGAGGGTGAGGTCTGGCAACTGGCGGCGTCAAAAAACACCAATACGACCGAGGATGAATATCTCGCCGTTATCAACGCCAAAACGGCGGCGCTTTTTTCCGCCGCGGCGGAAGTGGGCGCGATTATCGCCGGGCGTCCGCACGGGGAATGGACCGCCATGCGCTCCTACGGCAAAAATCTGGGACTTGCCTTCCAGCTCGTTGATGATGCGCTCGATTATGCCGGGGACGCCTATAATCTTGGCAAATCGGTCGGTGATGATTTCAGAGAGGGAAAAATCACCCTGCCCGTGGTGCTGGCGTATCGGCGCGTCAATGAGAAAGAGCGGGTGTTCTGGAGACGGGTCTTGCTGTAGGCAAAACAAGAAGCGGGTGATCTTGATCATGCGCTTGCGTTGATGAAATCTCACAATGCCATTGACGACACCATCAAACGGGCGCGCCATTACGGCGCGATTGCCCGCGACGCGCTGGCGATCTTCCCGGCTTCGAACTACCGTCTCGCCCTGAGCGAGGCGATTGATTTTTGCATCAACCGGGTTCACTGAGGCGCGCATTTTTCCAAAACCTTGCGCATTACGCTCGGCAGGGCCTCGGCCGCAATGGCCGATTGCGCCGCCCATAGATATGAAGACGGCACAATCAATGCACCGGTTTCAAACTTGCCTTTGTAAACGCTGAGCCTCAATTCAAAGTGGGAGAAAACATGGCGGATCTCCGCTGGCAGTTTACGCCACCTGATCCTTGCCGGGGCCTGGGCATGGGACAAGGTTTGTTGCGTGTTCCAGTCGGATGAGGGAAACTCCATCATGCCGCCAAGCAGGCCTTCCAACTTGCGGCGGCGCAGCAGCACCTTGCCGTCGCCGCGTTGCAGCCAGTAGATGCGTCCATAGCGCACCGGCCGGGCTTTTCTGGCGGCGCGTACGGGGTAATGCGTTTGTTTTCCCAGTTGCTGCGCCGTGCAATGGCTTTGAACCGGGCACTCCTGGCAACGGGGCGATTTCGGGCGGCAGATTTGCGCCCCCAGATCCATCAGGGCCTGGGCGTAATCGCCGCCGCGGCGCGGCGGGGTGAGGGTTGCGGCCTGGCGGCGAAGCTCGCTTCTGGCGCGCGGCAGGGGCGTTTCAACCGCATTGAGCCGCGCCATGATACGCTCGATATTGCCGTCCACAACCACGCTTTGGCGCTCAAAGGCAATGGCGGAAATGGCGGCGGCGGTGTAGGGGCCGATGCCGGGCAGTTGCAACAATTCCGCCTCGGTAGCGGGAAAAACGCCGCCATATTCAACCACGATCCTGCGGGCGCAGGCGTGAAGATTGCGCGCCCTGGCGTAATAGCCAAGACCGGCCCATTCGCGCAGGATATCGTCAAGCGGCGCTCCGGCAAGATCGGAAATCGTCGGCCAGCGGGCGCAAAAACGGTGGAAATAGGGGATAACAACGCTCACGGTGGTCTGCTGCAACATGATCTCGCTCAGCCAGACATGATAGGGCTCGGAGTGTTGCCCCGGCAGCGCCCGCCAAGGCAGGCGGCGGCAGTGTACATCATACCAGTTCAGGAGGCTCAAGTGAAAAATCATATTCTGACATAGAGTTGATTGGCGCGGCGATCAGTCCCAAGTATAGTACCGGAAAAAGGAATTCCAACAGGCTCTGGTGAGTTCACGATTATGACACCCGGTTTTCAACATCGCCGCGCCGCGCCCTTGCCCTCGCGGGCGATTGGCCGGATTGCGCCCGATATCCTGAAACCCCTGTTTAAATCACACGGCTTTGCCCAGGGGCAGATTCTGAGCGCCTGGCCCGCCATTGCCGGGGACGAGCTGGCGCGTTTTACCGCGCCGGAGAAAATCCGCTGGCCACGGCGCGGGCAAGGCGCCCAGGCCGGGCAGGACGCCGCGCTTGCCACCCTCGTGCTGCGGGTCGAGGGGCCGATTGCCATCGAGGTCCAGCACAGCACGCCGCAACTGATCGAACGCATCAACGGCTTTTTCGGTTATACGGCCATCGGCCGGATACAGATTGTACAAGGCCCCCTGCCACGGCGTCCGGCCACGCAAAAGCGGCCGTTGCGCCCGCTCTCGCCGCGGGAAGAAAACAAACTCAGGTCACATCTTGGCCATGTTGATGATGAACGGTTACGCAAGGCGCTGATGCGGCTTGGCCGCGGCGTGATGGGTTCCCGATGACGACAGAATTTGCTTTTTCCATTCCACTTGAATATCAACCCCCAGGAACTCAGATCGAAAAAAGGTTTACTCCATGCCCAGTATTGTGAAACTCAAACTGCCTCTGGCGCTCATCCTCGCCCTCGCCGCGATGGTTTTTTACAACGCCGCGCCTTCTCAGGCGCAGGAAAAAACGCCCGCCGGTGGAGACTACTCGCTGGAAGATCTCATTGACGGCAGCGCGGATGCACCGGTCACCATTTACGAATATTCGTCATTCACCTGCCCGCATTGCGCCAATTTTCACAAGGAAGTCTATCCGGCGCTGAAGAAAAAATTCATTGATACCGGCAAGGTGAAGATTATTTTCCGCGCCTTCCCGCTTGATCCGCTGGCGGCGGCGGCCTCGATGCTGACGCGCTGCGTCGATCAAAAAAACTATTACCCCTTTATCGATCTGCTTTTCAAACAGCAAAAAAGCTGGGCCCAGAGTCAATCGCCTGTGGACAGTTTGAGAAAAATCTCGCTGCAGGCTGGACTTTCGTCTGAATCTTTTGACAAATGCCTGACGAATCAGAAACTCTTGGACGGCATTTTAAGAATCAAGGATAAGGCGGTCAAAGACCTTGAAATCAATTCAACTCCGTCATTTGAGGTCAATGGCGAAGTGATACGCGGCGGAATGCCCCTGAAGGAATTTGAAAAACTCATCAGGAGCAAGCTGCGCAAGTAATTTTTCAGGGAAGCGGCCTTGTTGCTTGATGTACCGCAATGGCAATCGGGCTTTGAGCTTTGAGATTTATCAAACTGCGCCTTTCAGGATTTAAATCCTTCGTCGATCCCGTCGAGCTTCATATCGAGCCGGGTCTGACGGGCGTTGTCGGGCCCAATGGCTGCGGCAAATCCAATCTTCTGGAGGCCTTGCGCTGGGTGATGGGCGAGGCCTCCTACAAGGCCATGCGCGGCTCGGGCATGGAAGATGTCATCTTCTCGGGCAGCGCCAACCGCCCGGCGCGCAACATGGCCGAAGTCGTGGCCTATATGGACAATTCCGACCGCACGGCCTCGGCAGCTTTCAACAAGGACGACATGCTGGAAATCTCGCGCCGGATCGAACGCGACGCCGGTTCCGCCTACCGGATCAACGGGCGCGACACGCGGGCGCGCGATGTGCAGCTGCTGTTTGCCGATGCCTCCACCGGGGCGCATTCGCCCTCGCTGGTGCAACAGGGGCAGATTTCGGAAATTATCAACGCCAAACCCCAGAAGCGGCGCAAGATACTGGAAGAGGCGGCGGGGATTTCCGGGTTGCATCAGCGCCGCCATGAGGCGGAATTGCGCTTGAGGGCGGCGGAGAACAATCTGCTGCGGCTGGAAGATGTCATCAATGAGCTGGACGCACAATACGGGGCCCTGAAACGCCAGGCGCGCCAGGCCTCGCGCTACCGCAATCTTTCCTCGGGCATTCGCAAGGCCGAGGCCCTGTTGCTGCATCTGAAATGGCTTGAGAGCGCCAAGGCGGCGAAAATCTGCCATGACGAACTGGCGCGGGTGCGGGCCGAGGTCGGCAAACTGACCGAGGCCGCCGCCAGCGCGAATACCCGCCAGCTCGAAGCGGCGGAAAAACTGCCCGGCCTGCGCGAGCGCGAGGCGATCGAGGCGGCGGTTTTAAACCGCCTCAATACCGAACTGGCGACGCTGGAGGCGCAGGCGCGCCAGGCGGCGGAGCGCAAAACCGGGCTTGAGGTTTTGCTGAAACAGATATCGGGCGATCTGGCGCGTGAAAAATCCACCCGGATCGATATGAGCGCGGCGCTTTCGCGGCTGAGCGTGGAGGAAGAAGAGCTTAAAACCGGCATGGAGTCGCGCGCCAGGACCCATGGCGAAGCGGCGCAGGCGCTGGAAAGCGCCCGGGCGGCGCTGGCGGAAATTGAAGATGAATATGAGGCCCTTGGCGCCAGACAGGCGGCGCGCCGGGCGCAGGGCGAGGCTTTAAAAGCCAGGCAGGATGAAATCTGCCGCACCCGCGAAAGGCTGGCGGCGCAGCTTGAAAGCAGCCGGCAAAAGCTGGCCGGAGCCCGCGCCCGGCATGACGAGGCCTCGTTCGACAAGTTGGCGCATGACGCCAAAGCGGCCGAACAGGCGCTGCAAGCGGCCGAAAGCGAATCCCTTGACGCCGAGGCCGCCCGCGAGAGCGCCGACAAGGCGCAGGTTGAAAAGCGGCGTGAGCTTGAAGCGGCGCGGCGCGAGGCGCAGGCGCTGCAAACCGAGGCCGACACGCTGGAGCGGATGCTGGTTGTGGAAAGCGGCGGCAAATGGCCGCTTCTGATCGAGCAACTCAAGCCCGAAGCGGGGTTTGAAAAGGCTCTGGCGGCGCTTTTGGGCGATGATCTTGACGGCGCGCTTGACGAGAACGCCCCGGTTCACTGGCGTAATCTGCCACGGCTTGATGCGCTGAACCTGCTTCCCGACGGGGTGGAATCCTTGCAAAATCATGTCGAGGCGCCCGATTCGCTCACCGCCCGGCTGCTGCAAACCGGGATTGTCGCGGCGAACCAGGGAGCGGCGCTGCAACGGCGCTTGAAACCGGGCCAGAGGCTGGTGTCCATGGCGGGCGATCTGTGGCGCTGGGACGGGTTTGTCGCCGCCGCCGATGCGCCGACGGCAGCAGCCAAACGCATGGAAGGGCGCAACCGGCTGGAGACGCTAAGATCAAAACTGGAGGATACCAATCACAAGCTGAAAGCCTGCAAGCTGGAGCATGACAAGGCGCTTGAAGCTTCACGGGTCGCCAGACAGCGCGAGAAGGACGCGCGCGCGGCGTGGCGGCAGGGACAGGGCAAGGCGTCGCTGGCGGCGGAACATCTTGCCAGAGCGCAGCGGCAGGCGCAGGAAACCATTTTGCAGATCAAATCGCTGGAAGAGGCCGGGCAGCGGCTGGGAGCCGAAATCAGTGATCTGGACAAGGCGCTGGAAAGCGTCCGGCGAGCGCTTGAAGATTTGCCGCCGCCAGAAGACGATGCCGGCAAAAGCGAAAATTTACGGCAAAAACGCGATGCGGCGCGCGGCACTCTTGCCAGCGCTCAGGCGGCTTTTGAAGGGCTGGAGCGCGAGGCCAAAGCCCGCGAACAACGCCTTGGCGCCATTCTCCGCGAGCGCGGCGACTGGGACCGGCGGGCTCTGCGCGCCGATGAGCAGATCGCCAATCTGACCCGGCGCATCGGCGCGGCGGAGAACGAGCTTGAGCGCATCAGCGCCGTGCCGCGAGAGCTGGCCGAGAGACGGGACAAATTGGCCGACGCGATTTCCAGGGCGCAAAACGGCCATGTCAAAGCCACCGATGCGCGCGCGGCGGGCGAAACGCTTGTTGCCGAATGCGACCGGGCGGGGCGCGATGCGGAACGGGCCCTGTCGCAAATCCGCGAAAATCTCGGCCGGGCGGAAATCCGGGTCGAGGCGGCGAATGAGCGCCGCGACGAGGCCGAAGCGCGCATCCGCGAGCAGCTTGAATGCGCCCCGGAACAGGCGGTTTTCGAGGCCGGGTTCACGCCCGAAGACACTTTGCCCGAAGCGGAGCAGGCGGCGCGCAAGCTGGAGAAACTCAAAGCCGAGCGCGAGCGGCTTGGCGGGGTTAATCTGCGCGCGGGGCAAGAGGCGGAAGAAATCGCCAGGCGGCTTGAGGGCATGCGCCATGAAAGCGATGATCTGGAAAAGGCCATCGCCAAGCTGCGCGGCGGCATCGGCCATCTCAACCGCGAGGGGCGCACAAGGCTGCTGGAGGCGTTTGAAGAGGTCAACGGCCATTTCAGGGATTTGTTCACCAAGCTGTTCGGCGGCGGCAAGGCGGAGCTGAAACTGACCGAATCGGACGATCCGCTCGAAGCCGGGCTCGAGATCGAGGCGCGCCCGCCAGGCAAGCGGCCGCAGACCATGTCGCTGCTCTCGGGCGGCGAGCAGGCGCTGACCGCGCTTTCACTGATTTTCGCCGTTTTTCTGACCAACCCCTCGCCGATCTGCGTGCTGGACGAGATTGACGCGCCGCTTGATGACGCCAATGTGGAACGGGTGTGCGATCTGCTCGACACCATGGCGAAAATGACCGATACGCGCTTCTTGATCATCACCCATCACCCCTACACCATGGCGCGGATGAACCGGCTGTTCGGGGTCACCATGGCGGAAAAAGGCGTGAGCCAACTGGTCTCGGTTGATCTGGAAACCGCCGAGCGCATTCGCGATACAGGTTAGAAATCTTGCAAAAACGTCTTATCCTTTAGCTAAACACGGCTGAACAATTATTATATTTTGTATATTTTTCAATATGATAGACAAGTTTTACAGCTTCTTGACAGAGCCATTCCCCCCCCTTATGTTGCGACAAGAATACGGGAAAATCAGGCAATCGTGCACGTTTCACCCGCTTGGCGAGAATTCGTTTGTGGCGGATAAAAATAAAAGGTCGGAAACCGGGTCGGATTCAAAAGCCGAACAGCGTTTGAAAAGCTTTGAAAACCGGCTGGATTCGCTTGATGACGAGTTGGGCCGGTTCCGCAGCCTCAAGGCGAGCGCCCGGGTGCAAAACCGGCGCGGCACGGCGATGGGCATGGCTTTCCGGCTGGTGACGGAACTGGTGGCGGGACTTGCGGTTGGCGGTTTTCTCGGATGGTGGATTGACAAATGGCTGGGGACTATGCCGCTATTCCTGTTGATCTTCTTTGCGCTGGGCGCGGCGGCGGGCATACTCAATGTCATTCGCGTCGCCAAGGCGATGCAGACGGATGTGGATGATGGTGATGATACGGCGAAGTAAGGACAAAGGGTCATTAAGATATGGCGGCTGATGCGGTAGAACATGGCGGCGGGGCAGCTTTTGACCCGATGCACCAGTTTCAGGTCAAGCGCCTGGTTTCCTTTGATGTTTTCGGTCTTGACGCCTCGTTCACCAATGCCGCCGCCTTCATGGTGCTGGCGGTTGTGGTGATCAGCGTGTTCACCATTGCCAGCATGAGCGGGCGGGCGATCGTACCGGGGCGGATGCAGTCCATGGCCGAGTTGTCCTATGAATTCGTCGCCAGCATGATTCGCGACACGGTGGGAAATGCCGGGCAGAAATACTTCCCCTTCATCTTCTCGCTGTTCATGTTCGTGCTGGTCTCCAATATGCTGGGGATGCTGCCCTATTCCTTCACCGTAACCAGCCATATCGCCGTTACCGTCGCGCTGGCGCTGGTGGTGTTTATCGGCGTAACCATCATCGGTTTTGTGAAACACGGGGTGGGATTTTTGAAATTCTTCGTGCCCTCGGGCATCCCCAAGGCGCTGGTGCCGCTGCTGGTGGTGATCGAGGTGATTTCCTATCTCACCCGCCCCTTGAGCCTCTCGGTGCGTCTTTTCGCCAATATGATGGCGGGGCACACCATGCTCAAGGTGTTTGCCTCATTCGTTATCGGCCTTGGCATTCTGGGCGGCTGGGCGCCGCTTGCCTTCATGGTGGCTTTTACCGGACTTGAAATTCTCGTGGCCTTTTTGCAGGCCTATGTTTTCGCGATTTTGACATGCATCTATCTTAACGATGCGCTTCACATGCACTGACATCCCTACAACCTATACCCTAAAACAAGGAGACTAAACTCATGGAACCAGAAGCAGCCAAACTGATCGGCGCAGGACTTGCCGCGATCGCCCTTGCCGGCGCCGGTATTGGCATCGGCAATATTTTCGGCAGCTATCTTTCGGGCGCGTTGCGCAATCCGGCAGCGGCTCCGGGGCAGTTCCCCAACCTTCTGCTCGGCTTTGCGCTGGCCGAAGCCACCGGCCTGTTCGGTCTTGTGGTTTCGCTGATCCTGCTGTTCGTGGTCTGATTATACCACCCCGAACACAATCCGGGTTTTATTGAATGGCAACCTTGCGCCGCGAGGCGGGGTTGCGCGGGTGTGAAAGCGATTTTGAGCCATGCCACAACTTGATTTTTCCGTCTGGCCGCCGCAGCTGATCTGGCTGACGATCACGTTTGTTGCGCTTTATATCATCATGGCGAGGGTGGCGCTGCCGCGCATCGCCGAAGTGATCGAGCACAGGCGCGACCGGATCGCCAATGATCTCGACCGGGCGCAGGAACTCAAAGACAAGTCTGAAAAGGCGCGGCAAGACTACGAAACCGCACTCGGCGAAGCGCGAAGCCAGGCGCATGATATCGCTCAGGATACCCGCGACCGGATGGCCTCGCTGACGGAACGCCAGCGGGCCATGAGCGAGGCGGCGCTTGCCAACAAGATCGAGCAAGCCGAAGCCAGCATCGCGCAGACCAAGGCGCGGGTTCTGGCCCGGCTTGACGAGATTTCGGTTGAAACCGCTTCGGAACTGGTTGAAACCCTCATCGGCAAGGGGGCCAAACCGGCCCAGATCAAAAAAGCGGTGAAAGCGGCCATCGCCGCGCAAGAGGAGGGCAGCGCCAATGGCTGATCCGACATTCTGGGTTGCGGTCTCGTTCTTTCTCTTTTTAGGGTTGGTGGTGTATTTCAAGGTCCCCAAGCTGGTGGCCAAGGCGCTTGACGAGCGGGCCGAAACCATCCGGGCCGAGCTTGACGAGGCCACGCGCCTGCGCGAGGAAGCCCAGGCGCTCTACGCCGAATATGAACGCCGCCAGCGCGATGCGGAAAAAGAGGCGCAAAGCATTATCACCCAGGCCGAGGCCGAGGCCGAACGCCTCGCCGCCGAGACCAAGATCAAGCTTGATGAATTGCTCGAGCGGCGCACCGCGCAGGCCGAGGACAAGATCGCACGGGCCGAAACCCTCGCCCTCGATGAAGTCCGCCTCGCCGCCGCGGCGGCGGCCATAACGGCGGCGGAAAAGGTGATCGGAAAATCCCTCACCAAAACCAAATCCGCCGAGCTGATTGATGCAAGCATTGACGAGCTGACAACGCGGCTGAATTAGGCGCGGGCGGCAAAACAGACCCGCCCGCCGGCATTGCCGTGAAGGCGCATGCCGTTTTCAGGGAAACACACCAGAATTTTACCCCCCTCCCCTTCACGCCACCAGGGATGGCCGCTTGCCGACCGGCAGGGCGAGGCCGCCATAGGGGGTCTGATCGACCGGCGGCCTTGTGGCGAGGGAGGCGATGACGTGCTGGGCGAGCGCATCGATGGCGGGGTGATCGGCGGCCTTGTTGCGCACCATGGTAACCTCGAGCATTTGCAGCGGCAAGAAGCCGTCGGCTTCATTTAAAACCCGCATGCCGGGGCGCACCGAGCTTAAGGGCAAGGTTGAGACCGCAAGGCCGGCCTTGACCGGGGCGACAAGGGCGGCGTGGTTGCGGCCTGAATAGCACACGCGGAACGCACGCCCGGCTTCTTGCAAGGCGCGGATGGCGGAGTTTCGCCACGAGCAGCCGTGCTCGGTCAGGGCGACCGGCAAGGGCTCGCGCTCATGGATGCAGTGACGGGTCGAGGTGACCCAGACCAGCTCCTCGCGCAGCACAATCTGCCCCTCACCGGGGAAAAGATGGCCATTGCCCACCAGCGCCAGATCAAGCTCGCCCTTGCGCAGGCGCTCGCATAGAGGGCGCGAGTCTTCGGCATAGACCTCCAGTTCCACCAACGGATGGGTCTTGGCGAAACGGGCCAGAATATGGGGCAGGAACCGCTCCGCCAGATCATCGAAAATACCGATGCGCGCAAGGCCGGTCATCTCCGGGGTATGAAAGGCGGCGATGGCCTCGGCATTGAGGTTGAGGATGCGCCGCGCATAGCTCAGCAGCGCCTCGCCATCGGCGGTGAGGAACACATTGCGCCCGATACGGCGGAACAATGTGCGGCCTATGGTTTCCTCCAGCCGCTTCATCTGCATGCTCACCGCCGACTGGGTGCGCCCTACCCGCTCACCGGCGCGGGTGAAACTGCCGCTGTCGGCGATGGCGATAAAGGTGAGGAGAATTTCGCTGTCGAGGGTCTGGGACATGGTCTTTTTCCATCAATTATTTGAATGCGGAAGATGAAAACAATTCATTTGCTTGATGAGTATGCAATGCGCATAGTGCCGGTGCAAGTAAAATCAAGTGTTTGTCTTGACAAATTTCACCTTTCAACCGCCACTATGAGGAGGATTGCGATATGCAAAGCAATCAACATTCCAATCTCGCTCTCGGACCATTTTCAACGCTGGCCGGGAAGATCATTTTGACGGGGAAAAAGGCTATGCGGATGGCTTATAACTGGCGCGAACGCCAGCAGCTTGAATTGTTGCTGCGATATGATCATGCCCGGCTTGATGATCTTGGCGTCTCGCGGCGCGATATCGAGCATGTTCTGAGCCTGCCCCTCTGGCGCAATCCATCTCTTGAGCTGGAACGGCGCAGGGGCATGCACCGCCCGAGGTGATGCCTTCGGGCGCGCTGGTGCGCTTGGCGCCGGGGCTGTTTGTCCTGCTGTGGGCGACCGGATTTATCGGCGCCAAATACGGCCTGCCCTATGCCGGGCCGTTCACCTTTCTTGCCCTGCGTTTTGCGATTGTCATTGCGATCCTTGCTCTGGCGGCGATTGTCATGCATGCGCCCTGGCCGCGCAGCGCGGCGGGCTATGTTCACAGCGCCGTCTCGGGCATTCTTATCCACGGGGTTTATCTTGGCGGCGTGTTCTGGGCGATCTCGCTCGGGCTGCCGGCCGGGATTTCGGCGCTGGTGGTCGGCACCCAGCCGCTGCTGAGCGCGGTGCTCTCGGGGCCGCTGCTGGGCGAGCGGGTAAGGGCGCAGCACTGGGCCGGGCTCGCGATCGGCTTTGTCGGCATTTTGCTGGTGCTCTCCCCGGCGCTTGACGGCTCGAAACTGATGGCGCTGAACCCGGTCTCCCTGGGGCTTTGCATCGCGGCGCTGATCGGCATTACGCTGGGGACGATCTATCAAAAAGCCTTTTCCGCCGCGGCGGATTTGCGTACCGGCGGGGTTATCCAGTACACCGCCGCCCTGGCGGTTATGGCGCCGGCGGCCTTGTTGCTGGAGGACAATACGATTATCTGGTCGGCGCATTTTATCGGCGCGCTGGGCTGGCTGGTCATTGTGCTCTCTCTTGGCGCGATCAGCCTGTTGATGATCATTATCCGCCATGGCGAAATCTCGAGGGTGGCGACCCTGTTTTATCTGGTGCCGGCGGTAACCGCGCTGATTGCCTGGGGGCTGTTTGGCGAGAGCATGAGCGCACTCCAGCTTGGCGGCATGGCGCTGGCGGCGTTTTCGGTCTGGCTGGCCGGGATGCGGCGATGAGCGAGGCGGTTGCACAGCGGCGCGGCCGGGGGTGAACCGGCGCGCGCCGCAATCTTTTTGTTTTTCCGCTATCAGCCGCCCGGAGCCAGACGGGATTCGTTCTTGCCTGATGAGGTCGATGGCAGGGGCAGGGATTTGACCGTGGTGGAGACATTGCCCTTCACTTTTTTTGCCGGGGCCTTTGCGACCGGTTTGGGCGGCAGGGCGACCGGTTTGCCGGCTTTGACCCTGATTGCCTTTGCCGGGGCGCCCATGATGGGCAGCGCCTTGAAACCGGCGGTGAAACCGGTGAGGGAGACCGGCAGGCCTATGCCCTTTTTGGGGGTCTCGAAAACCACGAAGGTCGCTCTCTTGCCGCTCTTGAACAGTTTGAGAATTTTCTTCTCCAGCGGAACATCGGCCAGACAACCACTGGGCAGGCAGCGCAGGAAGGTTGTGCGCCCCATATCCTTGCCGTCAACCTTGAGCCCCAGCCCGCCGGGGAGCAAAACGCCCAGCGGCGCCTGAACGCGCAAAATGGTTTTATTTTTCTTGTGCTTTTGCAAAATGACCGTGATGCCGATATTGGGGTTGTTTTTGGCCGTCACGCTTTGCATCAGGGCGCAGATATCGACGCCGGGGCCGGATTTGTTGTCGCAGCGGATCTGCCACGACCCGTGATCGGAGCGCACAATGCCCTGTGCGGCGGAAGGCTGGGAAAAACCCAGCCCGGCCAGACCGGCCGCCAGACAAAACAGCGCCGTTGGTTTTATTTTTTTCAGGAAAAACGCCAAGATCAGTCCTCCATAGTGTCAGTCAGGCAAAATACAGCCGTTAATCTCATCTTTTAGCTTCTGTATGCCCGCATGAAAAGGTAAAAACAATTCTGGCGAAATTGAGGTTTTGTATTTTGCAACGGTTGCAGGTATGAAACGGCCTGAAACCGACCGGAGATTGAAAATTGCAATATATCAGCACAAGGGGCAACGCCCCTGCCCTTGGTTTTGAAGATGTCCTGCTTACCGGTCTGGCGGTTGATGGCGGGCTTTATGTGCCGCGCGAATGGCCGGTATTTACCAAACAGAAAATCGC
Source organism: uncultured Hyphomicrobiales bacterium (assembly GCA_964542565.1). Lineage (GTDB taxonomy): Bacteria > Pseudomonadota > Alphaproteobacteria > Rhizobiales > BM303 > BM303. The sequence continues at coordinate 124 of CAZIVB010000037.1, read as the reverse complement.
CGCCTTTGCCGGGCGTCCCTATGCGGATGTCGCCTTTGAGGTCATGGCGCCTTTCATGAGCGGATTTTTAGGCGGCGATGAGCTGCGCGGCATGATCGCGGACGCCTATGGGAATTTCACCCAT
>CAZIVB010000036.1:0-14836 GCA_964542565.1 uncultured Hyphomicrobiales bacterium | reverse complement strand
TGAACGATTCCGATGAAAGCATCACCATGTTGCAGGCCATAATAAAACGCGAAATTTGCGGCTGGATGTGAGCAACCGCCAAGCTTGCCCTTTTCCTTGCGCTTCAAACATGGTATCGGGCCTCAACCCCATTTGATTTGTCTTGAAAAGGATCGGCCATGTCCACCTCTCCCGCGCCTATTGCCCGTGCTCTTTTATCGGTTTCCGACAAGAGCGGTCTTGTTGCTTTCGCCAAGGGCCTTGCCGGTTACGGCGTTGAGCTCATTTCAACCGGCGGCACCGCCAATGCCTTGCGCGAGGCGGGCCTGGATGTGAAAGATGTCTCCCAAATCACCGGCTTTCCCGAAATCATGGACGGGCGGGTCAAAACCCTGCACCCCAATGTCCATGGCGGCCTGCTGGCCGTTCGCGGCAATGAAGAGCACGAAAAAGCCAAGGCGGCGCAGGGCATCAGGAACATTGATCTGCTGGTGGTCAATCTCTACCCCTTCGAGGCCACCCTCGCCGGAGGGGCCGATTTTGACACCTGTATCGAAAACATCGATATCGGCGGCCCGGCGATGATCCGCGCCGCGGCCAAAAACCACGCCGACGTGACCGTCGTGGTGGACCCTTCCGATTATGAAAAACTGCTTGGCGACATGGCCCAGCACAAGGGCGCGACCTGCGCCAAATTCCGCCGCAAGCTGGCCGCCAAGGCGTTCGCCCGCACCGGGGCCTATGACGCGGCGATCTCCAACTGGTTTGCGGCAGAGCTTGAGCTCAACGCGCCGGTTTACCGCGCCTTTGGCGGCGATCTGGCGCAATCCCTGCGCTATGGCGAAAACCCGCATCAATCGGCCGCCTTTTATACCGATGGCGATGCCCGCCCCGGCGTCGCCAGCGCCAGACAGCTTCAGGGCAAGGAACTTTCCTATAACAATATCAATGATACCGATGCCGCCTTTGAGCTGGTCAGCGAATTTGCCGATAGCGGCAAGGCGGCTGTTGCGATCATCAAACACGCCAATCCCTGCGGCGCGGCGCTGGGCGATACGCTGGCGCAGGCCTATGACAGGGCGTTTTTATGCGATCCGGTCAGCGCCTTTGGCGGCATTGTCGCGGTGAACCAAACCCTTGATGCTGAAATTGCCGCGAAAATCGCCAATGTCTTTACCGAAGTCGTCATCGCGCCCGCTATTGACGAGGACGCCGCCAAGATCCTCAGCGCAAAAAAGAATTTGCGCCTTCTCGTCACCGGCGGCATGGCGGATGCCGGCGCGAAGGGCCTGACATTCAAATCCGTATCGGGGGGCTTTCTGGTCCAGTCGCGCGATAACGGCCGCATCGGGCCCGAAGATGTGCGCATTGTTACCAAACGCCAGCCAACCGAGCGGGAAATGGCCGATCTGATCTTTGCCTTTAGCATCGCCAAACATGTCAAATCCAACGCCATCGTCTATGTCAGGGACGGCGCCACGGTAGGCGTTGGCGCCGGGCAGATGAGCCGGATTGACAGCGCCCGCATCGCGGCGCGCAAATCCGAAGACGCCGCCAGGGCCGCCGGGATTGCCGAGCCGCTGGTCAAAGGCTCCGTTGTCGCCTCCGATGCCTTCTTCCCCTTCGCCGATGGCCTGCTGGCCGCCGCCGAAGCAGGCGCAACGGCGGTCATCCAGCCCGGCGGCTCCATGCGCGATGACGAGGTGATCAGGGCCGCCGATGAAGCGGGCCTCGCCATGGTCATGACCGGCATGCGCCATTTCCGGCATTAAAGCGCGATACATCTGATCCGGTTTGGCGCCGGGTTCATCACGAAGCGGCCACCAGATCGCTCACATAGCCATTGGCCACGGTCAGCCGCGACAGGCTGAGTGGCCCGCTGGCGGCAAGATCGGCAATCGCGGTGGTTGTGCGCGCCACAAGCTCTTCATTTGTCTCCAGCCAGATTTGCAGGCACGCCTCCCAGCCGCCCTTTTTATTCAGCACTTTTTCCGTCAGGCGTCTTTGCGCCACCCCGGTATTGCCAATCACGCGCGAGAACGCCAGAGAATCAAAATACCCCTCCGGCGAGGCCGCATCGGCATTTTCAAGCAGGGTTTCAAGACCAAGCGCCCGGCCGATGGCAAAATAAACCCTCGCCACATCCCTGGCCTCCCGGCCGGTATTTTCCGCCGCCCGGATAATATCCGGCGCATCCATCAAAATTGGAAAAGCGGCAAAACGGAACGCATCCTCCTCGCCGACATTTTGATGAACCAGACGGTTTTTCTCATCCAGTATGGATTGCCAGAACGCCGGTTCCAGCAAATCTTCCAGCCGGGCGATAAAATCATCAACGATAAGCCGGTAATCCCTGATGGTGATAGCAAGCTTGTCCGCGCCCGGCCCGTTGCGCAAAAACCACAGGGTCTGACGCCGCAGCAGATTTTGAATATTGAGATAAAGCCGGGTCTGAAAGGCGCTGGGAACCTTGTTGTCCAGCCGGTCAACCGATTTTGAAAGCGCCGAGAGGGAGAAAATATCCCGCGCCAGGACATGCGCCGCCGCGATCGCCCCGGCATCGGAACCGGTTTCATCCCCCATGCGCGAGGCAAAAGCCGTGCCGCCGCGATTAATCATATCATTGGCGATCAGGGTCGAGACAATCTCACGCCGCAATTTGTGCTGTTTGATATCCTCCGCAATCTTTTTTTGCATGTTTTTGGGAAAATAATGCAGCAAATCGGTGCTGAAATAGGGATCATCCACCAGAGCGCCCTCAAGCAGATCATTGAACAGGCTGATCTTGCCATAGGCAAACAAAACCGCGATCTCGGGCCGCGTCAGCCAGCGCCCCTGTTTTTGATATTGCCGCATGGTCAGATCATCGGGCAAAAACTCGATCGCCCGGTCCAGCTCGCCCAAAGCTTCAAGCTTCGACATCAGGCGCATCTGGGAGCCGGACTCCGCGCCGCCCCGTGCCTGATCAAGCGTGATCGCCAGGGTCTGGCTGTAATTGTTGCGCAGCGCCAGATGACCGACCTGATCCGTCATGCCGGCGAGAAATTCGGCGCGCCCGGCCGGGTCAAGCCGATTGTTCTTGATCGCCCCGTCAAGCGCGATCTTGATATTGACCTCGATATCCGAGGTGTTCACCCCGGCCGAATTGTCAATCGCATCGGTATTGATGCGCCCGCCGCACGAAGCAAACTCGATACGGCCCCTCTGGGTCACGCCCAGATTGGCCCCCTCGCCAATGACTTTCACCCGCAACTCTTCACCGGTGATGCGGATCGGATCATTAATCCGGTCCCCGACATCAATATCGGATTCATCACTGGCGCGGACATAGGTCCCGATGCCGCCAAACCACATCAGATCGGCTTTGGTCTTCAAAATCGCATTGATCAGCGCCGCCGGCGTCATCTTGCCGCGCTCGGTGCCCAGCAGCGCCTTGAGTTCATCGCTCAGCGCAATGGATTTCAGCTTGCGGCTGAAGATACCGCCGCCCCTGCTGATGAGATCCTTGTTGTAATCGCGCCAGCTTGAGCGCGGCATATGAAACAACCGCTCGCGCTCGCCCCAGCTTGTCTCGGGATCCGGGTTGGGGTCAATAAAGATATCCCGGTGGTCAAAAGCGGCCACCAGCCTGATCTGGCGCGACAGCAGCATGCCGTTGCCAAAGACATCCCCCGACATATCGCCAACCCCGATCACCGTGAACGGCTTGGTCTGGATATTCATATCCATTTCCTGGAAATGGCGCTTGACCGCCTCCCAGGCGCCGCGGGCGGTAATGCCCATTTTTTTATGGTCATAGCCGACCGAGCCGCCCGAGGCAAAGGCGTCGCCAAGCCAGAAACCGTGACTGAGCGAGATTTCATTGGCGATATCGGAAAATGTCGCCGTCCCTTTATCCGCCGCCACAACCAGATAGGGATCATCACCGTCATAGCGCAAAATCCCCGCCGGCGGCACGACCTTGTCGCCGTCGAGATTATCCGTGATGCGCAACAATTCGGAGATGAAAATCCGGTAACAGGTGGTCCCCTCCTGCAAGATTTGCTCGCGGCTGGCAAGCGGCGGGATTTTCTTCGGCACAAATCCGCCCTTGGAGCCAACCGGAACAATCACCGCGTTCTTGACCCGCTGGGCTTTCATCAGGCCCAAAACCTCGGTGCGGAAATCCTCCGGCCGGTCCGACCAGCGAATGCCGCCGCGCGCGATGGCGCCGCCGCGCAGATGCACCCCTTGCACCCGCGGCGAACAGACAAAAATTTCGGCGAACGGCCTGGGTTTGGGAAGCTGCTCCAGCATCGGGCTTTTGATTTTGAAAGACAGCGCCGGCGGCGGCGCGCCGTTTTCATCGCGCATATAGGCATTGCTGCGCAAGAAGGCGCGGATAAGGTCGAGATAAAGCCGCAAGACCCGGTCTTCATCAAGGCTGTCCACCTTCTCAAGCGCCGCTTCAAATCTGGCCGCCTGTTGCTCAAAAGCCTTTTGCCTGTCGGTGGTTTTGCCCTTCCATTCTGGATCAAACCGGGTGCGGAACATTTCAATAAACAAGGCGGCAAGATGAGAATGCTGACACAATACCCGCGCCATATAGGTCCGGCTATGGGCAACCCCGGCCTGTTTGAGATAATGGGTACAGGCGCGCAATATGGCGATATTGCGCCAATCGAGGCTGATAACCGATGTCAGGGCGTTATGGGCGTCGTCCTCCGCCCTGCCGGTCCAGACGGCCAGAAAAGCCGCCTCGACAAGGCCGTTCAATATGTCCTTGCGCACCGGCGAGCCATCGGCGGTTTCAATCGAAATCGAGTGATACCAGATCATCTGGCCGCCATTGCCGTCCTTGCGCATGATGGGGTATGTGCGCTCGGCGATTGAGCGAAAGCCCATATTTTCGAGGATCGGCAGGCGGTCGCTCAGGGCGATCGGCTCGCCCATATGGAACATTTTAAGCCGCAGACCGTTATCGCCGTATTCATCACGGTGATAAAAATCAATCACCAGATCATTTTCCCGCCTCAGCCCTTCCATGAGGCTGATATCATACAGGGCGTCTTCAATCTCGAATGTGTTCTGATAGGCCTTGGAAAAACTCCCCTTGTAGCGGACGCTCGAGACCGGATGTTCCATGAGGGACATCTGGGAGAACAGGTTATCCTCCCAGCTTCGCGCCGCGCGGGCAATTAGAGCCTCGATCCCGCTCTTGTCCGGCGAGGGCGTAACCCCGCTATAGCGGCCGATGATAAAATGCACCCGCGCCAGCGGCCCTTCGGGAAAGGCGGGGTAAAACGCCGATACGCTGCCATCATAGGCCTCGCACAAAATCTTGCCGATTTTTATCCGCAATGCGGTGTCATAGGAATCCTTGGGGACAAAGATAAGAACCGAGACAAACCGGTCGAATCTGTCGCGGCGGATGAAAACGCGGGTTCGCGGCCGCTCATAGAGTTGCAAGATACCGATGACAAATTCATAGAGTTTATCGACCTCGATCTGAAACAGCTCGTCGCGCGGATAGGAGTTGAGGACATTCATGATCGCGCGGCCCGAATGGCTGGTGCGCGTATATCCCGAGCGGCGCATGATCAGGGCCGCCTTGCGGCGCAAGAAGGGGATGCTGCCCACGGAGCGCGTATAGGCGCTGGCGGTAAACAGGCCGACAACGCGAAGCTCTCCCGTGAGCGTCCCATTATCGTCAAACTGCTTGATGCCGATATAATCCATATGGACGTTGCGGTGCACCGTTGCGCGCACATTGGCCTTGGTGATAATCAGCGGCGCCGGCTGCAACAGGAAATCGCGCACTTCGGGCGTCAGCACCACCAGTTCGCGGCCGCGGCGCAAAACCTTCACATCCCGGTTGCGCAGGGTCCCGAGCCCCGAGCCCCTGACCTCGACAAGGCCGCCGGTCTTGCCGTCATCCTCAAAGCTGAACTCCCGCACGCCGAGAAACAGGAAATTGTCATCATTGAGCCATTGCAGAAACTGGATGGTCTCCGCCAGTTCATCAACCGGCACCGGCGGCGGGCAGGACTGGTAATTGGCGATTGTGCGGTTCAGCCGCTCCTGCATCAGCGGCCAGTCAAGAACAACCGTGCGCACATCGTCAAGGATATCGGCAAGCTTTGAGACCAGCGCCTCCCTATCCGCCTCCAGCGATATCCGGCGCACGTGAATATGTATCAGGCTCTCACGCAAACTCTGGCCGTTTTGCTGCTCAAGCACATCCTCGCGCTTGCCCTTGGCGTCCCGCTCGACATCAAAGATGGGGTGGAGAACCAGATGAACCTCATACCCGCCGGATGAGATCTGCGCCATGACCGAATCGACAAGAAACGGCATGTCGTCACTGCAAATCTCGATAACCGAGATATTCTCAAGCTGGCTCAGTTTGGGTTCAAATATGCGGATTTTGGCGTGACCATAGGGACGCAGACAGGTAAATTCCCATGCGTCCAGGGCAATACGCACCAAATCCGCGGCCGGATATCCGGCAAGATCATCATAGATGGCCTCGGCAAAAAAAGTTTTGATGAAGATCAGCTGATCCGGGCTCCTGATGCCCTGCGCCCGGGCGGCCTTCAGGACCCCCTTGATGGTTTTCCCGAGTTTCTTGTGCTTTTCGACCGGCATGGATGATGCCCTTTCCGTGTTTTTATCCGGATTAAACCGTTTGACATTGACCCCGCTTCCTCGCCTTGACAAGCTAAATCATCCCTGTCTCTCTTTTTTTTTACCCGGACATTAAGGGGCTTGACTTACGGCGGCACACAAGCCGAGTTTGGTCAGGTAATCCTGGATATTCACAACCTGTTGGCGCCATGCAGTTCAATTTTGTTTTAAACCCTATCGGCAAAGCCTGGAGGCTTGCCTTTGATGCCACCTCGCATCTGATCGAGGATGACGGTCTGGCGCTGGCGGGCAATATTGCCTTTTGCATGATTCTGGCGCTGTTCCCGTTTTTGATTCTGCTCACCGCGCTTGCCGGATTTCTCGGTAATCAGCAACTGGCCGAAACGGTTGTCAATTATCTGCTCTCTGTTGCCCCGCACGAGATCGCCGGCCCCCTGGCGCCCGAGATTCACAAACTCCTCACCGTACCGCGAACCGGTTTGCTTACCCTTGGCGTCCTGTTGACCCTGTGGACGGCCTCAGGCGCGGTCGAGAGCGTTCGCGTCGGCCTCAACCGCGCCTATGAGTTTAACGAGCGCCGCTCCTACGGGTTCCGGCTGCTGGAAAATATTGTCTTTGTCATAGGCGGCGCGGCCGTCTTGCTGGTGCTGGCAGCCGGCATTGTCTTCGGCCCTGTTCTATGGGCCAAAATCACCTATTTTATCCCGGCCATGAAGGCGTTCACACCGGCGTTTCATTTCCTGCGCTATCCGGTCTCGCTCTGCTTGCTGGCCGGCGCGCTCATCCTCGGGCATCTGTTCCTGCCCGTTTACCGCCACGCTCTGGCGGAGCTTTGGCCCGGTATTGTCCTGACCATGATTTTATGGCTGGCCGGGGCCATCGGCTATTCAGAGTATCTCTCGCGCTTCAGTACATTATCGAGCATGTATGCCGGGTTGACCGGGTTTATTATCGCCCTGATCTTTTTGTATCTCTCCGCCGCCCTGCTCATCTGGGGCGGTGAGGTCAACCAGATTCTGATCCAGCGCCGCCAGGCCCGCCGCCAGGCGCGCGCCTTTACCCGGTCATGATTTGCCCGCGCGGGCATAAAAAAAGCTGAACAGGGCAAAACCGATCGAGTAAAACACATTATATCCGGCGGGCGAGAGACCAAGGATACGAAATGGCGGCTCATCGCAAGGCACGATTTTTGCGTGTTTCAATTGTGACATCATATCGGCGACACTGCCCGAAAACCCGTTTCCCGGCGAGCAGGCGGTGGGCCCGGACCAGAATTTCCATTCAACCCCGGAATGATAAATCGCGATCCCGGCGCCAACCAGCATCAACGCCCCCACAACACCAATCGCCAGCCGCGCTACGCCTTGTTTGTCAAAACGTATCAGGCCAAGCGCAGCAAACCCGAGCCCGAAGGCGAGATAATACGGCCAGCGCTGCTTCAGGCACAGCGAGCAAGGCGCATATCCCAGACCATACTGGGTAAACCAGGCGATGCATAAAGCGGCGGCGCTGGCAAGAATAATCAGGAAGGAAACCTGGGAGAGACGAAGCTGCGGCATGAGTTTTTTCCGGTTACAGCAGATATTTGACAGCTACAAAGCCGCCAAAGAGTAAAACAACAAAAAGCGTCGCCGCAAGGCCAAATCGCTTTTCGATGAAATCGCGCACCTGGGGGCCAAGCCAGTAGAGCAAAGCGGTAACGGCAAAAAACCGCAATCCGCGCGCCGCGATGCTGGAGAAAATGAACACCGCCAGATTAAGCTCCGCCGCACCGCTGGCGATGGTGATCAACTTGTAGGGTAAGGGCGTGAGCCCGAAAGCAAAAACAATCCAGGCGCCATATTCATGATACTGGGCGGTAAACTGGGCAAATTTGTCCTCAAGGCCGTAAATGCCCAGAATCATCTGGCCGATACCCGCCATGAGGAAAAATCCGATAGCGTATCCCAGCATGCCGCCCAGAACCGAAGCGGCCATGGCGATCGCCGCCAGCGCCCAGGCCCGGGCCCGCTGGGCCAGCACCATGGGGATAAGCATGATATCGGGCGGAATGGGGAAAAACGAGCTTTCCACAAAAGAAACCCCCGCCAGCGCCCAGCGCGCATGCCTGTGCCCTGCCAGATCCAGCGTCCAGTCATAAAGTCTTTTCAGCATATCGCCCCTTGGCGTCATTACGGCTTTGCGTTGCAGGTGAACTGTTAGCAGCGCTCTCCGCGCTTGTCCATGCAGTGACAAAACTCCTGCGCCGTTCCATCAATCACCATTGGAGGTTGACGGGTCCGCTCTCTTGAGTATGATCCGCCCGCACACAGCCTTGCCCCTGTGGCGGAATTGGTAGACGCGCTGGATTCAAAATCCAGTTCCCGTATGGGAGTGGGAGTTCGATTCTCCCCGGGGGCACCATTTGTTTGTCTCGCGGCCATTCCTCGCTCACGCTCGGGCCTCCGACGGGGCAGGCTGACCGCCCGGCGCCCGGTCGGACTTGCGAACACAGCGTGTTCGGGATTATTCCCCCCAAGCGTATCATTTGGTTGTCTCGCGGCTGTTCCTCGCTCACGCTCGGGCCTCCGACGGGGCGGGCTGACCGGCCGGCGGTGCTTGCACCGCTTGGTGTGCCGGGCTTGAGGGTTCAGACCCCAAATGTTCTCGTTCTTTGTTGCTACCATAGCGTTTTTGCGCCTTCTTGCGGCTGTTTTTCAGGTACCGGCGAGATGATTTTACTTGACTTAAGTCAAGAGTAACCACAAAATTGCTCTGGCTACGGCAGCAATATGACAAATTGTCGCAGTGGCTATGGGCTCGTTTGGCACAAAAACGCCTGACGGACTTCGGGGGAAAAATAGCAATCGCAATTAGTGTTGATGAAAATTACATTATCATTTTTGATATTGATAATTTTTATCGACATTTATGGTTTTGTCTAAATATATATTCCAATAATTTCTTGTGTACACTTTGATTGATATGCAGATTTACTATATTATTAAGTGCTAATAAATATTTGTATATAAATTTATTGACAATATAGCTTGTTGAGTATTTTATACACTTCCATCAGGGGAATAATAACAAACAAAGGGATGGCAACAAAATGGGGGAAATACAGAAAATGGAGACGATACGGAACGGTTTGAAAAATACGGTAATGGCCGGGTTGCTCGCTGCAGCAGCCGGGTTCGGGTTCAGCGCATCTGCTCTTGCCGAAGGCGATGACAAGGATGCTCATGAAGCCGCTGTGATGGAACTGGTTGTGAAAAAGGGGATTCCCATCCCGCCGGACTATATTGAAAGCCTGTTCAAAATTCCCAACGCCTTTGGCGAAGGGGCCGCATGCGTGATCTGCCACAGCTCCAATGATCCCAAAAAAGCCTATCGCGGTCTTGACCTGTCAAGTTGTCAGGGGCTTTTGAAGGGCTCGATGGAAGCGCCGGTGCGCAAGGTGGTTATTCCCGGAAAACCCAAAGCGGGCTTTCTGCGCCGGTTCCTGCGCAACAACCGCATGCCGCTGGGTGTGGCTTTCGACTATCCGACCAATACGGAGAATATTCTCGCCGTTAAGAAATGGATTGATGACGGGGCCAAGGACAGCAATCACTTCGAGCAAAAAATCCTTCCCCTTTTCGCCCAGAGGAATGCGTTCGGGACCGAACATACCTGCGTTGAATGTCATATGTCCAATCAGGAGCCGCCCAGCTTCCATGAGTTGAACATGTCAAGCTACAAGGGCATTATGCTCGGGGCCGATGCTGTCGCCAAGGCCGCCGAGGGCAAGCCGCCGGTCAAGATCGTGATCCCCGGAGATTCGGCAAACAGCAAGCTGTATCAGCGTCTTGTCGAAAACCGCATGCCCGCCGGCGTTGATCCGGGTGAAAACCGCAATCACCCAAATCTGCAGATATTGCTGTCATGGATCAAACAGGGCGCTAAATGCAAATAAACCGCAAGGGCCGGTCATCACCGTCCGGCCCGGCGATTTCGCGCCGCCGTTTTCTGGCCTGGATTTCAGGTCTGGCGGCGGCGTCCGCTTATGCGTCCCCGGGCATGGGCAGGGCCGCGGGCGCAAGGCTCATTGGCCGCTGGCAAACCGGCAACCGCAATCTGGTTCCGTTCAGTTATGAAAACGGCCTCGTGTATATTGCCGGAGACAACAGTGTCGAGGTCTGGAAACCGGGGCAGGATCAACCGCTCTGGCGGCGCAAACTTGCCCGCCCATCCGCCTTCCGGCCGCGGTTGGGAAAGACAATCCTGCTGGTATCGGGCCGCAATCACATGTCGGCCTGGCAGCGCGGCAGCGGGGCGCATCTGTGGTCGCTAGAGCCCCCCGGAAACAAGCAGTTTGCCGTCCCGCTGATCCATGACGGCCGCATTTATTTTGGACAGGGGCATGAAATTATCAGCCTTGACGCCGTCACGGGAAGAAGGCTTTGGGATTTTTCCACCACGGCTGAAGCCAGCAGCGCCTATGCGCCCACCGCCTACAAGGATATGATCCTGTTCGGGCCCGGCGACGGCATTCTTTACGCCTTTGCGGCTCAAGATGGCAGGCTTTTATGGCAGCTGGACCGGGAGAAGGACTGGCAATATCTGCGCCAGCTCCATATGAGCGGCGATATCCTCATCGCCGGCGGCTATAAAGAGCATCTTTACGGGCTGAGTATCAAGGATGGCCGCCAGCTCTGGCGCTTTTACGCCGGTAATTTCATAAACTCCCATCTTGTCTCTGACGGCATGGTCTTTTTCTGGTCGCCCACGGGGTGGATATATGCTCTTGATGCGCTCAGCGGCAAACGCCTGTGGCGGCACCGGACCACGGATTATAAAAAGTCATCGCGTAACAAAAACTGGGCGCCGGTCATGGCAGAGCTGGTGGCCGATGATAAATATCTCTATGTGCTGGCCATGGACCGCGTCCTGCATGTGCTTGAGAAGAATACAGGCGTCAAGGCGCGGACCTGCCGCCTTGGCGTTGCCGTGCGGCCGTTTGTCTGCCTGACCGCGCAGCCGGGCAAAGTTCTCCTTGGCTCCATGGCGGGCGAGATTTTACATTTTGATCTGAATTCAGATGCCTGACGGGGGCAGATACCAGGAGATGACTTTTTCACGTCCCGGCGCGGCTTAATTCACCACTTCCCCGGGATAGACGCCCCACAGGGTATTTTGCGCCACCCAGCCTTCATAATCCCCGACAACAACCGAACACCAGCTTCCGCTGCACTGGCGCACTTTCGCCATCACGCCGGGCTCCAGAAAAGCGATGATCTTGGCAAGATGCGAGGGTTTTTCCGCCAGCTCGATCCGCCCCTGTTTTTCCCACGGCGCCACCGTAACCATGCGGACGCCCGAAAGCAGGGAGTGAAACACCCAGCCCTCTTCACCGTCGGCATCGCGAATCCGCCGCCAGTTTTCAAACTCGGCGATGACCTCCACCGGAAGCCCCTTGCGGTTGAAAACCCATTGCACGGCATGATTGGTTCCGGGCCCGCGCCTGATATTAATGCGGCTTTTCTTGAGGCTGACAAAACGCGGCAGCGGCAAGCCGCTGATTGAGGTGCCGCGCGGCGCCGGCGCCAGCGAGGCCCGCGCGCTCGGAGTGCCTTCGACGCTCAGCAATCCCCGGTCATAGACAATGCCGCCCAGCCCGGCCAGAACGGCGCCGCCAAGCAGGATAAGGCCGTAAAAACGTAAAGATCTTTTATATGAACGCGGTGTATTCCCCATCCTGATACTGTTTCCCGAAACCGATGCCCCCTTCCCAATTTTCAATTTTGAGATGATTTTGTCAATACGCACGGGAATGCCCTTTGTGTTTTTAAAAGCTTCTGCTAGAGATTTCATGGCAAAGGCTCGGCTCCACCGGAAATTCTAGCGTAAACACAGTTAACGAGCCTTAAATAAAATTGCAGGATACCATCCATGACCACATCCAAACCTCTCGTCATCATCACCCGCAAACTCCCCGACATTATTGAGACAAGGATGCGGGAGCTTTTTGACGCCCGGTTGAATCTGGACGATATCCCCATGGACCGCGCGGCGCTGATCGAGGCGGTGGCCAGAGCCGATATCATCGTCCCCACCATTACCGACCGCCTTGACGCCGAAATTATCGAGGCGGCCGGACCGAATTTGAAAATGATCGCCAATTTCGGCACCGGCGTTGACAATATCGATATGCAGGCGGCCGAGGCGCGCGGCATCACGGTGAGCAACACCCAGGGCGCGCTGACCGAAGATACCGCCGATATGACCATGGCTCTCATTCTGGCCACCGCGCGGCGGCTGGTCGAGGGGGTGCAGGTGATCAAGAACGGAACGCCGGAATGGAAAGGCTGGTCGCCCACCTGGATGCTGGGATCGCGCATCTGGGGCAAGCGCATCGGCATTATCGGCATGGGCTCCATCGGCTCGGCGCTGGCGCGGCGCGCCAAGGCCTTTGGCCTGCAAATCCATTATCACAATCGCAACCGGGTCACCGATGAGCTTGAAGAGGAGCTTGAGGCCACCTATTGGGAAAGCCTTGACCAGATGCTGGCCCGGATGGATATCATCTCCGTCAACTGCCCCCATACCCCGGCGACCTATCACCTGCTCTCGGCCCGCCGGTTGCGTCTCATGCGGCCCGACGCCTATATCGTCAACACCGCCCGCGGCGAGGTTATTGATGAAAACGCCCTGGCACAGATGATCGAGGCCGGCGAGCTGGCCGGCGCCGGGCTGGATGTTTTCGAACATGCCCCCGCCGTCAACCCCAAGCTTAAGGCGAGTGACAAAGTGGTGCTGCTGCCCCATATGGGCTCGGCAACCCTTGAAGGACGGGTTGAAATGGGCGAGATGGTGATTATCAATATCAAGACCTTTATCGACGGACATGTACCGCCGCACCGGGTATTGCTGGAAATGCTGTAAACCCGGCAACGGCGCAAGTTGACAGAATCAGGTCATTTGCGCAGCATGGCCCTTATTCTCGCCGGATTTGGAACGCAAGAAAGATCGATGAACCCATCTTCTCATACATTATTGTCAAAAACGGTTTTTTTTCTCCTTGCCCTGGGCATGTTGCTGGTGCTCCCGCCGGGCGCGGCGCAAGCCGCCAAGCGCGACAAGCCCGAGGCGCTGGTCCTGACCAGGGAGGAACGCGCCGAGGTCAAGCGTATCAACGCCTATCTCAACAAGATCATTCATCTTGAAGGCGATTTTGTCCAGATCGGTCCCGACGGGCAGGTCTCCGAGGGGCGGTTTTACCTGCGCCGCCCCGGGCGCATGCGTTTCAGCTACAATCCGCCCAATCCCATACTGGTCGTGGCGGACGGCTTCTGGATCGGCATCACCAATTCCAAGCTCAAAACCACCGACCGCATTCCGATCCGGGCAACGCCGATCTGGGCGCTGGTTGAAAAACGCGTCGATCTGATGAAATCATCCCGCATCGTGGAAATTGATATCGAACCGGAGCTGCGCACCCTGACCATTGAGGACGCCAAGGGCAAGGCCAACGGCCAGTTGACCCTGATCTTTCAGGGCGAGCCGATGGAGCTCAAACAGTGGATCGTCAAGGACCCGCAAGGGCTGATCACAACCGTATCCCTGTCCAATCTGGTCAAGAACAAACCGGCCCGCATCACCCTTTTCACCATCAAGGATATCAATCCGCCCCAACGCGTCAGTCCGTTGGGGGATGACCGGTAGGTATTTACTCTTCCCCGAAGCGCTCATCCACCAGAGCGCTCAAGGCGTTCAGGGCCTCGGCCGCCTCGGGCCCGGTGGCGGTTACCCCGATCCGGCTTCCCGGTCCCGCCGCCAGCATCAGCAGGCCCATTATCGATGTGGCGCTGACCTGCTCTCCCTTGCGTGAGACGGTAATATCCGCATCGAAGTTTTCCGCGCATTTGACAAATTTCGCCGAGGCGCGCGCATGCAGTCCGCGGATATTACTGATGGTCAAAACCCGGCTTTGCGACCGGGTCGAACGTACGGCGCCGGGGGTTTCAGTCATTCCCGGACAAAACCTTGCTGGCGATATTGATATAATTGCGCGCCGCATCCTGGCTGAGCCGGGCGGCTTCATCGAGCGTCGCGCCGCAACGCACCGACTGGAGCTTGATCAGCATCGGCAGATTAACCCCCGCGATCACCTCCAGCCCCGAGCGCCCCATGAGGGAGATGGCCAGATTGGAAGGGGTGCCGCCGAACATATCGGTCAGGATAATCACCCCCTTGCCGCTATCAACCT
>CAZIVB010000035.1:0-14988 GCA_964542565.1 uncultured Hyphomicrobiales bacterium | reverse complement strand
TCATCCGCCGCGGCGTAAACTTTATCCAGATCCCCACCATGGTTCTGGCCCAGGTTGACAGCTCCGTGGGCTGCAAAACCGGCATCAACACCCCCCAGGGCAAAAATCTTGTCGGCGCCTTTCACCAGCCCCTCGCCGTGCTGGCGGACACCGATGTCCTCGCCACCCTGCCGGGGCGCCAGTTCCGCTCCGGTTATGGTGAAATCGTCAAATACGGCCTGATCGGCGATCCTGATTTTTTTCAATGGTGCGAGGCAAACCGGCAACGGGTTTTTGCCCGCGAGAGCGCCCCGCTCATCCATGCCATTGAAACAAGCTGCCGCGCCAAGGCCGCCATTGTTGCAAAAGACGAGCATGAAAGAGGACGCCGCGCCTTGCTGAATCTTGGCCACACATTCGGCCATGTTCTCGAAGCGGCGACCGGCTATGGCGACCGGCTTTACCACGGCGAGGGGGTTGCCATCGGCATGGCGCTCGCCTTTGAGTTTTCCGTCAGACTCGGCCTGTGCACCGGGCAGGATGCCGGCCGCGTCAGCGCCCATCTCGCCGCTGCCGGCCTGCCGGTTTGCATAAGCGATATCCCCGGTCCCGCGCCGGATATAGAGCATTTGATGCAGCTCATGGAGCAGGACAAGAAGGTCAGCGGCGGCAAACTTGTTTTTATTCTTGCCCGCGCCATTGGCAAATCCTTCATCGCCGCCGATATTTCAAGAGATGAACTCAAATCCTTCCTGATGGAAAAACTTGACCAAAAATGACCACAACCATTGCCCTCACCCTGTTTTTTATTGTTCTGCTGCTGGCTGTCTCCGCCTTTTTCTCCGGCTCTGAAACCGCTCTTACGGCGTTGTCACGCGCCCGCATTCACCAACTCAGCCGCAAGGGCTCATCCCGTGCCGCCATGATCGAGGTTCTGATCTCCAGCAAGGAGAAATTTCTCGGCGCTATTTTACTCGGCAACAATCTGGTCAATATTCTCGCCTCGGCGCTGGCAACCTCGGTATTTCTGCATTTCTTCGGTTCCAAGGGGGTTCTCATCGCCACCGTGGTCATGACCGCCCTCGTGGTGGTTTTCGCCGAGGTTCTGCCCAAAACCTACGCCATCAGCAACCCGGACCGCATGGCGCTGGGCGTTGCGCCGGTTTTGCGTCTGGTGGTCGCCGTTTTTGCCCCCGTCACCGTAGCGGTCGAGTGGCTTGTGCGCCTGACTTTAAAGCTGCTCGGAGCGGGCAAGGACACCTCGGTTCTTTCCGCCCAGGACGAGCTGCGCGGCGCCATCGCCCTGCACCACAAGGAAGGCGGCGTGATCAGGCGCGACCGCGACATGCTGGGCGGTATTCTTGATCTTCAGGAGCTTGAAGTCTCCGACATCATGATCCACCGCACCAAAATGAAGATGATCGATGCCCATACGCCGGTGGACAGCATCATATCCAAGGTCGTCAAAAGCGGCATAACGCGCCTGCCGGTGTGGAAAGACGAGCCGGATAATATTATCGGCATTCTGCATGCCAAGGATTTGTTTCAGGCCATGAATGACGCTGGCAACGATCCGCAGAAGATCAGGCTGGAAGACCTGTACACACCGCCATGGTTCGTGCCCGAGACCACTTCGGTAAGGGACCAGCTCAACGCTTTTTTACGCCGCAAGACCCATTTCGCCATTGTTGTTGATGAATATGGCGAGGTTCAGGGGCTGATTACCCTAGAAGATATCCTGGAAGAAATCGTCGGCGAGATTGCCGATGAGCATGACACGGTGATCAATGGCGTACGTCCGCAGCCTGACGGTTCGGTCAATGTGGACGGCTCCATCCCGGTTCGTGATCTCAACCGCGCCATGGACTGGCAACTGCCCGATGATCAGGCCACAACCGTCGCAGGGCTGGTGATCCACGAAGCCCAGACCATCCCCGAAGCGGGGCAGACCTTCACCTATTACGGCTACCGCTTTCACGTCCTGAAGCGCAAGCGCAACCGGATCACATCCTTGCGTATAACCCCGCTGGGTTCATAGCCCCGCCGGGTTCATAACCCCGCCGGGTTCATAACCCCGCCGGGTTCATAATCCGGTTTGAGCCGTTATTTTACTTTTCTTGCCACCGGATGAATGTCGTCGAGCTTCATATGCATCATTTCATCCAGCGGCCGCACCATGAACACCGCCTCATCGGAGCAATGGCGCACAAACTGCTCGGTTTGGGCGATCGGCTCAGGCGCCTGATCGCGCTCCAGCGCCGCAAAGCCCAGGGTTGCGAAGAAGAACTCCGCCCCTTCGGTGAGCAGATAGACGCGGGCAACCCCCATCCCCTGAAGCTGCGAGATCAGCGCCGCCGTGAGCCGTCCGCCAACCCGCAAGCCCCGGTGCCGGGGCAGCACAACGCATGAACGCAGCAGGGCAATCTTGTCAAAGACCGTATACCCGGCATACGCCACCGGCTCCCCCGCCTTGTTGACAAAGGAAAAATTGGCGCAACTGGAACCTGAAAGCCCTGAAGTGAGCAGCTTTGCCTCTGCAAGGGCCTTGATAAACCCGGCGTCATCCGGGGCAATGGCCCTGAGAACAAGCCGGCCGCGATATCTTGGCTTTTCGCTCATTTCCCCGTTCCCGCCGGCGCGGAGGTCGAGAGCGCCAGCGCATGAACCGGCCCGTTCAGATCATCGGCCAAAACCTCATTCACCATCCGGTGGCACATCACCCGGCTCTTGCCGGCAAAGGCCGCCGCCTCGATCCTGACATGAAAATGCGTCTCGCCCCCGGGGCGCGATCCGGCATGTCCGGCATGCTGGGCTGACTGGTCCAAGACTTCGACCGTGCAGGGCGAAAAAGCCCTGATCAGCTTGTCTTTCATTTGTTTTGCTACACTCATGGCTTCATTCTCTTTGATATTGGAGTGAAAATTTGATATCCCTTCGCGTCCTGATAGAGTTTTTTTCGCGAATCCTCAAGTTTTCCAGATAAGAACAAGGATCGCGGATTTCCATAGAAAGCGGGCCAAGGCCACATTCCGAACGTTATGAAACTGACTTCAAAATATTTCGACAGCATCCGGATCAAACCGGAAAACGATTTGCGTTTGCGCCGCGAGGAGCAGAAATGCGAATGGAGCGGATGCGCCAAACCGGCCCCCTACAAGGCTCCCAAGGGGCGCGATGCCAAGGGCGAGTATTTTCATTTCTGCCTTGATCATGTGCGCCAGTACAACAAGAGCTATAACTTTTTTGACGGCATGGAAGATACCGATGTGGCCGATTTTCAGCGCGACGCCCTGACCGGCCACCGGCCTACCTGGGCCATGGGCTCAAAAGACAAACTTCCCGGATCAAGACCCGCGTCAAAAATGCACGATCGCTACGGGCTGTTCTCGGGAAGCGCGAAAACCGATGAAGCGCGCGGGCGCACGAGGCGGCGCAAAATCCGCCCGCTGGAACGCAAATCCCTGCGCATTATGGAACTTGACGAAACCGCTGATGCACATCAAATAAAGGTTCAGTACAAGATTCTCATCAAGCGCCATCATCCTGACGCAAATGGCGGCTCTCGTGACGCCGAAGATCAGCTTCGTGAAATTATCGACGCCTATCGCCATCTGAAATCCGTCGGGCTTTGCTAGGAAAGACCATGACAACACTTACAACGCCGGAAAAAATCCAGACCCCGGACATGGAAATCGATGTCCGGCAGATATTCGGCATTGATTCCGACCTCAAAGCCCCGGCCTTTTCGCAAGCGGACGAGCATGTGCCGGATCTGGACGAGGATTACCTGTTTGACCGCGAGACCACCCTGGCCATTCTGGCCGGTTTTTCCCACAACCGGCGGGTCATGATCCAGGGCTATCACGGCACCGGCAAATCAACCCATATCGAACAGGTCGCGGCCCGGCTCAACTGGCCCTGCGTCCGGGTTAATCTCGACAGCCATATCAGCCGCATCGACCTTGTCGGCAAGGATGCGATCGTGCTTCAGGACGGCAAGCAGATCACCGAGTTCCGCGAGGGCATTTTGCCCTGGGCGCTGCAAAACAATGTTGCGCTGGTGTTTGACGAATATGACGCCGGACGCCCCGATGTGATGTTTGTCATCCAGCGGGTGCTGGAGGTTTCAGGCAAGCTCACCTTGCTGGACCAGAACAAGGTCATCCGGCCCCATCCCGCTTTCCGGCTGTTTTCCACCACCAACACCATCGGTCTTGGCGACACCAGCGGCCTTTACCACGGCACCCAGCAGATCAACCAGGGCCAGATGGACCGCTGGTCGATCGTCACCACCTTGAATTATCTGCCCCATGATATGGAATCCGGCATTATTCTCGCCAAGGTGAAGGCCTTTGCCGCCAGCCCGGAAAAACGCGAGATCATTTCCAATATGGTGCGGGTGGCCGATTTCACCCGCGGCGCCTTCATGAACGGCGATCTTTCCACCGTGATGTCGCCGCGCACCGTCATTACCTGGGCCGAGAACGCGCAGATTTTCGATGATATCGCCTTTGCCTTCCGGGTCACCTTCCTGAACAAATGCGACGAGCTTGAACGCCCCGTGGTGGCCGAGTTTTACCAGCGCTGCTTTGGCGAGGAATTGCCCGAATCCAGCCTCAATATCGCCCTGAGCTGATGAGCGGCCCGGCGCAGACCCGCAAGGAGGCTTTCAAACACGCTCTGGTTCAGGCAACACGGGCGATCGCGGCCGATATTGAAACCGAAGTCAGCTTTGGCGCCGCCCGGCCCGGCCTTGCCGGCAAGATCGTCCGGATCGAAGAGCCGCCCCTTGATCTGGACCAGGCGCAAGCGGCTGTTTTGCGCGGTCAGGCCGATGCCGCCGCCATGCGTATTACAGCGCATGACAATAAAATACACGAGAGTCACAAGCCCAAAAGCGCCCAGGCCCGCGCCGTTTACGAGGCCATTGAGCAAACCCGCGTCGAGGCCCTTGGCGCCAGCGCCATGAGCGGCATGGCGGAAAATCTTGACGCCATGCTTGACGCGCGCTACCTGGCGCGCCGGGCAACCAAGACCGAGGGCAAACCCCCGCCGCCTCTGGAAGAGGCCGTTGCGCTTTTAGCGCGCGAATATCTCACCGGCAAAACCGCGCCTGAAGCCGCCCGGCCCGTCCTTGACGCCTGGCGGACATGGATTGAAGACCGGGCCGGCAAACAACTGGCCAAAATAGCCCGCATGATTGACGATCAGGACGGCTTTGCCCAGCTCAGCCGCGATATTCTCGATGCGCTTGAGCTTGGCGACGAGCCCGGAGATGAAAGCGGCGATTCAGAAGACGAGGCCGACAACAAAGACAACGAGGCCGGCGCGGAAGGCCAGAGCGAAGAGGGCGCCTCGCCTGATTCCGAAGACGAGATGGGCGATATGCAAAGCGCCGGTTCCGAGGCCGGGGACGGCTCCAGTTTGTTGCAGGATATGGACGCCATGGGCTCATCCGATGCCGACGGAGATGCGAGCGCCGATGAGGAAAACCGCCCCTGGCGTCCGGAATATCCCGACCATAACTGGCAGTTCCGTTCCGATTATCACATCTTCACCAGCGCTCATGACGAGGTGATCGCGGCTGAGGATTTAGCCGCGCCCGAAGAGCTCACCCGTTTGCGCGCCACCCTCGACCGGCAACTGGCGCATCTGCAATCCATGGTGGCCCGTCTGGCCAACCGGCTGCAAAGAAAGCTGATGGCGCAGCAAAACCGCGGCTGGGAGTTTGATCTTGAAGAGGGCCAGCTTGACCCTTCCCGCCTGACCCGTCTGATTATCGATCCGATGCAGCCGCTCTCCTTCAAGCAAGAACATGACGCCGAGTTCCGCGATACCATCGTCACCCTGCTGCTCGATAATTCCGGCTCCATGCGCGGCCGTCCGATCATGGTGGCGGCCACCTGCGCCGATATATTGTCGCGCACCCTGGAGCGCTGCGGCGTCAAGGTCGAGATATTGGGCTTTACCACCAAGGCATGGAAGGGCGGCCGCGCGCGCGAGGACTGGCTGGGCCGGGACAAACCGGCCAATCCGGGGCGTCTCAATGATCTGCGCCATATCATCTACAAGGCGGCCGATTGCCCCTGGCGGCGCGGGCGGCGCAATCTGGGGCTGATGATGCGTGAGGGCATTTTAAAGGAAAATATCGACGGCGAGGCGCTGCTATGGGCGCATCAAAGGCTGCTGACCCGGCCCGAACAGCGCCGTATTTTAATGGTGATATCGGACGGCGCTCCGGTTGATGATTCAACCTTGTCGGTCAATACGGGCAATTATCTGGAAAAACATTTGCGTGAAGTGATCCGCAATATCGAGATGGCCTCACCCGTCAACCTGATCGCCATCGGCATTGGCCATGACGTTACCAGATACTACCGCCGCGCCGTGACCATTAACGATGCCGAGGAGCTTGGCGGCGCCATGGTTGACAAACTCACCGAACTCTTTGATGAATCCGCCTCTCCTGGACCCGCCGCCTGAAAGATCAATGCAAAAGCGAGAAACGCCGGCCATGCGCAAAATGATGACAAAAGCGGCAATCCCGGTCTTCCTCCTTCTGGCGATCGTTTTGAGCCCGGCAACGGCGTCGGGCCCGGCGATATCGGGCAAGATCGCCAAGATCAGGATTTATGCCCAGCCGATAAATTTCGACCCCTTTAACGCCGCCCGCACCCGCTTTGGCGCGCTGGAATGGCGCGGCGGTCTGGTTTTGTCTTCCGATCATGAAAAATTCGGCGGGTTTTCCGGCCTCGCCCTGAACGGCAAGGGCGACAAGCTGGTGGCGGTCAGCGACAGGGGCTGGTGGATGTCCGCAGAGCTGAAATATGACGCAGGCAAGCTCTCGGGCATACAAAACGCCCGCTTCAGCAAACTTCTCAACGCAAGCGGCCGCCCCCTGAAGGGAAAACGCTGGAAGGATTCAGAATCGATTGTCGCGCTTGACCCCGGCGGGAATTTGTCCCGGCTTCTGGTCTCATTCGAGCGCCGCCACCGCATATTGAAATACGCCTTTGGCAAAAAGGGGCTGCGCGCCGCCGGGCGCGGCATAAAAACCCCCGTGGCGCTGAAAAGCCTGAAATACAACAAGGGCCTTGAAGCCATTGCCGTGTTTGGAAAAAACACAGCGCAAAAAGGCGCGATCATTGCCCTGAGCGAAAGGTCTCTGGACAAAAACGGCAATATCAGGGGCTGGATACTGAACGGCCCCTTTAAAGGCGCCCTGAAGGTCCTGCGCCGCGATGAGTATGATCTGACCGATGCCGAAACCCTCCCCGGCGGCGACCTTCTCATTCTCGAGCGCAAGCTTTCCATGTTCTCCGGTCTGCAATTCCGCATCCGCCGGATTGCCTCGGCCACCATCCGCCCCGGCGCCGTTCTTGACGGCAAGGTGCTGATCGAATCAGGAATGAACCGCTCGATAGACAATATGGAAGGCATGAGCCTTCATACCGCCCCTGATGGCGAGCTGCGCCTGACCCTCATTTCCGATGATAATTTCAGTATTCTTCAACGCACCTTGCTGCTGCAATTCGCCCTGCCCGGAAAAGGTTGAGAGCGGGAATCGGCCGAGGATCAGCTTTTCAGCGCCGCATCCGGCGCGTAATCGCGCGGCGCCAGCCACATCCGCAGAGCCCTGTAGGGCGCGAGCATGAACAGCGCCACCGCGAGCTTGACGGCAAGATCGCCCAGCGCCCAGGACATCCAGCGCGGCACTTCAACCGCCAAAACGCCCAGAAGCGGCGCGGATGTGAGAGCAAAATCATCATTTGCCCCCAGCATGACAAAAACAGCGGCAAAGGCGAGCGAGAAGAACAGCAAGGTATCGATCAGCGAACCCAGCACGGAAGAGATCAGCGGCGCGCGCCACCATATCCCGCGGCGCAGGCGGTCGAAGATAGTGACATCAAGAAGCTGCGCCGTCAAAAATGCCGCGCCCGACGCAATGGCGATTCGCGGGCTTGCCAGCCAGACCGAAAGCGCCACCGCCAGCACGAAACCGGCAAGAACCACCAAGCGCGCCCGGCGCGGACCAAATTTGCGGTTTGTCAGATCGGTGACAAGAAACGCCGCCGGATAGGTAAAGGCGCCCCAGGTGAGAATATCGGCAAGATTAATGCCGCCAAAATGGTACTGAACCGGAAACTGGACCAGATAGTTGGAAGCGGCAACCACAGCCACCATCGCCCCCAGGGGCCAGAGCATCTGGATGTTGCGCCTGTGTGCGGGTAGCGGTGTCATCAGTTTTTCAGGGCTCTTGGCACGACAAACCGGCACAGAAGAGCGCCGGTTGTTTTTTCAGCAGTAAAATGGGCAGCCGGAGCTAGCTTGCGTCTTGTACGGCCGGTGCCGCCTTGGCGATCTGGCGTTTGATGCGCCGCGCCTTTAACGAGAGCTCATCCGCCTTGGCCTTGGCGAGAAACGCATCAAGCCCACCGCGATGCTCAACCGTACGCAGGGCGTTGGCGCTGATGCGCAGCCGCACCTGCTTGCCCAGGGCCTCGCTCAACAGCGAGACCTGGCAAAGATTGGGCAAAAACCTGCGCCGTGTCTTGTTATGCGCATGGCTGACATTATTTCCGGCCTGAACCGCTTTTCCGGTCAACTCGCAACGACGGGACATCAGCCCCTCCTTTAATTCTCTTAGTAATCCAATGCTGAGCCGGTCAGGGCCGCACACGAAGTTGCACGTAATAAAGCGCAAAAAACCCTTCCGTCAAGCCCTGTTTGCTTTTCATTGCCATACAAATCATCTAATTTGCGCCCCCGGCGGCGTTTTTTGCAAAAGATTCGCTCACCTGAAACGAAAAAAATGCTAAAGCGGATTTCAATGCAATTCAATTTCTCAAACGACCCGGGTTCCCGTTATACCATGCGCAGTCTTATATTGGTTCTTGTTTTTCTGCTTCTGCCCCAGGGCAATGCCATGGCGGCGCGCGCCATGGCGGGGGTTAAAAATCCCCTTCTCAATATCAGGGCGATCCGCGCCATGCGCAAGAAGATCGAACTTGACTACCGGATTTACGGCGCCGGGATTTCGATGGTATCGGCCAAATTCGGCATTACTCTCGACAAGGGGCGCTACAAGGCGACCTCGCTTATCCAGCCGGTCGGGCTTGGCAATATCATTGCCCAGGGCCGTTTTGACTCCCTCGTCACCGGGCGCATCTCCTCAAGGGGCCTGCGCCCGAAGCAATACATATCCGACGGCAAGGGCGGCAATGCGGTTTACCGGGTCCGCATGAGCTGGAACAACGCCGCGCGCCACCGCATCTCCACCATCCCCCGCCTGCCCGCATACCGGGTAAGCGCGGTGAAGAAAAAGCTGCGCGCCGGCATGCCCGACCCGCTCACATCCCTGCTCTCGGCGACGATATATGAAACCCGGCGTCCCTGCCGCCGCCGTCACCGGATTATTGACGGCCACACCATCTGGGATCTGCGCTACCGCTATATCAAACTGGACAATTTAAAGGGCGGCTCAAGCGGCTATACGGGACCGGCCTATAAATGCATGGTCAAATATGTCCCCATCGCCGGACAATCGGCCCGCACCTTAAAACTGGAGCGGCAAAACCCGATCCCCTATGTCCCCGTCTGGTTCGCCCCGATCACAATCGGCAAGGCCATCTTGATGATCCCGGTGAAAATCAATTTCCCTACCAAATGGGCCAATGCGGTGGTGCATTTAAGGCGCACCCGCATTGATGGCCAGACGGTGAGCTTTAAAACAAAATAGGCTTGCCCCTTTGTGTCAAAATGAAACAGCAATCCTTAACGTTTGCGGCTGTTTTGACCGGAGCGGCAATTTTCCGAAGCCCGGACGTGGATAATTCGGCCCTGAAATCAACATATTGCGGTGAACAAAATGAGAAACGGTTGCGGGTCAGTGATTCGGACAGGGTTTGTTCTCCTATCGGTCCGGGTGTTAACGCCGGATCGTGATTTTGCAGCCCACGCTTTTATACTTCCTTAACCGGATGCGCCGGTTGTGTTAACCTTTGAGCGCAAAAGAGGTTCGCAAAAGCCTCCCAAACCTCTAAAATCATCTGCGAAACCTTGCCAAAAACCAGATATTGATGAGAACAAAAACAGAATCGGAGCCATGTCAGTGATTCGGTCAGCCTTTGTTCTTCACACGTTCAAAAAGTTAATTTATGAAAGCCCTTTGAGCCAGTCTGGTACATATCAGCCCATGCCGGTTCCACCATTGCGGCAAAAAGGTCCGGGAAAACATACATGATGATAAAACGTTCCGGATATGGCGTCACCGCGGTTCTTGGCCCCACCAATACCGGCAAGACCCATCTGGCCATCGAGCGGCTTCTGGCGCATCGCAGCGGCATTATCGGCCTGCCGCTGCGGCTGCTGGCGCGCGAGGTTTACGACCGCATCAAACCGCGCTGCGGCGCCGATCGCGTGGCGCTGATCACCGGCGAGGAAAAGATCATTCCCGCCAATCCGGCCTATTTTGTCTGCACCGTCGAGGCCATGCCGTTGGATCATGCCAGTGAGTTCATGGCGATTGATGAAATCCAGTTGAGCGCTGATGCCGAGCGCGGCCATGTCTTCACCCGCCGCCTGCTGCATGCGCGCGGCCTGTCCGAAACCATGCTTTTGGGCGCCGGCACCATGCGTCCGCTGATTGCCGAGCTGCTCCCCGGCGCCAATTTTGTATCGCGGCCGCGGTTTTCCTCCCTGTCTTACGCGGGGCGCAAAAAACTCTCCCGCCTGCCCCGGCGCAGCGCCATTGTCGCGTTTAGCGCCCAGAGCGTTTATGAAACAGCCGAGCTTGTGCGCCGCCAGCGCGGCGGCGCGGCGGTTGTCATGGGGGCGCTGAGCCCGCGCACCCGCAACGCCCAGGTTGAGCTCTTTCAGTCGGGCGATGTTGATTTTCTCGTCGCCACCGACGCCATCGGCATGGGGCTGAACATGGAAATTGATCATGTCGCCTTTGCCGCCACGCGCAAATTCGACGGCCGCGACTACCGCCAGCTAAGCCCCGCCGAACTGGCCCAGATCGCCGGGCGCGCCGGACGCCATATGAATGACGGCTCATTCGGCGAAACCGCCAATGCGCCCGATTTTGACCCCGATGTTATCTCACGCATCGAGAACCATGAATTCGACAGCATCAAATGCCTGCAATGGCGCAATACCGAGCTCGATTTCACCAGCATGGAAGCCCTGTTTGAAGCCCTCAACCGCCCGCCGACCCGCCCCGGTCTGGTGCGCGCCCGCATGGGGGCTGATCAGCAGGCGCTGGAAATACTAAGCCGGGATGTTGAGACCACCGCACGGATCAGGACGCCTGAAGATCTTGCCCTGCTATGGGATATCTGCCAGCTTCCCGATTACCGTAAAATCGCCGCCAATGACCATTCGGAACTGATTGCGAAAGTTTTTGAATTTCTGGTAAAGGATGGTCATATCCCGCAAGACTGGTTTGCGGACAAAATCAGCCTTGCGGACCGGACGGACGGAAATATTGACACATTGGCAAACCGGATATCCTATATCCGCACCTGGACATTCATTGCCAATCACGCCGGATGGCTGGATGATCAGGAAAACTGGCGCTCTGTCACGCGCAAACTGGAAGACAGGCTCTCCGATGCCCTGCATCAGAAACTGGTTTCACGCTTTGTTGACCGCCGCACCAGCGTGCTTATGAAAAGCTTGAGAGAAAAGGAAGAATTAATGGCCGCTGTTACCGGGGAAGGCGATGTCATCGTGGAAGGCGAAACCATCGGTTCCCTGAAAGGATTTGTTTTCATGCCGCAATCCCGGGGCTCCGATATTGACGGCAAGGCCCTGCGCGCCGCCGCCAATACCGTGCTGGCAAAGGAAATCCCCGAACGCGCCGCCCGCCTCATTCAGGCCCCCGACAAGGCTTTCAGCCTCAACTCCGACGGCGCGGTGATATGGGAAGGCCAGATCATCGCCAATCTTAAAGCCGGCGAAACCATTCTTGCCCCGGCAATCGAGATCGCCGCCGGCGAGCATCTTGGCGCTGGCGAGCTTGAGGCCATAGCCAAAAGGCTGCAAGACTGGCTTGAATCCCATATTGCCGCCCTTCTGGAGCCGCTGGTCAAACTGCGCGATGCCAAGGAACTGACCGGTCTTGCCCGCGGCGTGGCGTTTCAGCTTGCCGAACATCTTGGACTTGTTGACCGCCAGAGCATTGCCGATGATATCAGGGCGCTGGATCAGGACGCCCGCGGTGAGCTGCGCAAATACGGGGTGCGTTTCGGCGCCTACTCGATTTACCTGCCCATGCTGTTAAAACCGGCCGCGGCCTCTTTGCGCCGCCTGCTCTGGGCGCTTTTCCAAACCGGGACCAGCGCTGAAACCCTGCCCGAGCCGCCCGGCGAGGGGCTCACATCGGTCAAGACCGACCCCGCCCTGCCCAGGGGCTATTACGAGGCGTCGGGCTTTAAACTTTGCGGCCTGCGCGCCGTGCGGGTTGACATGCTCGAACGCCTTGCCGATGAAATCCGTCCCCTGGTGTACTGGAAGGGCGAGAGCGCGGAAGACAAACGCCCCGAAGGCTCGGTTGAGGGCGGCGGCTTCACCGTTACCCCCACCATGATGTCCTTTGTCGGCTGCTCGGGCGAGGATTTTGCCGAAATCCTGCGCGCCATCGGTTTTCGCTGCCAGAAGCGCAAAATCGAGGTAACGCCTGAAACCGAAGCCAAAACCGAAACCGGAAAACGCAAAGAGGAAGCCTCCGCTCCTGCTGAAACGGCTGAACCGGCGCCAGAGTCAGCGGCGCCAACGCCAGCAGCGCCAGAGCCGGCGGCGGCCGAACCTGCACCGGCAGAGCCCGAAGACGAAAAATTCATTGAAATCTGGCGTCCGGTTCCGGTTAAAAAGCACCCCCCCCACAGGCCCCGCAAGCCCCACCGAAGGGGAGAGAAAAGGCCCCCGGGCGCAAAGAGCCCCCCACCGCGCGGCGGCAAAAAACAGACGGGGAAAAAACCGGCGGCCAAACCCGATCCCAATTCGCCCTTTGCCGCCTTGCAGGCCCTGAAAGCCCGCATGGAGAAATCCGAATAGGCGGTTTTTTAGCCATGAGCCAATCTGCCCCGGCCCAGAGAATAGACAAATGGTTGTGGAGCGCCCGCTTCATCAAGAGCCGCTCCCGCGCCGCCGCCCTCGTCTCCAGGGGCAGGATCAGGCGCAATGGCGAACGCATCTCCAAACCGGGGCAGAAAATCAAACCCGATGATATCCTTACCTTCGTCCTTAACAAGCAGGTGCGGGTGATTCAAATCCTGCAACTGGCGCGCCGCCGCGGCCCCTATAGCGAGGCGGTATTGCTCTATGATGACCTTGCCCCGCCGGAACAGAAAAAAGCTGAAACCGGCACGAATGACAAACAGCTTTCCCCCGCCCGCCGCGAGCCCGGAAGCGGGCGACCGACAAAAAAACAGCGCCGCGAATTGCAAATTTTCAGCAACCGTGACTAACACACAGAAGATTTTACCAATTGCCGCTAATCTTTAGGCGTCAGACTGTTGCATGCTCGCGCATCTATGCTATAGAAAACGCCTGAATTTCGTAACAGGATCAAATCACCTGAAATAAGTACAGGAGCATAATATGACGTATGTTGTGGTCGATAACTGCATCATGTGCAAATACACCGATTGCGTGGAAGTCTGCCCGGTGGATTGTTTTTATGAGGGTGAGAATTTTCTGGTTATCCATCCCGATGAATGTATCGATTGCGGTGTTTGCGAGCCTGAATGTCCGGCGGAGGCCATTTTGCCCGACACCGAGCCAGATGTTGAATCCTGGGTCGAGCTGAATGCCAAATATGCCGAGATCTGGCCCAACATCACCGAAAAACACGACCCGATGGACACCGCCGAGGAGATGGACGGAGTGGAAGGCAAACTGGAGAAATATTTCTCGGAAAACCCCGGAGAGGGCGATTAAACCCGCCCGCAACGCCGCCCTGGAGCACTCGCCAAAACATCGCAAAATTTGGTCTTTTATGCGGATGTACCTGTTGTTTCAGGTCAGCCCTCTTCATTTATCACCGGTTTTGTGTTAGGATATCCGTTCAGTTCAGGCTCTGCCACACTTAATCTGGAAGGTGCATCCTTGTGTTTTTGAACCGCCTCTCTTCCCCGGGAGCGGATTTTTTTACGGCTCATGATCCCGCGCCGGTTCATGCCGGACAGGTTGAAAAGTCAAGAACAAACAACAAAGAACTTCCCAAACAAAACCCATAACGAAAGCACGTCGGGCAGGGGTTTTGACACCGCGGGAACAAACGACAAGCAAGAGGTTATCGCATGGCTGCGTCACGCAAAACACGGCAAGGTTTCAGGGTTAACGAATATATTGTTTATCCCTCCCATGGCGTAGGACGGATCAAGGATATCGAGGAAGAAGATATTGCCGGCACCACGCTGGAGCTTTTCATCATTGATTTCGAGCAGGAAAAAATGGTTCTGCGGGTTCCCACCGCCAAGGCCTCCGCCGTTGGCATGCGCAAGCTTTCCGACACCGATATCATGGACAAGGCGCTAAGAACCCTGCGCGGCCGCGCCAGGGTCAAACGCACCATGTGGTCGCGCCGGGCGCAGGAATATGAAGCCAAGATCAATTCCGGCGATATTATTCTGGTGGCCGAAGTGGTGCGCGATCTTTACCGCTCCGAACGCCAGCCCGAACAATCCTATTCCGAACGCCAGCTTTATGAAGCCGCCCTCGACCGTATGGCGCGGGAGGTCTCCGCCGTCAGGAAAGCCACCCAGACCGAGGCCATCGCCATCATTATCGATGAGCTGAACAAGGGCGCGGGACGGGTGGAAAAGCCCGCCAAGGAAGATGGCGCCGCCGACGAGGCCGCCTGATTCTCAGTCGATCAACTCGATCTGCTCCGGGTGATCCGCCGCGATCGTGGGGCCGTTGCGCAAACCAACCCAGCCGCGAACCTCAAGCCTGCGGCCTGTGAACCCCTCAAGGGTAAACTGCTTTTTCTTAAACAGCTTC
>CAZIVB010000034.1:11897-15350 GCA_964542565.1 uncultured Hyphomicrobiales bacterium | reverse complement strand
CCCCTTTATTGGCTCCGGCGTTCGTGATGCTATCGCACGCAGCACGGCCATGGCCGAAGGCGGGCGTACCATGGCGCCACTGGGGCATATTGTATTATGCATGAAAAACCCTTCCGCTTGTAAATCCAGTAACAGCGCAAGGATGACACCCAGTAAAGCCAGAGCCTATCTGAGATATGCCTCACTTTCAAAATCCGCACGCTCGATGCGGAAAAAGCCGTCAGTAACCTCTCGTAAAAAGACCGCATATGCCCCCGTGAAGCTGACGCCAAGAACCTGGGCGCAGCTCACGAGCATCAACAAAAGGATCAACGCCAAGATCAAACCGCGCTCTGATGGCAGCAACAAGGGTATTGATGTCTGGTCGGTCAGTGGCAACACGGGCGATTGCGAGGATTACGCCTTGCAGAAACGCCGCGCTCTTATTCGCGCCGGTTGGCCATCCCACTCAGTGCTGATGACCGTTGCCGATCATCCCCGCTATGGCTCGCATGCCGTGCTGGTCGCCCGCACAAGCAATGGCGATTTTGTACTCGATAATATGCGCAAACGCGTTGTGCCCTGGAACCGCGTCAATTATCGCTGGAAAAAGCGCCAGTCCCAGTCGGATCCGAGCAAATGGGTGCGCCTGTCCGGTGGTTCCACGCGAATTGCTTCAAGCGCTTCTTACACGCCGCGCAAGCAAATTGCCGAAACCAGAACCAGCAAATCGCGCCTGGCGAAACTGAGCCAGAAAAGAAGCCGCAAGGTTTTGAGGACAGCTTCGATCAAGCGCAAGCTGGCCAAGCGTTCCTATCGCGCAAAACGCTACACCGCAGCCAAGCGCTACACTCGCACCAAACGTCTTATTGCCGCCAAGAGCTTTAAGCGCAAAAACTGGGCAATATGGGCTGTCAGGAAACAGAGCAAAGCGAAAAAGCGCATCCGCCTCGCATCGCGCAGCTATCGTTACTCTGCACGTTTCTAGGCAAATTATTATAATCAGCGGACCAACAGCGCCCGGTATTCATGCCAATATTAGGGGATGGACACTCTGACAAGCCTGAACTATCGGGTGCCAACGGCCATGTCTCCGGACATGGCCGTTTCACCTTGTCACCTTTTCCGGCTGCTCCATGATTGCGCCACCCCAAGCCCCAGAAGCGCCGCATAGGTAATCGCCACCCCCGGGATCTGCAAAGAAAAATCCACCAGCGAATGCATCGCCACCAACACTGAGGCCGCAAAACCAATCAGCGGGAAATGCCCCCGCCGCCGCCGCGTCAAAGCGCCCCGGAAACACAGCCATACACAGGCCCCGATAGCCAAAAAAAGCGCCAGCGCCGCGGGTACACCCAACTCCAGCAAATTCTCCAGATAGGTATTATGCGCCAGATCGATCACTCCCCAGGATGTGATCGCCTCATCACGGTACATCGGATAAACATCGCGAAAAGTCCCGTATCCGGTCCCGAGCCACGGCGAATCCACAATGGCCTGTATCGTTTGCTTGTAGATTGCCAGACGGTGCCCGGCCTGCAATTCACTGTGCTGAAACCGGTCCGCCAGATTTACCCCGCCAAGATCAAAAACAAATATGAACAGCGCAACAGCGATAATAAAAACTGCGGTCAGATTAAAAATACCCGGACGGCCTTTTAACAAACTGAAAGAAATTAAAAGCCCCATCGCGAAAAGGGTCGCAAGAAACCCGCCACGCGAAGCCGAAAGGAAAAGCGCGCCCAGTGTCACTATCAATGTTAAAAGATAAATACCGGCGCGCCCGGATGCCATATGCACAAATCGGATAATCCTGTGTTTTGCCTGATCCCCTTCCCTGGCACGAAAGCTGTTTCGCAAGGAACGGACCAGCAAGGCAAGCGATGCAACACATCCCAATCCGGCAAAAGTAGCAAAATTATTGGGATTGACAAATGTTGAGGTCAGCCGGACTTTGCCTGCCCATTTTTCATACCAGAGAATGGTATCAGAACCGATCGACCAGAGTATGAGCGCATAAAGCGCATAGGCCGTTATGGCGAAAACAATGCCGTGAAGGATGAGTTCAGCCTGTCTGCTATCCCGGCCCAACTGCAACGCCAGCCAGAACACCGCGCCATACGTCATCAGGCGCAGCAATGCAGTCCCCGTCGCATAAGGATTAACCGAAATCGCCCCCGGCAGCGCTTTGCCCAACGCTTCGGCGGTAATACTCCATAACGGATGGTGCAGCCCCTCCGGCGTGATGGACAACGACTGGATCAGCGCCCAGAAACAAACGCCAACAAACAAACCCGCCGGAAACCAGACCCATCGCATGGGAACCGCAGCGGTTTGCTTGCGGATCAGACTCTGGATGGAAATCCACACCGCCAACAGCCCGGCCAACATGGCAAATATCGTCCACGCCATAGGGTTGTTCCCCCCAATCGGCAATGGTGCGAAAATAACAAATGCAATGAATATATATACGACGACAAATTCCCCCGGCGGCAATTCTGGCGCTAGAGCATCATGCGGTTGAAAGGAATCGCACTCACGCTGTAACTTTTTGTTTTGCCGCATCATTTTATCGGCAAAACCGCGTACACTTTTGCCAAATGATGCTCTAACGTGCAACGCCTTTTATTGAGGCTGGATTCCCGGACGGCTTATGCTGTGATGGAGAAGCGACGTTTGCGCAATTTCATCAGGCAGATAGATATTGCGCAGATCAATCAAAACCGGCTCTCTCATTATAGAAGCAAGCCCGCCCGGATCAAGAGCGCGGAATTCTATCCAGAGACGCAGATTGGCGTATATCATCGGTATCGGGTTTGAAACTGACCCCTGTCCACCGGCATTCTATTTTCGGCCGGCCATTCTGCATTTTTCACATGATGCAGAAAAACGGCACCATGGACCGGCGGCGCGGCGCCAGCGATCAGAGGATGAGACGCCGCAGTATTTCACGGTAACGGGCTGACCGGTCTCTCCGGTGCCGGCTTCATGCCTCCCGGCATTTTTAACGACTTTACCAGTACGAATGCACAAGCAACGCCGATGAGGTTTGCGAACATATCCGTAATGTCAGCTTGCCGCCCATCAATAAACAACTGGAACGCCTCAAGCAAAACAGCCAGTGCCAGGCAAATTATCAAAACTCTGCTCTGGCGATGCGGCAGAAGCATCAACAACGCCGCGGCGACCATAAAAAAAGCGGTCCAGTGCACACCCAGATCAATGCGGTAAATCGCGGGCATGTGCACGGGTATACGAATATCCGGGTGCAAGGTTCCGACAACCAGTGGAACAAGGAGCGCCAGCGCCATAAACCCGCGCAATGAGAATGGATTGATAACCCGATTCATAAATTTCCAACCTGCATAAAAATGAAATATGAGACGCAATCATAAAGAAAGAGTTTGAATCCACAATTAACGGATCCGGAATTCACCGTTATTCGGTTTTGCACCTGCGAGTGTGGGAATGAGG
>CAZIVB010000034.1:0-11797 GCA_964542565.1 uncultured Hyphomicrobiales bacterium | reverse complement strand
GTGATTACCATCATCGCACCGCTCGCCCCCATATCCGGTGAATGCGCTTCTTCTCCCGTTGTTGAAAACAGCCGCCCCCCAGTTCACCGCTGGTCATGTTCTTGACCCTCAGCGCCAGACGGGCCTTAGTATGTTGTTGGTTGACGAGCCGTCTGCTCCATGTGAGAAAACGCTGAGAGCAACCAAACAGCAGCACACGCATGAGACTTTATGGCAGAGACGATATCCGGCGTGAATGTGATGACGGGGATTTCCGGCGGGGGCTTGGCTATTTCCGTCAGGGCCGGGTTCTGAAGGCGCGGATATCCGCCGACGGTTCGGTTGTCACCGGCAAGGTGCGCGGCAGCTATGCCAAATCATATCGCCAGCATATCGACATAACGCCATCAGGCCGGAATGTGATGATTTCCGGCTCATGTTCATGTCCGGTCGGGTTTAACTGCAAGCATGTGGTTGCGGTGCTGCTGACCGGCCTGCGGCAGCCTCGCAAACAGGTTGTCCCCTCAAGCGAAGCGCCGGGCGCATCGCTTCGCCCGCAAGTGAAAACCTGGCTGGAGATACTGGGAGAAACAGCCGACGCGCGGCAAACAGACCCGGATGCCTATCCCGATGATATCAAACAAAGGCTGGTCTATGTGCTTGATCCGTCAGATTTGCGCGGCAACGTGAATTCCGGCCCGGCAGCGTTGCAGGTGTATTCAACCCGGCTGCTGAAGAACGGTGAATACAGCAGCCGTATCAGCATCTATGAGCCTGATACGGTGATGAACTACAACACCGTCAATTATCTGCGCCCTGTCGATCTGGAGATCCTGCGCGATTTGCACTGGGCGCGGCGCATGGGCGAGTACGTCACTATCCATCGGTGTCATAATCTGGGCCACATACCGAAAAGCGCGGAACTGCTGCGCAGGATTATCGCCACGGGGCGCTGTCATCATGGCAACGTCAACGGCCTGCGCCTTGAGACCGGACCGCAACGGCGCGGTGCCTTGCGCTGGAAAACACGGCAGAATGGCGAACAGGAATTGCGCATCACGCTGGCAGGCGATCAAACCGGAGATGGTGAAAGCCCGGCCATTACCGCCCTGCCCCTGATGCCGCCGCATTATCTTGATTTAAGAACGGGACAATGCGGCGAACTGGATCTGGGGGTCGCCCCGCCCCTGGCGGCCCGTCTTGCCGCCGCGCCGGTGCTCAAGCCGCAAGAGGCGGCGCTGGTGCGCCCGCAGATGGAAAATCTCCTCCCTGCCCCCGTAAAAGATGCGGTTCCGTTACCTGAAGCGCCAGAAACAATCTGCAACCGGAAGGTAAAACCGGTACCGGTCCTGCAACTGATTCCGGGCGAGCTGAAATACAACCCGGCCTATTTCCGGCGCTACAGGTATTCTCATGGCTCCCGGTTCGAGAAGATTACCGTGCCATTGGCGCGTCTGGGCTTTGATTATGACGGGCACGAGGTTCCCCATGCGAGCGAGACCGCCACCATTGAAACCCTCAAGGACGGTATTTTAACCCTCATTCCCCGAGATCAGGCGGCTGAGAATGTGGCCCGGCAGGTTCTTGAGGAACTGGGCTTTGAGCAGATCCGGGATTCGGACCTGTTTTCCAAACCGCGCCGTCATGTGGATGATTTTTTCCTCATGCCCGTGGATGCCGATGGCCTGCCGCCCGAACGCCCTGATCTGAATGAATATTTCCATGACGACGGGCGCTTCATTCACATCTCCACCGAGATCATCCCCTGGCTTGTTCAGGACAAGGGCTGGCGGGTCGAGATTGCCGGGAATTACCCGTTCCAGATCGTGGATGACGAAGCCGAGTGGTGGGCCGATATCGGCGAGGACTCGGGCATTGACTGGTTTTCCTTTGCGGTCGGGATGGAGTTTGACGGCGAGACGATCAATCTGCTGCCCACGCTGATGGAAATCATCAAGAAACTGCCGGACAGGCTCGCCGTGATTGACAAGAGCGGCGAGCGGGACGAGTTTCTGGAAACCCTGTTTGATGAAGATACGGTGCTGTGGCACAAGCTGGGAGACGGGCGGCTGTTGCCCTTGCCGGGGCCGCGCCTGCTGCCCATTGTGCGGGTCTTGCTGGATCTGGCCGGGATTGGCCGCGGTTTCAGCCGGTTTGAGGACGGCATTCTGAGGCTTTCGCCCCTGGAGGCGGCGGAACTTACCCGGTTCGAGGAAAGCTGCGGTGACATGCAGTGGCGCGGCCATGAGCAGATCAGGGAACTGGGCGCCAAACTGCGCAAGGTGGCATCAAACGGCCTGCCCGAAATTACCCCGCCGCCCGGACTGGCGGACATCCTGCGCCCCTATCAGAAAGAGGGGCTGAACTGGCTGGCCTTCTTGCGCGAGTTGCGGCTTGGCGGCGTCCTTGCCGATGATATGGGGCTGGGTAAAACCGTTCAGGCCCTGGCCTTCCTGCTGCGGGAAAAGCGCGAAGGCGAAATGAAACAACCGGTGCTGATCGTCTCGCCCACATCCGTCTTGCCCAACTGGCAGGCGGAGTTGCAAAAATTCGCCCCGGAACTTGACGTTCTCAGACTGCACGGGCCCGATCGCAAGGACCAATTCGGCCGCACGGAAGACCATGACATTCTCCTGACCACCTATCCGCTGCTGGTGCGTGACAGGGAGTTCTGGCTTGAGCAGCAATTGCACGGGGTCATTCTGGATGAATCCCAGGTAATCAAGAACCCGAGAGCGCAGGCGTCCGAAGTGGCGTCCCGGCTGAAAGCCGATATCCGCCTGGCGCTCACCGGTACACCGGTCGAGAACAATCTCGATGAGCTGTGGTCCTTGTTCCGGTTTCTCAATCCGGGCTTTCTGGGCGATCTGAAGAGCTTTCGCCGCAACTTCCGCACCCCGATCGAAAAGCACGGCGATCTGCAGGTGCAAAAGTTTCTGGCCCGGCGCCTCAAGCCCTTCATGCTGCGCCGCACCAAGGATCAGGTGGCGCTGGAATTACCGCCAAAAACCTACATCACCGAACATGTCGAGCTCAACGGCGCCCAGCGTGACCTTTATGAAACCATCCGGCTGATGATGAACGAGAAGGTACGCAAGG
Source organism: uncultured Hyphomicrobiales bacterium (assembly GCA_964542565.1). Lineage (GTDB taxonomy): Bacteria > Pseudomonadota > Alphaproteobacteria > Rhizobiales > BM303 > BM303. The sequence goes on along the minus strand of CAZIVB010000034.1, from coordinate 8,719 downwards.
CCATAGCCGATAAAGGCCTGGCCCGTTCGCGCATCATTGTGCTCGATGCCCTGCTGAAACTGCGCCAGGCCTGTTGCGATCCAAGGCTGGTCAAGCTCCCTTCCGCGCGAAAGGTAAAAAAATCCGCCAAACTCATCCGCCTGATGGAGATGCTGCCCGAGTTGATCGCGGAAGGAAGGCGTATCCTGCTGTTTTCGCAATTCACCTCCATGCTGGACCTGATCAGGGCAGAGCTGGGCAAAATTAATGTGGATTATGTGGAAATCACCGGCAAGACCAAAGACCGGGAAACCCCGGTGCGGCAATTTCAGGCGGGCGATGTTCCGCTGTTCCTGATCTCGCTGAAAGCGGGCGGCACCGGTCTCAACCTGACCGCCGCCGACACGGTGATCCATTATGACCCGTGGTGGAACCCGGCGGTCGAAAACCAGGCCACCGACCGCGCCCACCGCATCGGCCAGGACAAGCCGGTATTCGTGCATCGCCTGATGGTGAAAAACTCGGTGGAAGAGGCCATCGAGCAACTCAAACACAAAAAGGAAAAACTCGCCGCCGGACTGTTCGATGAAACCGCCGGGCAATCCTTCACCCTGACCCAGACCGATATAAATACCCTGTTCGCGCCGCTTGGGTAAGGAACGATGCGGGGCGGGAGCGTGTCTTGTTTTATCTGATTCGGTGCCGGCCCGTGGTCGGCTCTTGGTATTGGCGTTGTCGGGCTGAATTTATTCGGGCTTTGGCCCCGCCCGGATGACCAAACGTCTCAACCCGCGCCGCCGGTCTGATTGCATGCGTTGAAATTGCATTTTTTTCAGGCTTTTGTTTGTTATAATTCTGCATCCGGAACGAGGCCGCAGCTCCGGAACTGCCGGTTTGAAAACCCGCCCATACTCACACCCCACATTTTTTGTAAAAGATACATTAGAATACGATAATAGGTATCCGGCGCCGGGGGGCGTTTTCCAAATATCCGACCAAAATATCGCTGCCCTCCATGCAACAAGGATGCAGATTTAACAAGCATATTCAAAGAATATATATTGTATTTATTCTCATAATTAACATATGTCAAATTGTGCATTCTGTATAATTTGACATAATCAAAGTTATTCTTATATGTGACATTGTCACATAAGCAATATTTCTGTGTGATATAGTCACATACTCCTGTGTTGATGCTTTTTTGAACTTGTGACACTTGATATCAATCAAGGAAACCGTGTTTATAGTGCAATCTACTTGCCGGATGATTTTATCGAAATCAAACTTCAGGGGAAGCTCATGCAAACCAAATCGGCGGCTCGCAATATTTTTTATGGCGGGTCGATCTTCTTTTTTGTGATCCTGGTGGCGCTGACGGCGCACAGTCACTTCTACATCCTCAACACCTCCACCGATGTCGCCGGCCTTTCTGATTCGGTTGCCCGCGGCAAGCGGGTCTGGGAGGAAAACGCCTGCATCAACTGCCACACAATTCTTGGCGAAGGGGCGTATTTTGCACCTGAACTGGGAAATGTGTGGGTTCGTTACGGCGGCAAGGACGATGCCCAGAGCGCACGCGAAACACTGAAAGACTGGATGAAAGCCCAGCCTTCCGGAACCGAAGGGCGGCGTCAGATGCCGCAGTTCAATCTGTCCGAGAAGCAACTTGACGATCTTGTTGATTTCTTGCGCTGGACCAGCACCATCAATACTCAAAACTGGCCCCCGAACGAGGCAGGTTAAGGAAACGCGAAATGAAATATGAATCTCAAAAAATAGCCTTTGCCTACTTCACGGTGGCATTGGCCCTGTTTGCGGTACAGGTGATTGTCGGCCTTCTGGCGGGTCTGGTTTACATCATGCCGAATTTTCTTTCGGACATATTGCCCTTCAACGTCATCCGCATGCTGCACACCAACTCCTTGATTGTCTGGCTGCTGGTCGGCTTCTTCGGCGGCGCTTATTATCTCATCCCGGAAGAAACCGAGCGTGAGATCGAAAGCCCGATGCTGGCCTATCTCCAGCTTCTGATCCTTGTGGTCGGCACCGCCGGCGTGGTGGTGACCTACACATTCGATCTCTTCCACGGCAACATCTTACTCGGCAAGGAGGGGCGCGAGTTTCTTGAGCAGCCCCTGTGGGTCAAGCTCGGGATCATCGTCGCGGCGCTGATATTCCTGTACAATATCACCCTGACCGTATTGAAGGGGCGCAAGACGGCGGTCGCCAATGTCCTGCTTCTGGGCATGTGGGGCATTGCCCTGTTCTTCTTGTTCTCGCTCTACAACCCGGCCAATCTGGCGCTCGACAAAATGTACTGGTGGTACGTTGTGCATCTGTGGGTTGAAGGCGTCTGGGAGCTGGTTATGGCCTCGATCCTCGCCTTCTTGATGCTCAAGCTCACCGGCGTGGACCGCGAGGTGGTGGACAAATGGGTCTATTCCATCGCCGCTCTGGCCCTCTTTACCGGGCTGCTCGGCACCGGGCACCACTACTTCTGGATCGGCACCCCGGGCTACTGGAAATGGATCGGCTCCATCTTCTCGATGCTTGAAGTGGTTCCCTTCTTCGCCATGGTTCTGTTTACCTTTTCCATGGTGTGGAAAGGCGGCCGGGACCATCCCAACAAGGCGGCCATCTTGTGGAGCCTTGGCTGTTCGGTCCTCGCCTTCTTCGGCGCTGGCGTCTGGGGCTTCATGCACACCCTGGCTCCGGTGAACTACTACACCCACGGCACCCAGATCACCGCCGCGCACGGGCATCTCGCCTTCTTCGGCGCTTATGTATGCCTCAATCTGGCGATGATCACCTATGCCTTCCCGCAATTGAAGAACCGCGATCCCTATAATCAGGTGATCAACATGCTCAGCTTCTGGATCATGAGCGGGGCCATGGCCTTCATGACCTTTGCGCTGACCTTTGCCGGTGCGGTTCAGGTGCATCTGCAACGGGTCAACGGCGAGGCCTTCATGGATGTTCAGGAGCAGCTTGGCTTCTTCTACATGATGCGTCTTGGCGCAGGCGTGGGCGTGGTTATCGGCGCCCTGCTCTTTATCTACGCCATCTTCGTGCCCGGTAAAGAGCTTATCAAACGGGGACATTCCGCAATGCCGGCGGAATAACCTGAAGGAGCATTACCCGAACCATGACCAAAACGCCTGATAATCAGGCGGACACAACACTAAAGACCGCACCCTTTTATCAGCCGATAGGCGATGAGTGTGCGGTCTTTGAGTCCGCTTACCGGCTCAAACTGCCGCTTTTGCTCAAAGGCCCCACCGGCTGCGGCAAAACCCGTTTTGTCAATCATATGGCGGCAAGGCTCGGCCTGCCGCTCTATACGGTGGCCTGCCATGACGATCTGGCCGCCGCCGATCTGACCGGACGCTATCTGCTCAAGGGCGGCGAGACGATCTGGGTGGACGGGCCACTGACAAGAGCCGTGCGCGAGGGCGGCATCTGCTATCTCGACGAAGTGGTCGAGGCGCGCAAGGATGTCACCGTCGTCCTGCATCCGCTCACCGACGACCGGCGCATCCTGCCGCTGGACCGCACCAATGAAACCCTCGCCGCGCCGGATAATTTCATGCTGGTGGTATCTTACAACCCCGGCTACCAGAACATCATCAAATCGCTAAAACCCAGCACAAGGCAGCGCTTTATCGCCATGAGTTTCGATTTCCCGCCGCCGGAGATGGAAATTGAAATCGTCGCCGCCGAGAGCGGCCTCGCGCCGCAAAAATGCAAAACCCTTGTTCGTATCGCAAACCGCCTGCGCGCCCTTAAAGGTCAGGACATTGAAGAAGGCGCATCAACCCGCCTCGTGGTCTATTGCGCCGCGCTGATTGCCGCCGGAATGGACACGCAGCAGGCGGTCAACGCCGCCCTGATCGAGCCCTTAAGCGATGACGAGGATGTCAAACAGGGGCTGGCCGATGTCATTCGGGCCGTGCTGGGCTGATGGGCCTCAACCCTTTTGAGCCTGAAGAGACAATCGGCGAGCTCTGGCACCGCCTGATCAGCGCCGGAACCGGAATTCCCGCCTTCCCGGATGAAGCGGTCAGCTTTGAGACCCTGCATAAAAGGCTGGGAATTTTCTTTCGCGGCCTTGGCGGCGATTTTGGCGTCGAGCTTAAGGCCATCAAGCCGGAAACCTCCCGCCACCGCCTGAAATGGCGCGAACGCCTGGCGCATGTGGACGCGGATATGCCGCGCGCCCGCATCGATGGCGACAGTTTGTTTTTGCCCGAGGTGATTGACGCCCTGCCCTCATCCGATCTTAACGCCGCGCTTTATTTCTGGCTCACCGCCTGGGCGGCAGCGGCCGGGCCTGATCTGCCGCAAAAGCATGATGATCCCCTGCGCAACGATATCGCCTATCTGCGCCATGCCTGGAAGGTGACGAGCAGAACCTTGGAGCAATTCCCCGGAATGCTCCCGATTTACGAGCGCTTGAAACCCGTGCTGCTGCAACTGCGCCAGCCCCGCGAGCTGCCCGATGACGAGGCCCTGCTGGAAAGCTGCATCCTCGCCATGCTGGGCGGCGTACCACCTGAAGACAAGGCGCGCGAAATACTGGACGCCATTCGCAACCCCTCCTTGCCGCTGGAGCACTGGACCGCCACCGCACAATACAAGCCGCATATGGCGGTCATTTTGTGGGGCGAATCGCTGCCGCGTCCGCCGCGGGTGGAGGCTGAAAAACGCGAATATGACGGCGAGGAACACGGCGCGGCCGAACAAACCGATTCGGAAAAAACCCATAAAGCCCGGCGGCAAAAAGCCGATCAGGCCGAGCGCAAGGATTCGCTGCTGCTCAATCCGTTCAGCGGGCTTCAGCAATTGATGGAGATGCTCAATCTCAACCGGCAGGTGGAGGATGACGAGGAAGACACGGCCAAGAACGCCGCCGATTCCATGGACGAGATCGCCCTCACCGACACCGCCAAAAAGGCGGCAACAAAACTCAGCTTCAATCTCAACCTCTCGCCCGAAGATGTTGAAATCGAGCGTCTTTCCGGCAAGCATCTTTATCCTGAATGGGACTACCGCAAAGGCATTTACCTTGAAGATTATTGCAAGGTTCTCACCAGCGTGGGCGCCGAGGCCCCCGAAGGGGAGGAATGGAAACCCGATGCGCAGGCCCGGCGGCGCATCAGGGCGGTCAGGCGCCAGTTTGAGGCCCTGAGGCCAAAACGGGAGATTTTCCGCGCCCAGCTTGACGGGGCCGAATTTGACATGGACGCTCTTATCCGCTCGCGCTGCGATTTTCTCGCCCATGGCGAGGGCTCGGACCGGATTTATCTTCAGGCGCGCGAGCACGGGCGCGATCTGGCGGTTGCGGTGCTGATCGATGTCTCGCGCTCAACCGAAAGCTGGATTGAGGGGCGCCAAGTGATCGAGGTTGCCCGCGAGGCCCTTGCCGCCCTGACGCAGGGACTGGCGGCAAGCGGCGATGAATACGCCATTTACAGCTTTTCCTCGCTCAGGAACAAACGCATCTTTCTTTCCACCATCAAGGATTTTGACGAAAAGCCGGGCAAAAAAGTGCTCGCACGCATCGGCGCGTTAAAACCGGGCTTTTATACCCGCCTCGGCGCGGCTGTGCGCCATGTCAGTAAGGAGTTGGAAAAACGCCCCAATGAAAAACGCCTGATTCTGGTCATCACCGACGGTAAGCCAAACGATCTTGATCACTATGAGGGCCGCTACGGCGTCGAGGACAGCAAAAGGGCGATCAGGGAGGCGCGCTATGCCGGCAATCTGGTCTATGGGGTCACCATCGACGCCAAGGCGCAAAGCTATTTCCCCTATATCTTCGGCAATGGCGCCTTTTCCATTATCTCCCATGCCGGCAAACTGACCCAGGCCCTGCCCTATCTGTATCAGCATCTGGTGGCCTGAGAATGCATCTTATTCGTGATCAAGTTACCGATAAACCGGAACAGGTTATTCTAAACTGCGCCGTAATTGAGCAAAGATGAGCCCCATGGACAGTCAAAACTATAAGCCGGACGCCCCTTCCGTTTCGCACCCGGCGCAAGACAGTCTTGACGGGGACTGGGGCGCCTTGTCCAGCCTGCCGGGCAACCCCATGATGTGGCTCCTGATCTGGAGCGAACTGGCGGTTTTCGGGGCTGCTTTTATCGGCTTTTCCATCGCCCGCCTGCTTGATCTTGAAACCTTCCAGCACTCCCAGGACACCCTCAACCGGCTTTATGGCGCCGTCAACACCATGGTGCTGATCACCAGCGGGTTTTGCGCCGCCCTTGCTCTTAAGGCGCAAGAAGAGGGCAAAGGCGCAAAAGCCCGGCTCTGGCTCGGCGGCGCGGGGCTTTTCGGTCTGGTGTTTCTTGGCGTCAAATCCATCGAATATTATGAAAAATTCGAGCACGGCATCGGTATCGAGACCAATACATTCTACACGCTCTATTTTCTCCTCACCGGATTTCACGCCCTGCATGTGGTGCTGGGGCTGATCATTCTCGCCATCGTTGCCTGGAAGAACTCACTGGAAAACCTCGAAACCGGGGTGTCCTTCTGGCATATGATTGATCTCATCTGGATCATTTTGTTCCCGCTCATCTTTCTCATGCGTTAGGGCAAGACAATGCACATTCGACAACCGACCCGCAAAGAGCTGATTTACGCCTGGTTCGCCATGATGCTGCTCACAATCGGCACAATGATTGCCGGACATGTCACCAGCAGCCGGAGTCTGGGCATTTTGTGGATGAGCGCCCTCATGCTCATCACCTTTTTCAAAGCGCGCTATATCCTGCGCTACTACCTCAACCTCAAAGCCGCCACGGGGGGCTGGAACTCCGCCTTCAACGCCTTCCTGATCATATTGCTGCTGTCCATTCTGGCCCTGTTCGCCATCCCCGCCCTCTTATCGAATTGACCGCTTGGCAATAACCGTTACAATCGCGCCGGTTATGAGGCGGTAATGCGCGTCCGCAAGGCGCTGGATCAACAAGGATGAGATATCTGCGACATGAAGGCCCTTTTGTTTGATGCGTGCGATATCCTCTATCACCGCCCCTTGTATGACCAGAAGCTTGAAGCCTTTTTCGGACCTGAATGGCCGGCTCTCAACCGCAAGAACAAGGACAAGATCAAGGCGTTGCAATTTGAGGCGGCCAGGGGGCTGATCTCTCTGGACGAGATGTATAACGGCATGTTGTCCCTGTACGGCCTCCCCGCAAGCCGCCATGAGGAGGGCCGCCGCTTTTTGAGTGAAGTCATGGCGGATGTGACCTTTTTCGACGCGGTCTGCCCCACCTTGCACCGGCTCAAATCAGACGGCTTCAAGCTGGCCATTGTCACCAATTCGTTCCAGTCCGGCAAAACCAAGCTGGAATGGTTCGCCAAAGCGGGCATTGACACGCTCTGGGACGCCTTTGTCAGCTCTTCGGAAACCGGCAGTTTCAAGCCCGAGGCGGCGATTTATCTCGCGGCGCTCAAGCAGCTTGAATGCAGGGCCCAGGACGCCGCCTTCATCGCCCATTCCGCCAATGAGCTTGACGGGGCAAAGGCGCTCGGCATGACCACGATCGCCTTTAACCGCGATAACGATCAGGTCCGCGCCGATTATATCCTGGAGCATTTCAGCCAGCTGGTCGATATCGCCAGAGCTTCACGCAACAAACATCAGGGCGCTCTCTGATTGAGATTTTTGCCGCTCTCGGGGTCGAACAGGTTGATGTCTTCGGGATCAATCCGGACCCAGATCGGCCGCCCCATCTCCATGGGGACAAAACCCGGCGTTATGGCGTTCAGCCTGATCTCCCCGACCCGGGTAAACAAGATGGTCTCCGAGCCCGTGGGCTGGGCGTTTTCCAAAGTCGCCTCGACGCAGGAATCATCCGCTTCCAGTGAGACCTTGAATGCCTCGGGCCGGATCCCGGCAATGACCTTGTCCGGCGCATCTTGCGGGATATTTTCCAGCGGCACCTTGACAAATCCCAGATCAATCCCCTGCCCGCTTTCATCGCGCCAGACCTGCCCGTCAAGCAGATTGATGCGCGGATCGCCGATAAATTCGGCCACGAACAGATTGGCCGGATGGTGATAGATATCAAACGGCGTGCCGTGCTGCTGCACATAGCCGTTGCTCATCACCACGATGACATCGGAAAGGGTGAGCGCCTCGACCTGATCATGGGTGACATAGACCGTGGTGGCTTCAAGCTGGCGGTGCAGACGCTTCATTTCAGCCCGCATATCGGTGCGCAGCATGGCGTCCAGATTGGACAGCGGTTCATCCATGAGCAGGATGGATGAGCGCATGGCGATCAGTCTGGCGACCGCCACGCGTTGTTGCTGCCCGCCGGAAAGCTCCGACGGGAAGCGATTGCGGTAATCTTCAAGCTGGACCATCTGCAAGGCATTGAGCAGCCGTTTTTCTATCTCGGCGGCGGGCAGTTTGCGCTCCTTGAGCGCCAGCGTGATATTGCGCTCCACCGTCATATGCGGCCACAGGGCATAGCTCTGGAAGATCAGGCCGATGCCGCGTTTTTCCGGCGGCACCGTGATCCCCTTTGCGCGCGAGAAGACAAGATTGTCCCCCAGCATGATATCGCCGTGATCGGGCTCTTCAAGTCCGGCGATCAGGCGCAGCAAGGTTGTCTTGCCGCAGCCTGAAGGACCAAGAATGGTTACGAAGGCGCCCGGTTCTATCGCCAGATCAAGCGGCGCAACCGCATGTTCCGTACCATAGCATTTATCCACGCCG
>CAZIVB010000033.1:9578-15567 GCA_964542565.1 uncultured Hyphomicrobiales bacterium | reverse complement strand
TTTGCCGCATCATTTTATCCGAAAACCGCGTACACTTTTCGGAATGATGCTCTAGATCATTTTCCCGCTTACCGGGATGTCGGCACGGCGCCCCTTTTGCCTTTCGCGCCGCCTTTGTCATCCTTGCCGAAGGCTTCCCTGGCGATATCGCCAATCCCGGCTATGGCGCCGATTACCGATGAGGCCTCGACGGGGAGCATCAGGACTTTCTGGTTGGGCGAGGCGGCCAGTTCGCTGAGCACATTCATGTATTTTTCCGCGACGAAATAGTTGATCGCCTGCACATTGCCCTTGGAAATGGCCTCGGAGACCATCTGGGTGGCGTTGGCTTCGGCCAGGGCTTCGCGTTCGCGCGCCTCGGCGGCAAGAATTTTGGCTTGCTTGACGCCCTCGGCTTTAAGAATTTCCGCCTGACGGAAACCTTCCGCCTCCAGAATATTGGCGCGCTTTTCGCGCTCGGCCTTCATCTGGCGCGCCATGGCGTCCACAAGATCGCGCGGCGGGGCAATATCCTTGATTTCAATCCGGGTGATTTTCACGCCCCAGGGATGAACCGCGGCGTCCACGACATTGAGGAGCTTGACATTGATCTCGTCGCGCTGGGAGAGCAACTGGTCCAGATCCATGGAGCCCATCACGGTCCGGATATTGGTCATGGTCAGATTGAGCAGGGCGATTTCAAGCTGATTGACCTCATAGGTTGCCTTTGCGGCATCCAGAATCTGGAAAAACGCCACCCCGTCCACGGTGACCATGGCGTTGTCGCGCGTGATCACCTCCTGGCTCGGTACCTCCATGACCCGCTCCATCATGTTGAGCTTCGAGCCCACCCTGTCAAGGAAGGGAATGATAATGTTCAGACCCGGCGACAAGGTGCGGGTATATCTGCCAAAACGCTCGATTGTGTAGTTGTAACCTTGCGATACGGTCTTTACGCCCATCAGGATTAGCAAGATGGCTACGACCAGAATAACTAGAACAAAAATTCCCGATTCCATGGGGTTCCTCCTCGGATATAAATGCGCCCTTACGCCTATAGGTGGCTCAATGAGGCCAAAATACAAGTCAGATCATCTCACAAGCTGTGAATTACATAAATTATTCGCCCCCGGTTTGCCGTGGCGGCACCTGCATCAGACTTGATGCGCCGGCGCTGGTGCGCCTGAAGCTCCATCGGATGATGATTTCGTTCGACCATTTGACAGGAAGGATAATCTGGGTTGCCGGCCGGGGACCTTTTATCGAGGCCAGAAAGATGCTTTCTTCAAGTCCGGGACTATGGCCGGGGGCGCTGAACCGCCATCCTTCCTGATTGGGCAGGATGAGCAATATTGTCTTTTTGTCTTCCGATATCGAGGCGGTAACGCCGGGGTGCAGGTGAAAGCGCAGCACCGCATTGAGTGTGCGCGTCGCCTTGACGGGATGGCGGCTTGAGGCATGGGTGAGACGGTCCTCGCCGCTCAGCAGCCCGCCGGCGGCGCTGAGTTTGAGGCGGCGCACATGGACGGTGCCAAAGGCTTTGAGATAGCCGTCATGGGAGGCCTCGATAACGGTTTCTGATCCGGCCTCGTCGCGGTTGACGCGTATATTGGCCGGACCCGCGGTTATGATCTGGCCGGTCAGTTTCGCCAGTCGGCCGGAAAGAAACTCACATGAGGATTTGCCTTCAATTGTGCAGGTCGAATGGGCCGCCGTGGACCGCGAAGCCTCGCGCCAGCGGGCGCCAAGCGCGAAAGGCGCGCCGCAATTGGTGACAATCCGGTGTTGCGCCGAGGACAGCTCAAACGAGAGGCAACCGGCATGAGCATTTTGCGAAACACCGGTGGGCGGCGGGGCGCCGGCATCCATCAGCAACAAGGTTTTGCCCGCTTCTATGCGTTGATAGCCCGAATGCTGGGCGTTGAGAATGGGTTTTCCCTGGGTATCGTCAAGCGCCAGAACGGCGGCGGTGTTGCCCGGATTCGTATAGCCCATGCCGTTGAACAGGGCAAAATTGCCGTTGCCGTGGCGAAAAAACCGCACCATGGGCATCATCTTGTCGATGGCGCCGAGCAAGAGCTGCGGCGGGGCCATGTCGCGGCCTGTAAATGTCTGGCGCAGGGGCAGCAAATCCAGCAGCAGCTCCATGCCGATAGCCGGGTGGCGGCTGATATGGCCGCCATCGGGAAGAATCTGACTATCAAGCTGTTTCTCCAGTTGCCGCACAGCCCGGTCGAGCAGCTTTTCCTGCCCGTTCAGACACAGGGCGGAAAAACACAGCGCGGCGGCGGCAATGAGACGCGGCTGGCCCTCGGGCGCCGATCCTGCTTCACGGTTGAGGATGCGGATTTGCTGGCCGAAACTTTTCATCACCTTGTGATAAAAATCAGGCTCCGCGTCATCAAGAAACAGCGGCGCATGGCTGATCCAGGAGATGATCCTGCGGGCAAGAACGGCTGTATCTCCCGATACGGTGCGGTTTTTGTGTTGCAGATTGATCCAGTCGAGAATGAGCGATCTGGCATGCAGACGCGAGATGTCATTTTCGGCGGCGCGCAAATGGCGCAGCCATGAGAAGCCGAGCAATTCATCGCGCCAGAACGAATTGGGCGGCTTGATGACAAAGGGGGAATGGGCGTCGGTATCCACCCGCACGCCGCCGAGGGAAAACGCGCCGCGGTAAAGATCAGAAGCGATGGTCGGGTCGCTGGTGCGCAGATCATGCGGGACCAGGCACAGCCCGTCGGGCGGGCGTGGTTCCAGCGGTCCGCGCAGGAACGGCGCGGAGCGCAGCCGCGCCCCCAGCGCCTCCAGCCCGGCATTGGCCGCCAGCGCCAGCATATGTCGTCTTTGCCCGGCCATATATGCGTTTTTAGCCCGCTTCCTTAATGATTTAACCCGAATCACCATAGCATCATGCCCATCGCAAGAACATGGCACAACTTTTCAGGGCTTGAAGGAGGTTTTACCGGTACGCTTTACGGTGTCTTTACCAGTATGGCGGCGAAGAAACCGTCCATGCCGCCCTGCTCCGCCAGCAAGGAGGGAAGAAGACGCAAATCGCCGTTTTTCGTTATGGCGGGCTCCACAAGAGGCGCCTGTTGCGGCGTGAGCGGTTGGCGGCTGATCTGAGGGTTGGCGGCCAGAAAGGCCTCAATTCGATCTTCGCCTTCTTCTTTTTGCAACGAGCAGACGCAATACACCAGTTTGCCGCCGGGTTTCAGCAACTGCGCGGCGCGGTGCAGCAGTTTATCCTGCAACGGGATGAGGCTTTGCAGCGATTGCGCGGTTTTGAGCCTCTGCACATCGGGGTGGCGGCGGATGGTTCCGGTGGATGAGCAGGGCGCATCGAGCAACACCGCATCAAAGCGCCGCTCCGGCCGCCAGCTTGCCGCATCGCGCACGATGAATTCTGCCTCCATATGCAGCCGGGCAAGGTTTTCGCGCAATCTCTTCATGCGGCTGGCGGACAGATCAACGGCGGTGACGATGGCGCCGTTTGCAATCAGTTGCGCCGTTTTCCCACCCGGCGCGGCGCATAAATCAGCAACATGTTGTCCTTTTATGTCGCCCAGCAGGCGTACCGGCAGGGAGGCGGCGGCATCCTGCACCCACCAGGCCCCCTCTTTAAAGCCCGGAAGGGCCGGTATCCGCCCCGGTTTCCGGAGCCGGACCGAATGGCCCAGGATGATCTCGCCGCCGAGCTTTTCGGCCCAGGTTTCAGGATCGCTCACGGGCGTGATATCCACCGCGGCTTCTTGCAGATGCCGGGCGGCGATTGCACGCGCCGCGCTTTCGCCGTAGGCGTCCGCCCAGCTCTTCCATAGCCAGTCGGGCGTATTGATGCGGGCGGCGTCCTGCGCAGCGGCAATTGAAGGGCCGTGTTCGGCAACACGGCGCAGGACGGCGTTGACAAGGGCTTTGAGATGCCTTGCATGGCGGTCTTTGGCCGCCAGGGTCACGCCCAGATTAACGGCGGCATGGGGCGAGACATCAAGGAACAGCAACTGGGCGGCGGTAATGGTGAGGATTTCGCGGCACAGGCCCGATTTTCGCGGCAGTTTCTTTTTGAGGAAATGCTTGAGAACCGCATTGATCTGCGGCAGGCGGCGCAGGGCCGTGATCACGATCAGCCGCGCCAGAGCGGCGTCGCGTTCGGGCAGGCGGCCAAGCTCGCCGCTTTGGTGAGATGCGGCCAGAGCCTCGCTCAGGGGGCGGTGGGCGCCAAGGACGTCATGCAACAGATGAACGGCGGCCCGGCGGGCCTCAAGCCCGGATGAGTTTGGCGGTTTCATGGCGCGGAGAATATCCTTATCGGTCATTTACAAACCGGATTGAGGTTGATTATATGCAGCTTATAGCTCAAGCGGGATACAAGTTGTATGGCTAAAAAACCACCGGAAAAAACCCTGACCGGCGCGGCGCAGCGCGCGCTGGCCGAGGCCGAGGCGCGCCGCAGGCAGCGTGATGAGCACGAAAAGCTCAATCCACGGGCCAAAGAGCGCGGCGGCCGCAAAGGGCCCGAACCGACCCGCTACGGGGATTGGGAGCGCGGCGGCATTCTCAGCGATTTTTGAAGTTTTTCAGGATTTGCGGCCAAGGACGAATTTCGCCACTTGGCGCAAAGGTTCGGCGCGCCCGTCAAAAAATGCCAGATGCTCAAGCGCGCTGCGGATGCGGCGCTGCGCCTCGTCATGGGCGCCGCTTGCGCCCATAAGCGAAACAAAGGTGGCCTTGCCGCGATGCCCGTCCTTGCCGGTGCGTTTTCCCACATCGTCATCTGCACCCTTGTGATCAAGAAGATCATCGGTAATCTGAAAGGCAAGACCAAGATCGCCGGCATAGGCGCGCAGCGCCCGTTGCGCCCCGGGCCCGGCCTCGCCGAGAATGGCGCCGGCTTCACAGGCATATTCGATCAGGGCGCCGGTTTTAAGCTTTTGCATCCTTATGATGTTTTCGACCGGGAGAGATTTTTTTTCCGCCTCTATATCAAGCATTTGCCCGGCGATCATGCCTTTTGCGCCACTTGCCCTTGCCATCGCGCCAATCAGCCGGCAGCGGATATCGGCATTTTGATGGGTTTCAGGATCACTTAAAATCTCAAAGCCCAGGGTCAGGAGCCCGTCTCCGGCCAAAATGGCGGTGGCCTCGTCAAATGCGATATGCACCGTGGGGCGGCCCCGGCGCAGATCATCGTCATCCATGGCGGGCAAATCATCGTGAACCAGCGAGTAGCAGTGAATGCACTCCAGCGCCGCGGCGGTGCGCAAGGCGCAATTGCGATCAACGCCGAACAGGGCGGCGCTCGAGACGAGCAGAAAGGGGCGCAATCTTTTCCCGCCGCCCAGGGCCGCATGGCGCATGGCGGCGGCCAGACGGGTCTGATCCCCCGTTCCTTGCGCAATGATCGCCTCCAGAACCTGCTCGATATCCTGAACGGTTTGCGAAAGGCGGCTTTGAAAGTCTTTTGGCATGCGAAACCTGTGAATTGATGCCCCCCTGAGATGCCGCTCCGACCGGCTTGTGTCAAGCGCGATGATTCAATTATGGATTCGCGCCGGTGATGCAGATATATTCAAGATTATGAAACGCAAATACGCATTGCCGCACTTCATACGCCGGACGGGGATTTGGCTCGGCCTGTTCGCCATGGTTCTGCAAAGCCTTGCCGCGATATCTCATGGCGGCGTCATGGCGGCGGTGGTTGCCGGCAATCTTCAGCCGCTTACCGGGGTGTTTGGCCTGCTGCAAATCTGCACCCCGCGCGGGATTGTCGGGCTTGATCCGCGCCAGCAGGCGCCCGCAAGCCCCCGCAGCGCCGAAAAACCATGCCCGCTATGCTCGGCTTCGGCGCTTAACGGCTTTACATTTGCGCGCCATGTGATAATTCCCTCGCCGCTGAACCGGCAGGTTGCGCTGAATGTTGTCCCGTTTGAGATTTTAAGATTCAGCTTTCTTTCCGGGCGCAAGGGGTTGAGCCGGGCGCCGCCGGTCCTGATCTGAAATCCAG
>CAZIVB010000033.1:0-9478 GCA_964542565.1 uncultured Hyphomicrobiales bacterium | reverse complement strand
TTGAAGAATACCGGCAAGGTGGATGACCGGCTTGTCTCGGCTTCATCGGATGTTGCCAAGAAGGTCTCTGTTCATACCTCTCTGATGGAGAACGGGATTATGAAAATGCGCCCCGTCAAGGCCATCGAAGTGCCGGCCGGAGGCATGGTGATGCTTAAGCCCGGCGGCCTGCATATCATGTTCATGGGGCTCAAAGCGCCGTTCAAGCAAGGCGAGAGCTTTACCCTGAAGCTGCAATTTGAAAAAGCCGGGTCGATTGATACCGTTGTCAGCATCAAGGCCGGCGGCGCCATGATGATGGATCATGGCAAAATGGACATGAAGAATCCCAAAATGAAGAAGATGAATACGAACTAGCAAAACTTTGCTCCGCCGCTACGTATATGCGGCGGAGCAGAAATTTCCCGCATGGGGCTTGAATATATTAGTTTTATCTTATATTAAAATGAATACAAACAATCCCGCCCGGCAATTCGTGGAATGACCGGCCAACAGCCAAAGAGTTTTTAACATGTCTTCTCTTGAACCTGCGCAAAGTGAATTGCCCCTGCAAATCTCGGCCCCCGATGCCAGGAGTCTGGCGGCGGTTGATGATATCGTTCTGATTGATATTCGCACACCGATGGAATGGAGCCGCTCGGGTCTGCCCGAAGGGGCGGTGGCGCTGAGCATTCAGCAGCAGGATTTCCCCCAGGCGCTTCTTGATCTGGTGGACGGCGACCGCTCACGCCCGATTGCCCTGATTTGCGCCACAGGTAACCGCAGCGCGATGTTGCAGCGCTATCTTCAGGGGCAGGGTTATCAGCAGGTCAGCGATGTCAGCGAGGGGATGATGGGCAACCGCCTGGCCCCGGGCTGGCTGCGCCGCGGTCTGCCGGTCAAACCCTATCCGGGGTAATCATCTGTTTTGACGCATTATTTTATCCGAAAACCGCGTACACTTTTCGGTATGATGCTTTAATCTTCCTCATACCCTTGCGGGATATAGCCGAAACGCTGCATCTGTTCGCGGTGGGCCTTGACAACCCGTCCGATCTGCTCATCGTTAAGCGTATCTTTCCAGCCGCCGGATTTCCCCTGGCGGAAAAAACGTTCCGAATGGATCGATTTTTCGGAAAAGCTTTCTTTTTCCTCCAGATTTTGCAGGGTTCTGAAGGATGAGTTTTTTATCGCCTGGCGAATTTGTTTTTTGGTTTTTTTGGCATTGATGAAGCGGGCGACCCGGGTGAAGGTTTTCTCCGGTTTGTCCAGCATATCCTCATAACGCAGCACAAGAAGTCCGGGATGGGCGACCTGGGTCCAGCTTTTGACATGCAAGGACCAGTCGGCGGTTTTTTCGTAAACGAGTTTTTCATCAGCTTTTGAACAGCTTTGTTCATTGGCGAGATAGTCGATGGATTCATCAATGCCAAAGCCGTAATGGGGCGCGGCGGAGATGGCGACATCGAGCGGGTTGCGCACGATATAAATCGCGGCCAGGGTCGCATCCATATTGAAAATCTGGTGCCCGTGCGCTTCGCCGAGATAACAATGGGTTTTCAGAAAAACCGGAATTTTGAACAGACCGGCGATGCGCTTTTGCACCTCGCCGCGGACCGCCGCCACGCGTTCATTATCATCGGTCGGGAAATCCTCGCCAAAAAACATCTTGTACCAGCTTACCAGCGATTCGCCGGTGCAGATTTTCTGCACTTCCTTCAGGGGCAGCGGACCGGGCTGGTCGGAAAGAAGATTGGCCAGAAAGGCGCGCATCCATGTATTTCCGGATTTGGGATATGAGGAGAGCCATACAATGCCTTGCATTTTGTAATCCCTGCTTGTCGATTTGTTTCAGGAGCGATTTTTTGCTGTTAATTCTGCAAGATGTTTTGCAGCAAGTTCGGAAAAAGGAGGCGGCGTGCTTGTTTCGGCGGCCTCCAGCATGAGTTGATCAGTAGCTGTCTCAATACGGTTTTGCAAGAGCTCGGCAAAGGCGTCACGCTCCATCCCCGGTGCGATGGGGGGAAGAACTTCCAGAACCAGTTTGCCCGGATAGCGCATGAATTTGCGTCTTGGCCAGAAAAGACCCGAATTGAGAGCCACCGGTATGCAAGGAACGTCCAGATCGGCATACATGGCGAAAACCCCTCTCTTGTAATGCGGTTCAGCGCCGGGCGGGCGGCGCGTGCCTTCGGGGAAGATAAGAATCTGGCGGTTTTCTTTCAACCGTTTGCGGGCGCTTTGCACCAGTGAGCGCACCGCTTTCGAGCGCCCGCCGCGCTTTACCGTTACCATGCGGAATTTCATTGACCACCAGCCGAAAAAGGGAATCCAGTTCAACTCGCTTTTTAAAATAATGGCCGGATCGTCAAACAGGTAGAGCAGGGAATAGGTTTCCCACAAGGATTGGTGCTTGCACGCCACGATGCACGGGCCATGGATGATATTTTCCCGTCCGCGGATTTCGATTTGCACGCCGGTTATCAACTGATACCAGAAATCGGCGCTTTTCGCCCAGCTGCGCATGGCCCACATGGCCCAGCGGCGCGGCGCCAGCAGCAAGGGGCTCAGGACCAGCATGAAAACCAGCAGATTCAGGTAATGAACCAGATTAAAGGTGAATGAACGCAAGACGAGAATCATACAATCAGAGCTCAGAATTATATTTTCAGTTACGGACCGGTCTTGAAAATAATGCCAACGGACCAAGACGCATTCGAGCAAGTATATATTTCATATATTCAAAAAACAAAAGCCGCTGCGTGAACGGATTCGCCCGCCATGGGCCGGGGGGGCGTCTTCCCGACAATACGGGGTAGGGAATCAGGGCGGTTTGCGGCATCACATGGTGCAACTCGAGAAGGCTGCGCGGCATATGATAGGCGCTGGTGACGACAATCAGGGATTTCAACTTGTGTTTTTGCGCCCAGTAATAGGTTTGTTTTGCATTTCCAATTGTGTTTTGCGCCTTGTGGTCAAGATCGACGCAGCATTTGAAAAAGGCATTGTAGCCGGGGTATTTACGCCTGAGACTGGCCAGGCTGGTGCCGGGGTGAACGCCGGAGATCAAAAGCCGTTTGGCGCGGCCTTTCGAGAGCAGGTCCATGGCATCGGAAATTCGCTGCGCGCCGCCCGTGAGCGCAACGATACCGTCCGCCACATTTGCCGGGTTTTTACGGCTTTGCGGCAGGTGTTGTGAAAACACGACAAACCCGACCTGCAGCGCCGCCACAAGGCTGAATATAAAGCCGGCAAAAAGCAGGAAATAAAAAAATTTGCCCCTGCCCGAACGAATATGATTTTCATCCATGCGCGAAAACCCTGCCCTATATCATGGCCGAGAGAAATCTTAAAACCGAATATCTCGATGTCAATACGCCAATGAAAGCGGCCGCCGGCGGTACGGCCAGAAGATAGGCAAACCCCTGCGGATGCAGGGCAAGGGGGCCGATAAAGGCGTTATTGGCGGCATTCAGAATATCACCGCCTGAAGTTGCGCCAAGGGTGAAATTAAAGGCAAGGAATGTGCCCGCGCCAAGCAGAACGCCGATGATTCCGGCTTTTATGCCAAGAAATAGAAAATGAATCTGGAATTGCCGGGCGATATAGCCCTGCCGGGCGCCGATCATATGCAGGACCTCGACAATATCCCGGTTTCCAGCCATGGCGGCACGGGTGGCAAAAATAACAATCGATATTGTGGTCAGGATCACCAGCACAAGTATGGATATCGCCGCCATACGGATCGCGGTGGCGGTGCGCGTCAGCTCGGTTTGCCACTGGCTGTGATCATCAAGCACGGCGCCTTGCACCTGCTGGCGCAGTTTCAGGGCCAGCGCTTTTAAATCCGGCGGGTCTTTCTGGTCGATGCTAACAAGGATCAGACGCGGGATGGGTAAATCCTCCAGGACATTTCCGGCCCCCAGCCAGGGCTCCAGCATACGGCTTGCCTCTTTTGCCGTTTGCGGCAGCGCGGAGAGTATGCCTTTGGTGGCTTTTAAAATTGTAACAGCAGCGGCAATCTGATCCGTCTGGGGGATTGTCCCCACCGGTTTGATCTGCACGGTGACCTGGGAGGATATCTGGGAGGTCCAGTTGTCAACGATATTTGTAATGAGCGCCACGGAACCTATCGTTACGCTGGCGAAATAACACATGATCGTGATGGCGATCAACAAGGGGCGGCCGGCGACGCCGCTGGCGGGCATGATCGGAGCCGATTTTCGCTGTTCCGGCTTCTTTTCCCCGCCGGTTTTTTTGCGGCCCCTGATATGATTTTTATATTGTGCCATGGATGGTCTTTATCTGAGGACTTCAATATAGCCGTTGTTGAGATGCCAGACCGGCGCGTCTTCAAACTGCGCCATGAGGGAATGATCATGGGTGGCGATGACGACAGTTGTGCCAAGGCGGTTCAGCTCGACAAACAGACGCAGCAGGCGTTCGGCCAGTTGCGGATCAACATTACCCGTTGGTTCATCGGCAAGCAACAGATCCGGCTGGCCGATGACGGCCCGGGCGATGGCGGCGCGCTGTTTCTCACCGCCCGAGAGCAAGGGGGGATGGGCATAGACCCGCTCGCCAAGGCCGACCCAGTTCAACAGCTCTTCCACATCGTGGCGGTATTCGGATTCGCGGCCGCCCTGAATGCGCAGCGGCAGGGCGACATTGTCAAATGTGGTCAGATGATCCAGCAGGCGAAATTCCTGAAACACAACGCCGATGCGCCGCCGCAGCCGGGGCAGACGCCGGCCGGACAAGGTGGCGATATCATGTCCGAACATGGAAATCAGGCCCCGTGTCGGACGCAGGGCCAGAAACAGCAATTGCAGAAGGGTTGATTTGCCCGTGCCCGAAGGGCCGGTCAAAAAGTGAAAGGAGCCAGCCTCGATGTGAAAACTGATATCTTTCAGAATTTCCGGCCCCACGCCATAGCGCAGGCCGACATTTTCAAAATGAATCACAGGGAAGTTCCCGTCAGGTTAACGCCGCTTTAACCGGTTATGGCGCATATGTAACGAAACGTTAAGCATATTTAGCCTTGGCCGCAGTATCGGGCCGGATGAAGAAGATTTTGTGGCGATGATAATCACCTGCCCAAATTGCGCAACCGGGTTCAAGGTTGCGGCGGATGTTTTCAGCGACGGGGCGCGAAAAGTGCGCTGCGCCCAGTGCGGGCATTCGTGGTTGCAAGAATTGCCGGCGCAAAATGCTACCCCGTCCGCTCCTGTGGATGAGATCGCCGATGATTCGGAATTTGGTTTGCCCGAGGAGGAAGCTGCCGAAGCCGATTTTGACGATTTTGGCGTCGAAATGCCGGAACTGGAGAGTGTCTCGCAAGACGAGCCGCCGCAGGAGGGGGATCCTGTGGCTGGAACCGGCGATGGGGACAAGGCGGACGAGCCTGACGATTTTGACCTGCCGGCGGTTCCGCATGACATTGAAACCGAGGCGCAGGGAAGCCGGAAAAAATCATCAAAATCCTCCGGGGCAGCGTCCCTGAAGCGCCGGAAATGGATATCGATCACGGCCATAGCGGCTTCTGTCGCCCTGCTGGCCGGCGGCGGGGTTTATTATCGTCAGGCGGTGAGTTCATATCTTCCGGCGCTGGCCGGTGTTTACAGCGCCATGGGCCTGCCGGTTAATCTGCTCGGGGTTGATTTTGCCGGGGTTCGGTTGCAGCAAAAATATGAAAACGGTTTTCCGGTGCTTTCGGTGCAGGGCGAAGTTGTCAATATCTCAGGCAAGATGCGCCGGGTTCCCGATGTCCGTCTCGGACTTCGCGGTCCGGGCGGGCAGGAGATTTACCACTGGTCGATCAATATCGGCCGCACCGAGCTTGGGCCCAATGAGCGGGTAAAATTCGTCACCCGGCTGGCCTCGCCGCCCGAAGAGGCCAACAAGATCATCATCAAATTTGACACACCGCGTCTTCGCCGTCTGGGGGCGCTCTAGCCGTGGCGCGCATTCTGGTTGCCGAAGATGATGATGCGGTACGCGAGTTTGTCCACCGGGCGCTGGAGCTCAAGGGCCATGCGGTCACGGCGGTGCATGACGGCGGCGCGGCGGCGCAGCTTTTGTTTGTCGGCGGGAGTGAATTTGACCTTTTGCTGGCTGATATCCGGATGCCGCTTATGGACGGGATTGCGCTGGCGCTCAAAGCGGCGCGCGATCTGCCGCGGTTGCCGATTGTGCTGATGACCGGCTATGCCGACCAGCGCGAACGGGCAAAGGCGCTTGAGGCGATAATCAGCGCTGTTATCGCCAAGCCTTTCACGCTGGAACAGCTTGCCATGGCCGTGGATGAGGCGCTGAACAGGCCGGGTGCTTGTTAACTCAGGATTTAAATCTGTGCGCGAGACGCAGGCGCAGGGCGTTGAGCTTGATGAAGCCTTCGGCGTCGCGCTGGTCATACACCGAATCGGCTTCAAAAGTGACATGCTCTTCTGAGTAGAGCGAGAAGGGCGATGTGCGACCAACCACGGTCGCGGAACCTTTATAAAGCTTGATGCGCACGGTTCCGGTGACATTTTGCTGGCTCTTGTCAATCAGGGCCTGGAGCATTTCGCGCTCGGGCGCGAACCAGAAGCCGTTATAAATCAGCTCGGCGTAGCGCGGCATGATATCGTCTTTCAAATGCGCCGCGCCGCGATCAAGGGTGATTTGCTCGATGCCGCGATGGGCGGCGAGCAGGATGGTGCCGCCGGGGGTTTCGTAAATGCCGCGCGATTTCATGCCGACAAAGCGGTTTTCAACCAGATCAAGCCGGCCGATGCCGTTATCGCGCCCCAGATCATTGAGGCGTTTGAGCAGGCTGGCCGGGCTCATCTGCACCGCGTCAATGGAGACCGCATCGCCGTTTTCAAAACCGATCTCGATATAGGTCGGTTTGTCCGGCGCCGCCTCGGGCGAGATCGTGCGCTGATAGACATATTCGGGCGCTTCCACATTGGGGTCTTCGAGCAATTTGCCTTCTGAGGATGTGTGCAGCAGATTGGCGTCGCAGGAAAACGGCGCCTCGCCGCGCTTGTCTTTTGGTACCGGGATCTGGTGTTTTTCGGCAAAATCAATAAGGTCCTCGCGGCTGGAATAGTCCCAGATGCGCCACGGGGCAATGACCTTGATATTGGGATCGCAGGCATAGTAGCCAAGCTCGAAGCGCACCTGGTCATTGCCCTTGCCGGTGGCGCCGTGGCATACCGCATCAGCGCCGGTTTCATGCGCAATCTCGATCTGGCGCTTGGCGATCAGCGGCCGGGCGATAGATGTGCCGAGCAGATAAAGCCCTTCATAAAGCGCATTGGCGCGGAACATGGGAAAGACGTAATCACGGACAAATTCCTCGCGCAAATCCTCAATATAGATTTGCTCGATCCCCATCATTTCCGCCTTGGCGCGGGCCGGTTCGAGCTCTTCTTCCTGCCCCAGATCGGCGGTGAAGGTGACGACCTCGCAGCCATAGGTCACTTCGAGCCATTTCAGGATAATGGAGGTGTCGAGGCCGCCTGAATAGGCCAGAACAACTTTTTTAATGTCGGTTTGCTTGGACATGCGTGATCATCCTGTATCTGAGAAAGAGGGCAATTGGCGCGGCAAGAAAATTTGCAGCCGCCAAGACTTATATGGAATATGGCGGGGGGGCGCAACCGTTGAGCTTTGCGCGGCAAAGGCTTGGCGAAAGGGGAAAAATATAATATTCAGTACGTGGGGTTATTTCCGTTACTTTTGAGGGGAAGCTAAATGTTCAAATCCATTCGTTATTTTCTTGCCGCCATTATCGCCGTAACCGGGTTTTCGCTGGGCATGGCAACATTTGCGGGTGCCGCCGGCGAATGCAAATCACTGGAAAGCAAATCGGCCTGCCAGCGGCGCGATGATTGTGTCTATGTGGGGAGCTATAAAACCTCCAAGGGCAAAAAAGTCTCCGCCTATTGCCGCTCCAAGGGCAAGGTGGCGAAAAAGACCACAGCTGCCAAGAAAAAAGCCAAAACAGCAAAAAAGACCAGGGCCGAAGTGAAGAAAAAAGTCAAAACCAAGGCCAAGGCAAAATCCGAAACCAAGGCAAAAACAGCCAAAAAGACCAAGGCCAGGAAAAAAGTGAAAAAAACGGTCAGGAAAAAGGCCGAAAAGAAGCCTGAAGCCAAACCTGAATCAAAAACCAAAGCCAAAAAGAAAGTGAAAAAGAAGGTCAAGAAAAAGGCGGAGAAAAAGGCCGCTAAGAAATAACGCCCTCTGGCGCTTTCAGGATTTTCAATATCGCTCCGAATGTAACGATAAAAATTGACCGGCTCGGCCGCCATGGCGATGGAATCGGCGCCGGGGAGCGGGGGCAGGTGTTTGTGCCCTTCACGCTTGCCGGTGAGGAGATTATTGCCGATGTTGCGGGAGAGCGCGGCCGGCTGGTTAAAGTGCTCAAAAGCGCCCCGGAGCGGGTTGAGGCGATCTGCCCTCATTTTGGCCGCTGCGGCGGCTGCGCCTTGCAGCATTTTGATGAGGCGGCGGCGGCGAAGTGGAAGGCCGGGCAGGTTGTCAGCGCGCTTGAACGCCATGGCCTCGAGGCGCCGGTTCATGCGGTGGTCGGCTTTCGCGGCCATGGCCGCAGGCGCGCGGTTTTAAAAGCGCGGCGGACCAAAAAGACGGTCAAACTTGGATTTTACGCCCGCCGCTCCGATGAGATCATTCCGGTGGATGTCTGCCCGGTTCTGCGCCCCGAGATTGCGGCGCTGCTGCCCGCTCTGGCGCAGATGCTCGGCGGCGGCCTGACACGCCGCTCCGAAGCGGCGGTGAGCGTATTGTGGACCGGGGAAGGGGCCGATATTGCGGTTGAAGGGGGGCGCGAGATTGATTTGCGCCTGCAAGAACATCTGGGGGGGTGGGCGCGGCAACTTGCTCTGGCGCGGCTGAGCTGGAACGGCGAGTTGATTGTGCGGCGGGACATTCCGCCGTTTTTAGACTTTGGCACGGCCAGGGTGACGCCGCCGCCGGGCGGTTTCGTGCAGGCGCTGGAGCCAGCCGAGCGGTTAATGAGCGGCTATGTCTCAAACTGGCTCGAGGGGGCGAAAAACATTACCGATCTGTTTTGCGGCTGCGGCACATTCGCGCTGGTAATGGCGCAATTTGCGCCGGTTCACGGCGTTGATTCGGATGAACCGGCGCTTGCGGCGCTTAAAGCCGGGGCGGCGCAGACACCGCGGCTGCGTCCGGTGAGCGTTGAGCGGCGCAATCTGCTGAATACTCCGCTGCGCGCCGATGAGCTTGCCCGGTTTGATGCGGCTGTCTTTGATCCGCCCCGGGCCGGGGCGCAGGCGCAATGTGAGCAGATGGCTGCATCGGGGCTTGCCCGGATTACGGCGATTTCATGCAATCCGGTGAGTTTTGCCCGCGATGCCCGGGTGCTGACGGATTCGGGATATGTGATCGACTGGGTTCAGGTGGTTGATCAATTCCGCTGGTCAGCACACACAGAAATGGCAGCGTCTTTCTCAAAATCGCCGGGCTC
>CAZIVB010000032.1:0-15849 GCA_964542565.1 uncultured Hyphomicrobiales bacterium | reverse complement strand
AGAGTGGCGGCAGTGGCCTCCTCGACAATCGTTACTCTCGACCGACCACCATTATAGCGCCGTCCGCCTGTATTGCAGCATGAGCATTATGAACAGGGCGGCGCTGATATTCATGACCAGCGCATAGGTAATGCTCGGAATCATCATATCCGCGTTTTTGAGCAATGTAAGAGCGACGAAAATCCCCATGGCGCCGTTTTGCAGGCCGCTTTCAAGCGCGATGGCGCTCATCCGGCGCGGCGGAAATCCCGCCCCTCTGGCGGCGAGAAAACTCAGCAGCATAATTCCGCCATTGAGCAGGATAATGACCGGCCCGATAACGCTTAAATTCCGCATCATGACATCCCATTGACTGGCAAAGGCGCCAATGACGATCAAAATGAAAATCCCCGTCGAGACGGGGCGGGCGTAACGGGCGAGGGCGGCGGCACGCTCCGGCCAGCGGTGATTGAGCGCCATTCCCAGCACAACCGGTGCGCTCGAGACGGCAAAAACCCCGGCCATCAATTTCCACACCGGCAAGTCCTGCAACTGACGCGCCTCGGTGAAATAGATCAGGGCCAGATTGACAACCAGCGGCACGCTCACAACCCCGGCCATGGAGGAAATGGCGGTGAGGCTGATGGAAAGCGCCGTGTCGCCGCGGGCAAAATGGGTCAGAAGGTTCGAGGTGATGCCGCCGGGGCAGGCGGCGAGGATCATGATCCCCACCGCCAGCGCCGGGGGGAGCGGCCAGATGAGAAGAAGGGCAAAGGCGAGGGCGGGAAGGGCGATGATCTGGAAAAAAAGGCCCAGCATCAGGGCGCCGGGATGTCTGAAAACGGCCTTGAAATCAGGCAGCCGCAGGCTCAGCCCCAGCGAGGCCATGATGAAAGCCAGCCCGAGGGGAAGGAGCAGTTTTTCGATCATCAGGAGGTGCGTTCCACGTTACGGCCTAAAGAACAATCAGGCCAAGAGACAAGAGCGCCGCAAAAACCAGTTGCAACTGGGCGGTCTGCACCAGAAGCTGGTTATAAGCCGCGCCCACCGCTCTGGAGAAGCGCCAGGCCAGCATGCCGGCAAGTGGAAGGCTGAGAAACGGCAGCCATAAACGGCCCGTTTCGGCGAAGAAAAATGCGCTCAGGCCGAGCAGGATATAGGGGGTAAAAACCAGCAGGATATAAATCCGGATTGTCTGGCGGCGGCCGCATAAAATGGCCAGGGTTTTTCGCCCCGAAAGTTTGTCTTCACGCCGGTCGCGCATATTGTTGGTCAATAAAACCGCAGCGGCGAAAGCGCCCAGCGCCGCGCCGGTAACAATGGCGCTGCCGGAGATATAACCGGCCTGAAGATAATAGCTTCCCGCCGTGGCGGCGATGCCGAAGAACGCGATCACGAACACCTCGCCCAGCGGCGAATGGGAAATCGGCCGCGGCCCGGTGGAATAGGCATAGCCTGAAAGAATGGAAATACTGCCCAGCAGGAGAATCGGCCAGCCGCCGATCCATGAAAGCCACAATCC
The DNA here is from genome assembly GCA_964542565.1 of uncultured Hyphomicrobiales bacterium. GTDB lineage: Bacteria > Pseudomonadota > Alphaproteobacteria > Rhizobiales > BM303 > BM303. The sequence goes on along the minus strand of CAZIVB010000032.1, from coordinate 14,348 downwards.
CAAAATTGCGGCGAGAAGAAACGAGATCAGCGAGGCGGTTTTGACCTGGCCGCAGCTCAACAATCCCATGGCGCTCATGCGGGGCGGGCCAAGACGTTCGGGGCTGTCATTCCCGGTCTGGAAATCCGCCGCGTCATTGTAAAGATTGGTTCCGGCCTGAATGAGCATGCTGGCGGCCAGAACAGCCAGCATGACGCCGTAAAGGACCTGGCCCTGGGCCTGCCAGGCGAGGGCGGTTCCGGTCAGCACCGGCACAACCGCCATGCTCAGGGTTTTGGGCCGTATGGCGGCCAGCCACAGGCGGATCGTGGAGGAAGGGGCGCGAATGGTGCGCTCGGATAGGGTCACGGGCTCACTCCTTCAGACATTCCCGGTTTGACGCCGTAGTGAATACAGGCAATGCCGAATGACAGGTTCCTGTAGCCCACATTTTCAAATCCGGCCTCTTCGAGCAGACGCTTGACGGCGTTTTGTCCCGGAAAGCGGCGGATTGATTCGATCAGATACTGGTAAGCCATGGGCTCTTTTGCCACAAACGCCCCCAGTCTTGGAATAACGAAATAGGAATAAAAATCATAAAACGGCCGCAGCCAGAAAACCGGTCGTGAAAATTCCAGGCAGACAAAACGGCCGCCGGGTTTGAGCACGCGCACGCATTCGCGCAACGAAGCTTCCGGCTGCGTCATATTGCGCAATCCAAAGGCGATGGTGATGATATCGATCGATTCGTCGCCAAGGGGCAGCGCCTCACCTTCAGCCGCGAGCCAGTCCAGCGCCGGTTCATCTGAAGGATTGATGGGCTTTCCGGCCCGCATCATGGCCTCGCTGGCGTCGCAAACAATGATATGAGAGCCCTTCACCCGCGCCATGAGACGCGCCACATCGCCGGTGCCGCCGGCAAGATCGACAATTCTACGGCCGTCACCGGGGGCAAGAAACCGGATCATGCGCCGCTTCCACAACCGGTGAATGCCAAAACTCATGAGATCATTCATAAGATCATATCTTGGCGCTACCGCATTGAATACACGCCGGATACGGGTTTGGCGTTCAAAGGTTTCGACATCTTCAAAACCAAATGACTTATGGAATTCGTTTTTCATATAACGGCTTTGGTCCGGTTTTTCTCTTACATTGGCAAGCCAGAAGTTGAGTGACCCTAGTGCCTTGTAGATGAGGCAAAGATGATAAAAGTCAATACAGCCGATTTTGATCGCCGTGCCGGTCAAAGGGATATAGCAGCGAAGATGAGATTGCGAATTAGCCGCAAACAAAGCAACAGACTTGACAAATTGTCACAGCACATTGATGCGATGAATTGATATTTATCAAGGTCGCATCTCAAGCATCCGTGCTCTTTTTCACGGGACTTGCCGGGCTTCTGGGCCTGGCGGGACCCTGAGGGAGCATCTTGATGCACGACAGCTTGAGCCGGCGGCAGATACTGACAGCGAAACTCAGACCGCTGCCCGGTGTTTTGCGTCCGCCATGGGCGGTTAAGGGTTTTGAGGCAAAATGCGATGCCTGCGGGGATTGCATCAAGGCCTGTCCGCAAAAAATTCTGCGTGCTGACGGGGGCGGGCTCCCGGTTATCGATTTTTCCCGCACCGGCTGTGATTTTTGCGCCGAATGCGCCAAATCCTGTCAAAGCGGCGCGATCCGCCAATCCGGCACACCCTGGTCTCTGGAGGTGCGCGTTCTTGGCCGCTGTCTGGCGGTTCAAGGCACGGTCTGCCGGTCCTGCGAGGAAAACTGCGAGGAAGCGGCGATCCGTTTCCGCCTTGGACTGAACGGAAAATCCTACCCGCTGATAGATGCGGATGAATGCAACGGCTGCGGCTTTTGCTTCGCCCCGTGCCCGACAGGGGCCATCGCAATTGAAGTCAAACACATGGAGGAAGCGCAGGCATGAGTATCTGCTCGCTGGTGGTCTATTCCAAACCGGAAAACGTACCCTTGGTTGAAAAACAGATTTCCGCCCTGGAGGGTGTCGAGATCAATGCCGATTCCGGTGATGGCCGGCTGGTTGTCTCTATCGACCATCCCGACCGCACCCATTGCAGCAAGATGATTATGGATATGAGCGCCATGAAGGGCGTTCTGAATACCTCACTGATTTATGAGTACTACGAATAAAACGAACTTGGTCAAAACGGAGAAGGAGGAAAGAGTGATGTCAGTTTCACGTCGTGATTTCATTAAGGCGAATGCAGTAGCAGCGGCCGCTGCGGCTGCGGGTGTAACCCTGCCGGGCGCCGGCAAGGCGCTGGCGGCAGGCGATGCAGGCGATGACGGTATCCGCTGGGATAAAACCGCCTGCCGCTTCTGCGGCACGGGCTGTTCCGTGCTGGTGGGGGTCAAGGACGGCCGGGTTGTCGCCACCCAGGGCGATCCCGATGCGCCGGTCAATCGCGGCCTCAACTGCATCAAGGGCTACTTCCTGACCAAGGTCATGTATGGCAAGGACCGTCTCACCAAACCCCTGCTGCGCAAGACAAATGGCAAATATGACAAGAACGGCGCTTTTACCGAAGTCAGCTGGGACGAAGCCTTCAAGACCATGGCGGAAAAATGGATTGCCGCGCGCAAGGCCAAGGGCCCCAAGGGCATCGGCATGTTTGGTTCGGGCCAGTGGACGATCTGGGAAGGCTATGCCGCCCAGAAGCTGTTAAAGGCCGGTTTCCGCTCCAATTCGCTTGAACCCAATGCGCGCCATTGCATGGCCTCCGCCGTGGGCGCTTTCATGCGCGCCTTTGGCATTGATGAGCCGATGGGCTGTTATGATGATCTGGAGCTTTCCGACACATTCGTGCTCTGGGGCTCCAATATGGCCGAGATGCATCCGATTTTATGGTCGCGCCTGACCAATACGCGTCTGACCAAGAAGGGCTGCGAGGTCCATGTGCTCTCGACCTTTGAGCACAGATGCTATGAGCTGGCGGACAACGCCTTGACATTCCATCCGCAAACCGATCTGGCGATCGCCAATTATATCGCCAACTACATCATCACCAACAAGGCCTATAACAAGGAATTCGTGGAGAAGCATTGCAACTTCAAGAAAACCCCCACCGATATCGGCTATGGTCTGCGCGCCAGTGACCCGCGTGAAAAGGCCGCCAAAAACCGCAACAAGGGCAAGCTTTCGGGCATTACCTTTGAAGAATATGCCGCCTCGGTCGCGCCTTATACGCTTGAAAAAGCCTCCGAGCTTTCCGGCGTTCCGGCCGAAAATCTTGAGCGGCTCGCCAAGGTGTATGCCGATCCCAAGCGCAAGGTGGTCTCCTACTGGACCATGGGCTTCAACCAGCATACGCGCGGCGTGTGGGTAAACGGCCTTGTCTATAATATCCACCTTCTGATGGGTAAAATCTCTGAGCCCGGCAATGGTCCGTTCTCGTTGACCGGTCAGCCTTCGGCCTGCGGCACAGCGCGCGAAGTGGGAACATTCACCCATCGCCTGCCGGCGGATTATGTGACCAAGAAAGACGCCCATTGCAAATTTGCCGAGAAAATCTGGAAACTTCCGGCCGGAACCATTCCAAGAGCCAACGGCAAGACGGACAAAGCCGATCAGAGCGATATCAGCGGCAAGCCGATGGGCAAGACCCTGATCCATGCGGTGGCCATGCACCGGGCACTGCATGACGGCAAGATGAACTGCTTCTGGGTGATGTGTAACAACAACATGCAGGCGGCCGCCAATATGAACGACGAGAGCTATCCCGGCTGGCGGCGCGAGGAAAACTTCATCACCGTGTCCGACCCGTATCCCACGGTCTCTGCCATGGCGGCGGATCTTATTCTTCCCACCGCCATGTGGGCGGAAAAAGAAGGCGCTTATGGCAACTCCGAACGGCGTACCCAGTTCTGGCGCCAGCAGGTCAAGGCGCCGGGCGAATCAAAATCCGATCTCTGGCAGGTCATGGAGTTCGCCAAATACGTCAAGGTCAAGGATGTATGGCCCGAGGATCTTATCGCCAAGCAGCCCGATGTTGCCGACAAGACTCTCTATGATGTTCTTTACGCCAATGGCCAGGTCAACAAGGTGCCGAAAGTCCAGGTTGTGGATGAGGCAGGCAATAAATATGACAATGACGAATCCGAGTATTTCGGCTTCTATGTCCAGAAGGGCCTGTTCGAGGAGTATCGCCGCTTCCAGTTCGAGGGCAAGAAAATCGGCCACGAAATGGCGCCTTACGATGATTATCACAAGGCCCGCGGGCTTCGCTGGCCGTTCATTGACGGCAAGGAAACCTTGTGGCGTTACCGCGAAGGTTATGACCCGCATGTCAAGAAAGGCGAGGGCATCAGGTTCTATGGCAAGCCCGACGGCAAGGCGAATATCATCACCGCGCCCTATGAGCCCGCCGCTGAAGTGCCCGATGACGAGTATAATCTGTGGCTGTGCACCGGCCGTGTGCTTGAGCACTGGCATTCGGGTTCCATGACCCGCCGTGTGCCGGAGCTTTACCGCGCCGTGCCCGATGCGCTGGTCTATATGAACAAGAAAGATGCCAAGAAGCGCAGGCTGCGCGATGGCGCCAAGGTGAAGATCATCACCCGCCGCGGCGAGATTGTCACCCGGGTCTCGACCCGTGGCCGCAACAAGCCGCCAAAGGGATTGATCTTCGTACCCTGGTTTGATGCCTCTCGTCTTGTCAACAAGCTGACCCTTGACCAGACCGATCCGCTTTCGAAAGAAACGGATTACAAGAAACAGGCCTGCAAGGTCGTCAAAGTCTGACACATCGAAAAACCCCTCCGGCGGCGCGAGCGATCCGCCGCCGGCGGGTCTCCCTTTGAAGCAAACTCCCCGCAAGGGGGGTAAGGAATGGATGTTTTACAGCCTGATGTCTGAAAAAACCGGACATACATTCAAGGCGTCGAAGCCGCGCAAGCTCAGCCGCCGCAAGTTCCTGACCGATATGGCCAGGACGGCCTGCGGGGTCGGCTTTTTCGGCCTTGGGGTCGGCATGTATGCAAAGCCGGCCAGCTCGCTGCCCGCCCTGGCGTTAAGGCCGCCCGGCGCTTTGCCGGAAGAGGCGTTTCTGGCCGCGTGCACAAGATGCGGGCTGTGTGTCCGCGATTGCCCCTATGATATTTTAAAACTGGCCGAACTGGGCGCTGATAATGTGGCCACCGGCACACCGTATTTTACCGCCCGGACCGGGCCTTGCGAGATGTGCGAGGATATTCCTTGCGTCCCGGTATGCCCGACGGGGGCGCTTTCGCATGAGCTGACCGATATCAACAAATCGCGCATGGGGCTCGCGGTTCTGGTCGATCAGGAATCCTGCATCGCCTTTTTGGGCCTGCGCTGCGAGGTTTGCTTCAATGTCTGTCCGGTGCGTGACCAGGCGATCAGGATTGAGCCGCGGCCCAATCTTCGCTCCGGCCACCATGCCTTGTTTATTCCGGTCGTCTATTCTGAAGCCTGCACCGGCTGCGGCTTGTGCGAAAAAGCCTGTATTCTTGAAGAGGCGGCGATCAAGGTCTTGCCGATGCGTGTCGCCAGGGGCGAGCTCGGACGGCATTACCGGCTGGGCTGGGAGCAAAAGAACAAGGCCGGCGGCAGTCTGGTTGCGCCGGATGCGGAACATAAATTCAATCTGCCCGAAGGCGTCAAATATGATTATTACGGGCGCGGGCTTGTCGATGAGCGCGGCGCCGCCATAACGATGCCGGGAACCGGGGAGGCCGCCACGCCGTTTTCCAGTAACCCGCTCGATACGCTCAATCGCGGCATCATGGAGGCGAAATAATGATTACGCCTCTGGATCAGCTTGGACGCGAGGCCATTGCCAAAAGGGGCTGGTTTGCCGCCCATAAATGGTTGCTGTTGCGGCGCCTCTCCCAGCTGGCTGTTTTCGCCCTGTTTCTGCTCGGTCCGCTTGCCGGGATATGGATCATCAAGGGAAACCTCTCCTCCAGCTTGCTGTTTGACGTGATCCCGATGACCGACCCGCTGCTGTTCTTGCAGATACTGAGCGCCGGGTTTACCGGCATTGCCTCTGCCGCCGTAATCGGCGCGGCGCTGGTGCTGGTGTTTTATCTTGTCGTCGGCGGGCGCGTCTATTGCTCCTGGGTCTGCCCGGTCAATATCGTCACTGATACCGCCAACTGGCTGCGCCGCAGGCTGAATATCAAATCATCGGCGAAAATCAGCGTCAATGCGCGCTACTGGATGCTGGCCCTGACGCTGGTGCTCTCTTTTACCACCGGCACCCTGGCCTATGAGCTGGTGAATCCGGTCTCCATGCTGCATCGCGGCCTGATCTTCGGCATGGGCTTTGGCTGGACCATTGTTCTGGGGGTGTTTTTGTTTGATCTTCTGATCATGAAGCACGGCTGGTGCGGGCATTTATGTCCCATGGGCGCGTTTTACGGCATCTTGGGCAATTCCGCTTTTGTCCGGGTGCGGGCCGACCGGCGCGCCGATTGCGATGACTGCATGGAATGCTATGAAGTTTGCCCCGAGCCCCATGTGCTTCCCCCCGCCCTGAAGGGCGAGCAAAAAGGGCTTTCCCCCGTGATCCTGTCCGGCGACTGCACCAATTGCGGGCGCTGTGTGGATATCTGCGGCGAGGATGTGTTTGATTTTGGCCTGCGTATCGGCCGGATATATGGAGTTGGTAAAGTTGACGGCACCCCGCGCGCCGTTACAGGACACGAGAGTGCATCCTGAAGAGTTAAGTTTGTTTTGTAGGATCAACCTGAACCTGACGTTCATCATGATGGAGGTGGAAATGAGAACACTATTTCTGACACTGATTGCCGGGGCTTTTGCGGCTCTGACATTTACCGCAGCGGCCAATGCCGATGTTACATCCCTGCGGGGCGCCAACAAGCTGGAAGCTCCCGCCAAGATGTTTGACAAGAAACGGGTAGAGACGGTGACCGGCGGCATCAAGCGCAGCTGGAAACTGCAACCCCCGTCAATCCCGCACAAGATCGGCAAGGAAAGCATCAATCTGGAAACGAATACCTGCTTGCGCTGTCATGGGGCGGAATTTTATAAAAAAGAAAAAGCGCCCGAAATCGGTCTTTCGCATTTCGTCGATGCCGCCGGCAAGAAACAGGAGACATTGAATATGCGGCGGTATTTCTGCACCCAGTGTCACACAACCCAGGTGGGTGCCAAACCGCTCGTGCCAAATACATTTTAGGGCATGGGTGACGTGAAACCGGCAGTCGGATGACTGTCACAACGGCCAGAACGTGAAAACCTTCCGGACCATTCTTCGCGACAAGCGGGATGGTGCGGGGGCGTTTTCGGCGCTGGTCTTCAGGGGATAAGATAAATGAGTAAAAACAAGCAGGGCGGCTTTATCAAGCGCCTCTGGAGAGGATTTTGGGGACCAAGCGCCCGTTACGGTTTCGGGGCCATACTGATTTCCGGTTTTATCATCGGCGTTGCGTTCTGGGGCGGTTTCAACTGGACCCTGGCGCTCACCAATACGGAAGCCTTTTGTATATCCTGTCATGAAATGAAGGATAACGTGTATGAAGAATACAAGGAGACCGTTCATTTCACCAACCGGACCGGGGTTCGCGCCACGTGCCCCGATTGCCATGTGCCAAGGGAATGGGCGCACAAGATCGTTCGCAAGATCAAGGCCACCAAGGAGCTGTATCACAAGATACTCGGCACCATCGATACCAAGGAGAAGTTCAGGAGCAACCGTCTCTGGATGGCAAAAAGCGAGTGGACGCGGATGAAGCAGACCGATTCGCGCGAATGCCGCAACTGCCACAATTTCGGCTCCATGGATCTGGAAAAACAAGAAGAGCGGGCCTCCGACAAGCATGACCCGTTTGTCTGGGAGGTTCTTGACGGCAAGGAGCCGACGAAAACCTGCATCGACTGCCATATGGGGATTGCCCATAAGCTGGCCAAGGGCTGGGAAAAAGCCGCCAAGGAAGTGGGACTTGGCGAATAAACACCCCGCCTGAGACACAGGGATTTCAAGGTTTCGGCAAGGCTTCCCGCAGCTCGAAAAACAAAAAGCGCAGAGGTGACTTTCGAGGTTGCCACTGCGCTTTTTTTGTGCGTCCGCCTACGCATATAGGCGAATGTGTCAATTGATCGCAGGAATTTTCGCCCGCTTTGAGCTAGAATGTCGTACACAAAACGCAGGAATGAGTGTAAACAAAGCTCAGGATAACCTGCCTGTTCCGTACGGTATCGAGGGAGAACAATGAAAAGAAAGCACTTTGAACTGCTTAAAAAACTGCCGCTTTTTGTTGGTCTTGAAGAAAAACGCATCCAGGAAATTATTGGAACGGCGCAGCCTTGCGAGTTTCCGCGCGGCAAGATAATTTTCCAGCAAGGCGATCCGGCGGACTGGTTTTACGTTATTTTACAAGGTTGGGTTAAGGTCTTCCGGGTCTCCGAAGAAGGCAATGAAGCGGTGCTTGGCGTGTTTTCAAGAGGCGATACGGTCGCCGACGCCGCCATGTTTATCGGCAAGCGCTATCCGGCCAGCGCCCAGATTGTCGCCGAGGCGACCTTGCTGCGCATTGACGGGGTGCGCCTGCGCCAGAGCATTCACGACGACTCGGAAATTGCCTTTTCGCTGCTGGCCTCCATGTCGCATCATATGAAAAACCTGACCGATCAGGTTGCCCAGATGAAGCTTTATCACGGCCCCGAACGCGTCGCCCTGTTCCTTTTGCGCCTTTGCCCCCTGCCGGAAGGACCGGCGGTAATCTCGCTTCCCTACGAAAAATCACTGGTCGCCGCCCGGCTCGGGATGCAGCCTGAAAGTCTGTCGCGGGCGCTGAGCAAACTGCGCGATATCGGCGTCACGGTGAATCAGGGCCATGTTGTCGTCAATGACGTTGCCAAACTGGCCAAATTCGTCAATGCCGATCCGGTTCACTCGGTAAAGAACGGCAGGGGCGGGCGCGCCTGAGCGGCGCCCTGCGCAGCGAATTTCACATATTCACAAATCGCTCCGGTTTCATCACATCCTTTTGACATGATAACCGGATAGAATCCTCTAAGCTGGGCGAATTTGGGGAGATCAGGGAGTATATTCGATGCGCCGTTCGCTGTTGTGGCTTTTTGTCTTGAGTTTGTTTATAGTGATTCCAGACAAGCCGGTAATGGCCAGCGAGAAATCCTCCACAATGAACCGATTAGCCAATGAAGCCTCGCCCTATCTGCGCCAGCATGCGGAAAATCCCGTGGACTGGTATCCGTGGGGGGAAGAGGCTCTGGCCAGGGCAAAGGCCGAGAACAAGCCGATTTTTCTCTCCGTTGGCTATTCGACCTGTCACTGGTGCCATGTGATGAAGCGTGAAAGCTTTGAGAATGAAGCCATTGCCGCGATCCTCAATAAATATTTTATCGCCATCAAGGTTGATCGCGAAAGCCGCCCCGATATTGACGAAATTTACATGCTGGCGACCCAGCTTCTGACCAAAAGCGGCGGCTGGCCGAACTCGGTATTCCTCACCCCCAAGGGCGAGCCGTTTTACGCCGGCACTTATTTTCCGCCCGATATGTTTACTAAAATTCTCAACGCGGTGGCGCGCGAATGGAAATCCAACCAGCCGGAACTTGAACAAAGCGCCGCCCGCCTGGCTACGATCATCCGCGATTATACCCAGTCGGTCAGCAAGGCGGCAAAGCTGACCCCGGATGTCTTTGCAAAAGCAAATGAAGCGATTTACCGGAACCATGACGAGTTTCTCGGCGGCTTCAGCGAGGCGCCCAAATTCCCCCAGGAGCCGGTTTTGCTATATCTTTTGCATATGGCGGCAAAGGGGGGCGAGGCCAGATATCTTGCCGCCGCGACCCTTTCCCTCGACGCCATAGCCCGGGGCGGGATCACCGATCAGGTCGGCGGCGGCTTTCACCGCTATTCGGTCGATAATGCCTGGCTGGTGCCGCATTTTGAAAAGATGCTCTATAATCAGGCGCAACTCGTGCGCGCCTATGTCCAGGCCCACGCCCTGACCGGACGGCGCGATTTCGCCCGCACCGCGCGCCATGCCATCGACTATGTCCTTGCCGATCTGCGCGCCCCTTCGGGCGGGTTTTACTCCGCCCGCGATGCCGATAGCGAGGAGGAGGAAGGCAAGTTTTATATCTGGACAAATGAACAGCTGATCGCGGCGCTGGGCAAGGCGGATGCCGGGTTTGTCGTTGAGGTTTTCGGGGTCACCGAGACCGGGAATTTTGAAGGCGCCAATATCCTTCATCTTGAAAAAAGCCTTGCCGAATGGGCGCGGGAAAAAGGCATGACAACGGCGCAGTTCGTTGAAAAAACAGATAAAATTCTCGCCCGCCTGAATACGGCCAGAGCCCGCCGCATTCCGCCGCACCGGGATGAAAAAATCATCACCTCCTGGAACGGCATGATGATCACGGCCCTTGCCGAGGCCGGAGACATTCTGAACGAAAAGGCCTATATCGAGGCCGCCGGCAAGGCGGCGCAAATGATCTGGCAAAAGATGCACAAGGGAAACGGCGCGCTGTGGCGGGTGTATTTTGAGGGCGCTTTGAGCGTTGATGGCCAACAGGAGGATTATGCCTATCTGGCGCAGGGGCTGATCGCTCTTTATGACGCCACGGGCGATGGCGAATGGCTGAAAAAGGCCGAGCTTGTCACGGCCGCCATGATCGAGCGGTTTGCCGATACCAAAGCCGGTGATTTTTTCATGATCGAAAAAGCCGGCAAGATGGGGCGGCCGAAACTGAAAAATGACGGCGCTACGGCCTCGGGAAATTCGGTTGCGCTCGATGTTCTGGGTAAATTGTCGCGGCGCTCGGACAATCCTGATTTTGATATCAGAGCGCGCGCCCTGCTGGCGGCGCTCTCGGGCCTTCTGGTTGCCTCGCCAGAGGGGCATGCCTATGCGCTGCGCAGCGCTGAAGCCTTGCTCTACGGCGAGGCCGGGCCGGCGCAATATGCCGGTAACGGCGTTTTGCGGGCCCGGGCGGTTATGGGCAAGGAAGAGATTGAAATTCATATCGGGGTGAAAGACGGCTGGCATATCAACGCCAACAAACCCCTTGAGCCGGACTTCATTCCGACGGAATTGAATTTTGAGGGCCTCAAGGGCTGGAAGCTGGGCGATGTGCTTTACCCCAAACCCGTCGTGCGGGTGTTGCGGTTCAACGATAACCCCATGGCGCTTTATGAAGGCCAGGTTGTTTTGAATATGCCGGTCATTGATCGGGACAAGGGCGGGTCAAGCCCCGTGCATTTGAAACTTCAGGTTCAGATATGCAGCGACAAGATCTGTCTTGAGCCGGAAACGCTCTCGTTATATCTGCCCGTTCCGGGCCGGGAGTGAGGGGGTTTACAAGGGCTTTGATTGCCGCCTGAAATATCGCCGCCGCGCTCCGGCATGGCCCGTTTGCCGGGGCGGGGCGGCGATATAAAGCTTTGATGCCTTGATCAACTGCAGGTTTATTGCGTTGATTCAACTCCTGATATATAGATGCGTCAAGGGTAATATACATATACGTTACGGATAAGATATTTCTACAGGGAGATTGTCTGACATGGACAGCGAGAAAGGCTGGACACTGCTGTTTTGGGCCATGATCGTTCTTGGCGTATTGGCGGTTTTGTTTCGCGGCGGTGACATTGAGCAGGATCTGGCCGACAGGGCCAATGCGGCGTTGCACGAAAGCGGACTGCCATGGGCGAGCGTGAAAGAGGTCAACGGCCGCAATCTGATCCTGACCGGCGAGGCTCCCGTCATGGCGCAAAGAGAATGGCCTGTCAGCATCGTTGAAAACCTGTACGGCGTCCGCAAGGTGGATGATGCGGGGATCAGCGTCAAGCCCCCGGTAACACCCTATATATGGGCGGCAATTGTCACTCCGGACAAGGTTACGCTGACCGGATTTGTCCCTGACGAGGACACCAGAGCCGCTATTCTGGAAAAGGTGGGAAATATTGTTTCCGACCGCGCCATTACCGACAAAATGGTACTGGCCGATGGGGCGCCCGATAACAGCTGGCTGGAAAATATCAACAATGTGCTGAAATACACCAAATATCTCAAGAACGGCGCAGTTCATCTTAATGACCGCTCGGTCAAGGTTGAGGGCGAGGCGTGGAATTCGCTTGATTTTGAAGTTATCGCCCTGCGCTCAAGCCGCGGCAGAACCGTGAATGAGTATTCCTTTTCAAGCGATCTTGTTCCTCCCGAAGACAGCGCCGGACAATCGCTTGTAACCATTGCCCCCAACCCGGTTGAGGGAAAGGAGGCCAAAACAGCGGAAAAAACCGTTAAACATGAAGATAACGCCGAGGCTGACGCCAAAACCGCCGATGCGGATATGGCTCCTGTTGCCGCAAAGCCCGGCGTGGAAGTCAAAACGGCAGGGCCCAAGAATGGCGGTGATGCGGGCGCACCGGACGAAAAATCATCTGCGGCCTTGGCCCCGTCGCCCGGAACGGCAACAGCAACGGATGATGTCTCCGGCAAGGTGAAAGCGGTTTCCGCTGAAAGCGTGAAAACCGATGCGCCCGAAGCCGAGGCGGTGGAAAAATCCAGCGGCGATAATCTGGCGCAGGATAAAGCTGAAAAACCCGGAAAAGCAGTTTCCAAAGCCGGCGGCAAGGCCGAAACAAAAATCGCGGATGAGGAAAAACCGGCGGTTGCAAAAGCCGCCATGCCTCAAAGCAGCCGGCAAAAGCGCTCAGCCGGCCCGGCGCGGATACCGGCCTATATGATCGCACCGCCATGGGCTCTGGCGCCTTACCGGGCACCGCCAGCGAGGTTTTATCCGCCTTCACGCGGGTATTATCCGGCCCCGCGCGGGTATTATCCGGCGCCCCCGGCATATTATCCCAATTGCGGCTATGGATATCCATACGCTCCGGCTTATTGCGGCAGGCCGGCATATTAAAAAAAAGTTCCACGGCTGGTGAAAAGCCGAATGTGACAAGGGAAGCGAATATGTTCTTTAAGGGATTGACCTGGACGATTGTTATCTCGCTCGTCTTTTCCGTCTTGGCTGTTTTTATCAACCGGGACAAGGTTGAAACGGATCTGGTCAAGCGCGCATTCACCAGCCTGAGCCAGTTCAACAGGGGCTGGGTCAAAATCACGGCCCAGGGGCGCGACCTTGCTCTCGGCGGCGAATCGCCCCTGATGGCGCTGCAAAAAAGCGCTCTTGAGGCGGTTAAAAAGGTAAACGGCATCCGGGTTGTCAGCGATCGTTCAACCGTCAGGCCAAAAGCTGTGCCCTATCAGTGGTCGGCAACGCGCACCGGGACGGGTTTTATCCTCAAGGGCTATGCGCCAACGCCTGAATTGCGCGCTGATATTGTCGAAAAAGCACGGCTGGTCAGCGGCGGCGCGGCGGTTAAGGATCAGATGAAGCTTGCCGACGGCGCGCCGGAAGAGGGCTGGAGCGATGCGGTCGAGTTTGGGCTGGCGAATATGGACAAGCTCAAAACCGGCTCGGTCAATGTGGATGAAAACGCGGTGCGCATTGAGGGCGAGGCCAAGGATGTCAAATCCTACATGGCCTTGACGGAAGCTTTTCAGGGCGGCGGCGATGCGCCCGATGGTTATATTCTCGCCAGCAATGTCTCCACGCCGCGCGTGGCGGATTTTGTCTGGTCCGCGCTCCGCAAGGATGGAACCATTGTTCTGGGAGGCTATGCGCCAGGGGCGGAATCGCGCGAGGAGATCGAGGCCATGGTCATTGATGTGGCCAATGGCGACCGCATCGACAACCAGATCAAACTTGCCTCCGGCGAACCCCCGGACTGGGATGAGCAGGTAACCTTCGCCATCGAGCATTTAAAAGCGCTCAAATCCGGTGAAGTGCGCATTTCAAATGCCGGCATCATGATAAGCGGCGAGGCGGTCTCAAACCCCTCCTATGACGCCATGGCAAAGATGAGCGCGCCGGAAGGGGTCAAGGTGACGAAGACGATTTCCCGCCCCGTTGCCGCGCCCTTTATCTGGTCGGCCCATATTGATGAGGACGAACTGGTTCTTGGCGGCCGGGTTCCCGATGAGGCGGCGCGCGAGGCGCTGCTGGTAAAGGCAAGAGATGTTGCCGATGGGCGCAAAGTTGTCGATGAGATGAAATTTGCCGCCGGTGCGCCGCAAGGCTGGCAAAACCTGAGCACTTTTGCGCTGGAAAATCTGGGGCGGATGAAAACCGGTGAGGTAAAGCTGAGCGACAGCAAGATGACCCTGAAAGGCATGGCGCGCGATGAGGCCGCGCTGGTGGCAATAAACAGCGCCAAAGCGCCCCAAGGCAGCGCATTGACGCTGGATATTGCGCCGCCGGAGCCCGATCCGGCCAAAATCGAAGCCGCCAGAGCCGCGCAAGACGCACGGGCCGCCGCAGAGGCAAA
>CAZIVB010000031.1:0-16221 GCA_964542565.1 uncultured Hyphomicrobiales bacterium | reverse complement strand
GGGAGATTTGTTTACCAGATGCAACATATTGAATTTCCTTGAAACTTGTCTTTAAGGTTTTCCGCTAGGCGGAAATAATGACATCCTGTTCTTCCATCAATCTGGCGATCTCATCGCGCGATTTGACATGCACGGCCGGTTTTTCGGCCCAGTCATCGTCTTCATCTTCAAAGATGACCTCAACCAGATCATCAATGGTGAGACCGCGCGCGTCCATTGATTCTTTTTCGACAAAAAGTCTGGAAATATCATAATCGCCCAGCGCCTTGTAGGTCGCCGAGAAATTTTTCATATTCACCGCCTTGGTGTCGCAGCCCTTTTTCAACTGATAAACGCCGTCATCCATAAATACCAGCGTGACATCCTGATCAAAAGCGGCGGAAATCAACACGGTTTCCAGCATCTCAAGCGCATAGATTGTACCGTAAGGCGCCTTGCGGTTCAAAAACATGAACTTTTTTTCAACGCCTTCGGTCTCATATTCGGTCTGGATTTCTTCACTCATTGCAGCTTTCCCTCAACTTCAGCTTCTAATCACCAAAGGTGATCAGGCGGTCCGCCGCCATGCCGATTTCCGTCAACTGGCCAAGCCCCGATATGCGGAAACCTTCGGCCAGCACCTGATCCTTGATGCCGCGGCGAAGTCCGGCGGCAACACAGACCACAAGATCAATCTTGTGCTCTTTGCCCAGATCACCCCACAGCTTGACGATATTACGATCATCAGATTGCGGCTCGGAAAGCGCATTGGCGTTGTAAACGCCGTCATGATAGAAAAAGACACGCATGACGCGGTGGCCCTTTTCGATCGCCGCCTTGGTGAAATGATACGCCGTGTCCGACGCCTGATGCGTGAACGGGCCTTCATTTATCAAAATGCCATACTTCATGGCTCAATAACTCCCCCTGGCTTTACCTTGTCCATCCGGATTTCCGGCGGTTTTTGCATCCTGGTACCCTCTCCCCAATCTGGATACAAGATACGCAAAACCGCCAAAATCCCTTTTCCTGTTGACCTAGAACCGCACCTGCGCCGAAGCGTTGAGCGAGGCCCGGCCGCCGCGCCAGTCATCAAGATGATACTTGGTGAAGGGCAACTCGGTCATTTCAAAGAAGCGCGGCCAGCCGATCCTCTCGATCCACTCACCCATGCGCTCCCACGGGCGCCCGTCTTCCTTATAGGCGGCGAGAATTTTATTGACGACTTCGGCAACCTCGGGCCAGCGCGGCGCGTTATTGGGCAGACCTGCCGCCACCAGCTTGTGGAAAGCGGGTTTGGAGCGGGTCGAGGAATGCTTGCCGCCAACCCAGATCGCCAGTTTCGAGTGCACCGGATCATTGATCTGCATCGGAGGGCAAGGCGGGAAACAGGCGCCGCAGCAAATGCATTTGCGCTCGTCAATTTCCAGCGAGGGCTTGCCGTTCACCAGCGCCGGGCGGATCGCCGCCACCGGACAGCGGGCAATCACCGCCGGACGCTCGCACTGCTTGGCCACCAGATCATGATTGATCGTCGGCGGTTTGGTGTGCTGGATATTAATCGCGATATCACCTTGTCCGCCGCAGTTGATCTGGCAGCAAGAAGTGGTGATCTTCACCCGGTTGGGCATTTCTTCCTTGATAAAGTCTTCATGCAGATGATCCATCAGGGATTTCACCACGCCCGAGGCATCGGTTCCGGGAATATCGCAATGCAGCCAGCCCTGGGTATGCGAGATCATCGAGATCGAATTGCCGGTGCCGCCGACGGGCAGACCTTCCTTGGCGAGACGGTCGAGCAGCGGCTGAACCTTGTCTTCGGCGTCCACCATGAACTCGACATTCGAGCGGGTGGTAAAGCGGACATGACCACCGGCAAGCTCATCGGCAATATCGCACAGCATGCGGATGGTGGTGACATCCATCTGGCGCTGGGTGCCGGCCTTGATGGTCCAGACCTCGGCGCCATCACGCGAGACATGATGCAAAACACCAGGACGCGGACGCTCGTGATATTTCCAGTTGCCGTAATTGGCCTTCAGCAGCGGATGCATGTAGTCCATATGATTGGGTACGCCCGTCTCGTCAGGCATGCGGGGCGGTGTCGGAGCATTCATCTCAATTTCTCTCCTCGTTAGGAAACCTTAAACAATGAGGGGCCGTTATTCGGCCGCCTCAACGGCTGCTTTTTCAGCTTTGCGCGCATTCCATTTCTCAACTTCCTCGTCCCAGTTATCAAGCCGGACATAGGAGCTGGTGCGCGGATGATTGATCATATTGGGGTCTGCATCAAGACCAAGACCATCAAGGAAATTGGTGATGCCGATGCGCTCGATCATTTCCCCGGTGCGCTCATGCTCAAGGGCATTCTCGGCAAAAAATTCAAGAACGTTTTCAGCCAGCTCAGCGAGTTTTTCAAAATCCTCATCCGTGTCCAGCTTCATGAACGGCACCACGACCGTGCCCATCAGATCGCCGATCTTGAGCGAACGTTTGCCGCCAACCAGAATGGTGATGCCGCGCTCCTTGCCGGGCGAGAGCGCTTTGGTCAGAACATTGATGCAGTGCATGCATTTGACGCAGCTCTTGTTGTCAATCTCAAGCGTGTCGTCATCATTAAGGCTCAACGCCCGTGTGGGGCACATATTGATGACCTGATCATTGATTTCCTTGCGGCCACGCTCGGCCAGAACCTCTTTCCAGGCCTCTTCATCAATCTGAATATCGTCTTTCCAGGTACCGATCACCGCAAAGTCGGCGCGGTGGGTGGCGTTTACGCAATCATTGGCGCAACCGGAGAATTTATATTTCATTTTATACGGAAGCGAGGGACGGTGAACATCATCAAGCGAATTGTTGACGATCATGCGCATGGCGCGCGCCTCGTCAAAACAGGACTGCTCGCAGCGCGCCGCGCCAACGCAGCTCATGGATGTGCGCACGCCGGCTCCGGCGCCGCCCATGTCAAATCCCAGCTCGTTCAGGGCATCAAAGGCCGGCTGGATGTTGTCGGTGGTGCAGCCCTGGAACATGATGTCGCCGGACTGGCCATGAAAGGCGATCAGGCCCGAGCCATATTCTTCCCAGATATCGCACATCTTGCGCAAGGTGCCGGTGTCATAATGCATACCGGCCGGCGGCATGATGCGGATGGTGTGAAATTCAGACGATTCAGGATATTCCCCGGCAACTTCGGAAAAGCGCGGAATGACGCCCGCTCCATAACCGATGACACCGGCAGTGCCGCCTTTCCAGTAGCCCTTGCGGGTTTCATAAGAATGCTCAAGCTGCCCTAGCAGGCTTTTCATATAGGGACCGTTTTCCTTAGAATCGGCCAGCCTTTTCAGACCGGTCACGAAACTCGGCCACGGACCGCTTTCCAGCTGATCCAACAGGGGCGTTTCAGGCATTTTTTTTGTCATGGCATCCTCTTTGCTGCGTCGTTCAAAATGATACCTGGCAAACCGGCGTCACCTGCGTTTGATTACGAAAAGAAGGACTATGACCCTTAAAACACATACGATCCCTCAATCGCAAAAGAGCAATGACACCAGAACCAGTTCTTACTGCACAGGCAAATAAGCTTTTAAGTCGCCGGAACCGTCACATTCAGCCCAAACACGGCCACAAGGTGATAAAAAAACACGCCGCCGAAGCGGGCTTCAACACCCTGATTTCAGGCGGATCGTGCTGTCGCGCACCGGAAACAAGTAGTTTACACCTGTTCTAAAGTTGTACCATCTCTTCCTTTTATTAACAACATCTAATATACAGAAAGGAAGGTAAGGACAAGAAAAAAATTAATCCACATTTTTCCAACTCCAGTTCATTACCTGTGACCCGGACCGGTTAAGCGGCGGGTACGGACCGGAGGAACCCGCCCATCTGCAAAACCGGCGGGGTGAGCAAAGAAAAGGAGATGCCTGTGAATAAATCCCGCAGCCCTTATGATCTTGATGACAATGAAACCTATCGGCGCTGGCGTGACCGGAAACTTGCAGGCGCGGCCCAAACGCCCGGCGATCTGGTGGTGGAAATTCGCCATCCGGAAAACCTCGGCGAGGCGGAATTTGACGCCCTCATGCAGCGTTTGCGGCGCAATAACATGGCGCTTTACGATACCGGCGGCAAGGCTGTCAGCAAGGCGGCTTTGCGCCAATTCGGCCGCCAATTCGGCCTTGTGAACCTTGATGCCAACCCGTATTCGGACGAAGATGCGGTCACATCGCTTAAAGTCAAGTCGCGCCGGGAGGGGGCGATTTATATCCCCTATACCTCCCGGGCCATATCCTGGCATACGGACGGCTATTACAATTCGCCCGAGCGTCAGGTGCGCGGCCTGATCCTGCATTGCGCCCGCCCGGCGGCAAAGGGGGGGGAAAATGCGATCATGGACCCGGATATGGCCTATATCCATCTGCGCGATTTAAACCCGCACTTTATCAGGGCATTATCGGACAAGGAAGCGATGAGCATTCCGCCCAATGAGGTGAATGATTTTATCGAGCGCGGCGAAAGTGCAGGGCCAGTGTTCAGCCTGACGCGATCGGGCGCGCTTCACATGCGCTTTACGGCCCGCAAGCGCCATATCCGGTGGAAAGACGATGCCATGACGAAAGAGGCGCTCAAAGCCCTGATGGTATTTCTGGGCAGTGATACACCTTATATATACCGCCATCTGATGCAGCCTGGGCAGGGGCTGATCGGAAACAATCCGTTGCATGACCGGGCGGGATTTTCAGATGATGGGGCCGATAGCGCCCGCCTGCTCTACAGGGCGCGCTATCATGACCGGATCGCCGGTACGCAAGTTGAGACTACAGGAGAGATATCATGAGCGGCGGCATTGAGAAGACAACAACCCTGGCGGAGTATGAGCTGCCCTGGAACAAACATGCCAGCGTTCAGGAAATCTGCTATGAGGGCGGCATGACAATGCTGCGGCTGCGCATACGCGAGGGGCGGCGTTTTACCGATCTTGAGCTTATGCCGGAGAACGCCGCCGCCCTGGCAAAGGATTTTGCCGATTGGGCGGCAGGGCAAAAATAACAGCGCCCCGGTGGCCCGGAGCGCTGTTTGATAAAAACCGCAAAACCTTGCGCGTCAGATATACAGATTAATATCGGATTCCTTGGCCATTTCGATATAAGTGGCGGCGCCGCCGATATCGATACCGTCGATCATGTCATCCTTTGACCACTCAAACAGATCAAGCGTCATCTGACAGGCGATGATCTTCACTTCCATTTCCACTGCGGCATCACGCAGATCGGCCACCGAGGCGACGCCTTTTTTCTTGATCAGCGAGCGCATCATGGCGGAGGCCGCCGCATCAACGCCGGGGATCATGGAGACGATATTGGGCATGGTCATATGCATGCCCATCATCGGCATCTCCATACCCGGATTGCCGAGGGTGGTGATTTTGAGATGATCCAGCTTTTTCTTCAAAAGCTGCAACCCGTAGAAGGTGAAAAACATGTTGACTTCCACATCCATGGCCGCTGCCGTTGTGGCGAGAATAAAGGGCGGATAGGCCCAGTCCAAGGTTCCCTTGGTCACGATAATTGTCATTTTCTTGGTGTTGGAAGCGTCAGACATGTGTTGGTTCCCTCTGTTTCATCCTGTACGGGTCAGCTTGATCTGCGCCAAAATATCATATTTTTCGCATATTAAAACAAAAACATTTTTTACCCCTGATATCAGTGCCTTACTCATGATTATCAGATCCAGGCACGGATAACGGGATTTGTAAAAATATATGAAAATCCGGCCGTCAGCATGCAAATACTCAAAACTGAAGCGGCAGGCGGGCCTATTGCGGCGCGGGGCCGGATGGGCTTGCATCCCCGGTGGCCAGGCCGGTCTTTTTCCCGATCTGGTCATTGGTAAGATTAAAAGCGCCTTTTTCATCGCCGATTGCCAGAACACGGGCGCATCTTGGATTGCAATTGTAAGAGACGTGCGCAACCCCTTTGTAAAGCCACAGGGTCCGGGCCTCGGGGGGCGCGACTGTCAGGTTGATATTGGCAATCTCCTCGCCCGCCCCGTCGAGCGCAATCAAATTGGTGTTGCCATAGGATTTTCCGGTCAGAACCATCATTGAACCGCTGCGGATGGTCGCATCGGCTATTGCAGGGTTGCCGACAATGATCGTGCTTGCCGGACGATCCAGCCGCAGGATTTTGGCCTTGTCAGGCACAAGCTTGACTTCCCTGGCCAGCAAATCCGCGGACGGAACAAGAGCCAACATAAAACCAGCCATAATCAAAACAGCTTTTTGAAAAACCTTCGTCACGGCCATGTCGTTGTTCCTTGTCTGATGGCAATCCTGCGCAGCTCTATGGCCTGAGAGTCTAGCGCGCAAATGATAAACAAAATGCAAACATCCGCGCCAAATCGGGACGTTTTTTTGGCGCTCACGGCCATTCCTCGCTTGCGCGCGGGATCTCGCGCGGTGGCGGCGCAGGGGCGCCGGGCCGCAGTCGCGGGCATCAGTTTATATCATTCGCGGCTATTCCTCGCTCACGCTCGGGCCTCCATGGGGGCGGCGCAGGGGCGCCGGGCCACAGTCGCGGCCGTGGGTGCATTTCGCATCGACGGGCGGGGTATGTTACCCCGCCCGGAAGCGTTCCGGACGGGAGTGCAACTCCCGTCCGGCGATGAAGGAGTTTAAAACTGTGGGTCCCCAGAGTGGCTCCCCCCTCCGTGGCAGGGCAAGCTGGCAAAGCCAGCGCCAGCCCGCGAACGGACGCGAGCCGGATGGCGAGCGGAAAACAAAAATAACAAACAAAAATAACAAACAAAAACAAATACCCCTTTGCCTCAAACCTGATCAATAAAGGATTTTATCTCGCTTTCGGGGCGGGCGCCGAAATGGCTGATGGCTTCGCTGGCGGCCAGGGCGCCCAGCCGCGCCGAGCGGGTGACATCGAACCCATTGGTGTGGCCATACAAGAACCCGGCGGCGAAAAGATCACCGGCGCCGGTGGCGTCAACCACCTCATCAACCGGGGCGGCGCTGATAATATGGGTTTCCTCGCCGCTGATAACCACCGAACCGGCGGCGGAGCGGGTTAATACGGCCAGTTCGCATTCGCCGCGCAGCTTTTGCAGGGCATCATCGAAATGCTCAACTTCATAAAGGGATTTGATCTCGTCTTCATTGGCGAGAAGAATATCGACCTCATTTACAACCAGTTTGCGGAAATCCTCGCGGTGGCGGTCAACGCAAAACGGGTCGGAGAGGCTCAACGCCACCTGGCGGCCGGCCCTGTGGGCCAGGGAAGCGGCTTCAAGAAAAGCCTGTTTGGCTTCTTCCGGGTCCCATAAATAGCCCTCCAGATAGGTCACTTTCGACTGGGCGACCAGCTTCGGGTTGATATCACGCGGGCCAAGCGCCGTGCTGGCGCCCAGATAGGTGTTCATGGTGCGCTCGCCGTCCGCCGTCACCAGCACCAGGCATCTGGCGGTTGTCGGGCCATCAGTTGCCGCCGGGGTGTCAAAATGCACACCGATAGCGCGGATGTCGTGGGCAAAAATCTCGCCCAGCTGGTCGTCCCTGACGCGGCCGATAAAAGCGCCGCTCCCGCCAAGAGCGGCAATCCCGGCTATAGTGTTGGCCGCCGAGCCGCCCGATTGCTCCACACCGGCGCTCATCCGGGTGTAGAGATTCTGCGCTGTTTCTTCATCAATCAGCTGCATAGTGCCCTTGACAAATCCGTGCCGGGCCAGAAAAGCCTCTTCGGCCCGCGCCAGAACATCAACAATGGCATTGCCGATGCCCAGGACATCATATTTACTCTCCGGCATAGTGTTCCCTTTGTCTTGAAGATAAGCAGGTTTGAAGCTGGATAACAAATATAAGGCTTCAACAACAGCCCTTTGTTTGCTCTTGCACACTTGCAAGCCCTGCGCTTTGTGCTTACCTGCATCTGGTCCCAGACAAGTTCGCGGCGGTGCTTTACCATCATGCTCTCATCTTTTGAAAAAACACTGGCCCAGCTTTTCTCAAAGCCTTTCCGTTCGGTACTGATCCGCTCGCTTGGTCTTACCATTGGCCTGTTTGTCGCTATCGGTTTTGCCGCTGAAGGGGCTTTGCGCTATTTCGCCGCTATTCCCAATGAATGGCTCAGCATGCTGGCGGCGTTTGTCACCGGTCTGGGGATATTTTTCGGCGCGATTTTTCTTCTTGTTCCCATAACTTCATTATTTGCCGGGCTTTTTCTCGATGAAATCGCCGGGGCGGTCGAGGCGCGCTATTATCCTGACGATCCACCGGGGCGCGAATTGCCCATTGCCCGCTCGCTGGTGATTGCGGCTAAATTCACCCTTGTGGTCATCGTGGTTAATATCGGCGTTTTGTTTTTGCTGCTGCTGCCGGGGATTAATCTGGTTATTTTTTATATTGCCAACGGCTATCTGCTGGGGCGGGAATATTTTGAGCTTGTGGCGCTGCGCCATTACCCCTATGCGCAGGCCAGACGCCTGCGCGAAAAATACCGCTTGCGGGTTTTCCTCTCCGGGCTTTTAATCGCCTTTTTAGTCTCGATCCCGATTCTCAATCTGCTCACGCCGCTATTCGCCACCGCCTTCATGGTGCACCAGTTCAAGCGGATCGAGGCTCTTGGCGTTACAGATCCTTATCCTCAAACTGGCACAGATCGTTGATAATACAGGATTTGCAATCAGGTTTGCGCGCCTTGCAGACATAGCGGCCATGCAGGATCAGCCAGTGATGGGCATGACGCATATATTTTGGCGGAATGCGGGCAACAAGTTTCTTTTCCACTTCCAGAGGCGTTTTTCCCGGCGCCAGCCCGGTGCGGTTGCCGAGGCGGAAAATATGGGTATCGACCGCCATGGCGGGCTGGCCAAAGGCGACATTCAAAACCACATTGGCGGTTTTGCGCCCCACCCCGGGCAGGCTTTCCAGTTCTTTGCGGCTTTCCGGCACTTTTGAGTCAAACTCATCCACCAGCTTTTGCGAAAGCGCGATCACGTTTTTGGCCTTGTTGCGGTAAAGGCCGATGGTTTTAATGGCGTCACGCAAGGCCGCCTCACCCAGTGCCAGCATTTTTTCCGGCGTATCCACCCTGGCGAATAGCGACCGCGTGGCCTTGTTCACCCCCTTATCCGTGGCCTGGGCCGAGAGCACGACAGCAACCAGCAGGGTATAGGTATTGACATATTCCAGCTCGCTTTGCGGTTCCGGATTGGCCTTGCTAAGGCGGGCGAACATTTCCTCGATCTCTTCAGCCGTCATTTCCCGGTGCATGTTTTTCTCTTTTCAGTTCCGTGGATAGCGGGCAGGAAAAGCCTAGAGTCTCGTGCGATAAAAGAGAATCGCACGAGACACTAATTTTTGTTTTGCCGCATCATTTTGTCCAAAAACCGCGTACACTTTTTGGAATGATGCTCTAAAGCTTGCGCAGCTTGACCTTTTCAATGGCATGATCGGCGCCCTTGCGCAGGATGAGATCGGCGCGCTGGCGGGTGGGGAGGATGTTTTTGCGCAGATTGGCGCGGTTGATATCCTGCCAGATGGCCTCGCCTATCTTGATGGTGTCCTCATCGCTCAGATGGGCATATTTATGAAAATAGGACGCCGGGTCGCGAAAGGCGGTGCGGCGCAGTTTCAAAAACCGCTCGATATACCAGTCACGGATAACGCTCTCATCAGCATCAATGAAGATAGAAAAATCGAAGAAATCGGAAACATAGGGAATGGCCTCGCCGTCCTTGGGCAATTTGCCGGGGCGCAGGACATTCAAACCCTCAATTATCAGAATATCGGGCAGATCAATGACAATCTCGCGATCGGGAAGCACATCATAGGCGACATGGGAATAGACCGGAGCCGTAACATGACGCTTGCCGGCCTTGATATCGGATAAAAATTGCAGCAGGCGCGGGCGGTCGAAACTGACCGGAAAGCCCTTGCGCGACATTAATCCGCGCTCTTCCAGAACCGCATTGGGCCATAAAAACCCGTCGGTGGCGACAAGATCAACCTTGGGATGGTGCGGCCAGCGGGCGAGCAGATGGCGCAAAATGCGCGCAAAGGTGCTTTTGCCGACGGCCACCGATCCGGCCATGCCGATAATATAGGGGGTTTTGACATTGCCCTTGCGGCCTAAAAAATCCGTTGTGGCCTGAAACAGCCCCTGGGTGGCCGAGACATAAAGATTAAGCAGACGCGAGAGGGGGAGATAAATCTGCACCACCTCATCCATGGATACCGGTTCATTGAGACCGCGCAGATGGACAAGCTCGGATTCGGTCAGGGTGAGCGGCGTATCCTTGCGCAGGCGCGCCCATTCGCTTTTGGTGAAATTCTGATAGGGGGAAATTGTGCTATTGGGCATTCAACCTGTCCATATTGGGCGCTATTTTGGGCGCGAGGCCTTTTCCTCAATGCCGGATTGCCCCTCGCGGCGGCGCAATTCCGCATAGACATCGCACGGGCTGACATTGGAGGCTTTTAACAGCACGAGCCAGTGGTAAAGAAGATCGGCCGATTCGCTGACCAGCGCCTGTTTATCTTTCTCGCAAGCGGCAATGACGGTTTCAACCGCCTCCTCGCCCAGTTTGCGGGCGCAGATATTTATGCCCTTGCCGAGCAGACGCGCCGTCCAGGAGTTCTCCGGCGCATCTTTAGCCCTTTGTGCAATGGTATCGGCAAGGTGGTCCAGAATATCAGCGGTGGCAGGAGTTTTGTTGTTTGCCATGATCAGTAATCCAGCCTTACCGGCACGCCCTGTTTATCCATATATTCCTTGGCTTCGCGGATTGAGTATTCGCCAAAATGGAAAATGGAAGCGGCGAGCACCGCATTGGCGTGGCCATCGCGCACCCCTTCCACCAGATGTTGCAAATTGCCGACGCCGCCGCTGGCGATGACCGGCACCCCCACCGCCCCGGCGATGGCGCGGTTCAGCTCCAGATTAAAGCCCTTGCGGGTGCCGTCGCGGTCCATGGAGGTGAGTAAAATCTCACCGGCGCCTTTTTCCACCACCAGTTTGGCGAACTCAACCGCGTCAATGCCGGTCTGCTTGCGGCCGCCATGGGTGAAAATCTCCCAGCGCAGGGGCTCGCCCTCGCCCGAGACCTGCTTGGCGTCGATCGCCACCACGATGCATTGCGATCCGAATTTTTCCGCCGCTTCACGGACAAAATCCGGGTTGTTCACCGCCGCCGTGTTGATCGCCACTTTATCGGCCCCGGCCAGAAGCAGGGCGCGGACATGCTCGACCCTGGACACCCCGCCGCCCACCGTAACGGGCATGAAACATTCCTCCGCCGTGCGGCGCACGACATCAAGCATGGTGCCGCGGTTTTCATGGCTGGCGGTAATATCAAGAAAACACAGCTCATCGGCTCCGGCCTTGTCATAGGCCTTGGCGCATTCGACCGGATCGCCCGCATCCACCAGATTGACAAAATTCACGCCCTTGACCACACGGCCATCGCGCACATCGAGGCAGGGAATAATCCGGGCTTTAAGCATTTGTTTTGCTTTCGATCAGGGCAAGGGCGGCTTTGGGATCAAGGCGGCCATCATAAAGGGCGCGGCCGGAGATCGCCCCTTCCAGCGCGGCGCAGCGCGGCTCAAGCAGGGCTTTTATATCCTCGATCGAAGAGAGGCCGCCGCTGGCAATCACGGGTATGGAGACGGTACCGGCAAGCTCTACCGTCATATCGAAATTAAGACCGGTCAATACGCCGTCGCGATCGATATCGGTGTAGATGATGGCGGCGACACCGGCATCTTCAAATTTCTTCGCCAGATCGAGCGCCGGTATGCCCGAGACCTCGTCCCAGCCCTCCACCGCGACATTGCCTTTGCGGGCATCGATACCAACAGCAATTTTGCCTGGAAACGCCTTGCAGGCCTCACGCACAAGCTCAGGCTGGCGCACTGCCGCCGTGCCGAGTATGACCCGGGTAACGCCGCGGGCAAGCCAGTGTTCAATGGTGGCCATATCGCGTATGCCGCCGCCAAGCTGCACCGGCATGGAGATGGATTTGAGGATTTGATCCACCGCATCGGCGTTGACCGGCCGGCCGGCAAAGGCGCCGTTGAGATCAACGATATGCAGCCAGGAAAAGCCCAAAGCTTCAAACGCCGCCGCCTGCGCCGCCGGATCGGTATTGTAAACCGTTGCGCGGTCCATATCGCCCTGTTTGAGGCGCACGCATTCGCCGTCTTTCAAATCAATTGCCGGAAAGAGAATCATGGAATTGGCTTTCTTTTTAAGGTGACCAGTGCAGAAAATTGGAAATCAGCTTTAAGCCCAGCGCCTGGCTTTTTTCCGGGTGGAACTGCAAACCGGCATAATTGTTGCGGGCAACAGCCGCCGTGATCGGACCGCCATAGCCGGTCGTGCTGAGCAAATCGGCCTCGTTTTCAACTTCCATGTGGTAGGAGTGGACAAAATAGGCGTGCAGGCCCTGTTTGCCTGTGGCAATCCCGGCAAAGAGCGGATGATCGCGTTTCAATTCAAGCGTATTCCAGCCCATATGGGGAACTTTCAGCTCCGGATCATCGGGCTTTATTTTGATCACCTCGCCCTTTATCCAGTTAAAGCCCGGGGTTGAGCCGTGTTCGCGCCCGATGCTGGCCATGAGCTGCATGCCGACGCAAATGCCCAGAAAGGGATGTCCCTTTTCAATAACCTGTTGTTGCAAAGCCTCATGCATGCCCGCAATGGCGTAAAGCCCGTTGCGGCAATCGGCAAAAGCGCCGACACCGGGCAGGACGATACGGTCGCTGCGCTCAACTTCGGCCGGATCGCTGGTAACTTTAATATCGGCTTTCACGCCGCTATCGGCAGCGGCCCACGCAAAGGCCTTGGCGGCAGAGCGCAGATTGCCCGAACCATAATCTATGATGGCGACTCGCATAATGACGGCTCCCTTGCCTGATCCGCAGCTTCACAGGCGGCGAATTCGGTCTCATACAGTTTTTCTTCCGCCTGCAAAAGATTCGCAGCCGAAATCTTGCCGCCAAATTCATAACCGCGCCGCAACAGGCTCCAGCCGCGCAGCGCATTGGCTTCAAAGGCAAGCATCATGGTGAGGCCCGCCAGAGTGAGAATTGTGATCTGGGAGGGCGCCTCAAACAGCCGCAAAAGTGCCGCAACCGTGATCATCAGCGCCGCAAAAATAACAAGAACAATCCACATCCGGTGAAGGGCAAGAAAGAGCCATGAGAAAAACAGGGCGGGCCAGGAAAATCCCTCCTTGATGAACACCGCCTTTTCCAGCCGTGTTTCCATATCCTCTTCAGAGGGAAAATATACCGAATACATACGCATGGCGGTCAAATATCCTGATCAGGTGCCAGACCCTGTCAATGTGCCTTTTGTCGAGGGCACTTCACCGGCCTGGCGTGGATCGATTTCCACCGCATCGCGCAGGGCGCGGGCGAGCGCCTTGAAGCTGGATTCGGCAATATGATGCGCATTTTCGCCGTAAATATTTTCCATATGCAGGGTGATCCCGGCATTTTGGGCAAAGGCCTGAAACCATTCATGGAAAAGCTCGGTGTCAAATTCGCCGATTTTATCGCGGCTGAATTTGACCTTCCACACCAGCCAGGGACGGCCGGAAAGATCAATCGCCGCCCGGGTGAGGCATTCATCCATGGGGATAGTGCTTTGCGCATAACGGCGGATACCGCGGCGCTCGCCCAGCGCTTCTTTGAGCGCTACGCCTATGGCGATGCCGGTATCTTCCACCGAATGGTGCATATCAATATGAAGATCGCCCTTTACCCTGACATTCAGATCAATCAGGGAATGGCGCGAGAGCTGTTCCAGCATATGGTCGAAAAACCCGATGCCGGTTGCAATATCATACTGGCCGGTTCCGTCCAGATTGAGCGAAACAGCGATTTGCGTCTCTTTCGTCTTGCGTTCCACAGTGGCGGCGCGCATATTTCCAACTCCTTAACTATGATCGCCTGTCAGGCGATCTTGTAGCAGCAAAGCCGCCCTCACGCCAATAGAGCATCGTGCGATTAAAAAAAATCGCCCTCACGCTCTATTTGTTACTTTTTCCACATCATTTTATCCGAAAACCGCGTACACTTTTGCCGGATGATGCGCCAGAGCCTGTTGCCACGATACAGCTTCTTTACTCATAAAACCTTTTCTTTCCACTCCAAAACACCTAAATGAGCAGCGAAGCACGAGATTTATTTGCATGAGGAATGAAATGAGCGGTTCTCAATCTCCGCCGTCATGGCGCGGCACGACTATTGTTTCGGTGCGCAAGGACGGACAGGTCGTCATTGCCGGCGACGGGCAGGTGACGTTGGGCAACACGGTTATCAAATCGCGCGCCCGCAAGGTGCGCCCGCTGGGCTCGGGGCAGGTGATTGCCGGGTTTGCCGGGGCGACAGCGGACGCCTTTACCCTGTTTGAACGGCTTGAGGCCAAGCTGGATCAGTATCCGGACCAGCTCATGCGCGCCTGTGTCGAGTTGGCCAAGGACTGGCGCACCGACCGCTATCTGCGCCGCCTTGAAGCCATGATGATCGTGGCCGATAAATCCACCACCCTGGTTCTCACCGGCACCGGCGATGTGCTGGAGCCGGAAAACGGCATGGCGGCGATCGGTTCGGGCGGCTCGTTTGCCCTGGCGGCGGCAAGGGCGCTGGATGAGAGCGGCATGAGCGCCGAAGAAATTGTCCGCAAGGCGATGACAATCGCGGCGGAGATTTGTATCTACACCAATGACAATATCATTGTTGAGAGCCTTTCCTCTCAGGATTGATTCACTTGCGAAAGTATTCCCCTATGAGCAGTTTTTCCCCCCGCGAGATCGTCTCGGAACTTGACCGTTATATTATCGGCCAGAATGACGCCAAGCGCGCTGTCGCCATCGCCTTGCGCAACCGCTGGCGGCGGCAGCAGCTCGATGATGCGCTGCGCGAGGAGGTTCTGCCCAAGAATATCCTGATGATCGGCCCCACCGGCGTCGGCAAGACGGAAATCTCGCGTCGGCTGGCGCGGCTTGCCAATGCGCCGTTCTTGAAGGTTGAGGCGACCAAGTTTACCGAAGTCGGTTATGTCGGGCGCGATGTGGAGCAGATTGTGCGCGATCTGATCGAGATCGGCATCACCATGACCCGCAAGGACAAACGCAAGGCGGTTGAAGCCAAAGCCCATGCCCATGCCGAAGAGCGGGTTTTGAGCGCATTGGTGGGCGAGAATGCCAGTGCGGCAACCCGTGAGGCTTTCAGGGCAAAACTGCGCTCGGGCGAGCTGGACGAGAAAGAGATCGAGATCGAGGTTGAGGATACCGGCTCCGCCGCCATGCCGAGCTTTGATATTCCCGGCATGCCCGGCGCGCAGATGGGAATGGTCAATCTTAATGACATGTTCGGCAAGATGATGGGCGGGCGCACCAAAACCCGCAAGCTGAGCGTGGTTGAGAGCCACAAGGTTCTGGTAGCGGAAGAATCCGACAAACTGCTTGATGATGACGAAGTGGTAAGCGCCGCCATTGACATGGTTGAAAACCACGCCATTGTCTTTCTCGACGAGGTGGATAAAATCTGCGCCCGTTCAGAGCGCAGCGGCGGCGATGTCAGCCGCGAAGGGGTGCAGCGCGATCTGCTGCCGCTGATCGAGGGCACCTCGGTGAGCACCAAATACGGCACGGTGAAAACCGATCATATCCTGTTCATCGCCTCGGGCGCGTTTCATCTCTCCAAACCCTCGGATCTGCTGCCCGAATTGCAGGGGCGATTGCCGATCCGGGTCGAGTTGCGCGCCTTGACCAAGGAAGATTTCATCCGCATTCTGACCGAGCCCGAAGCCTCGCTGATCAAGCAATATGTGGCGCTTCTTGGCACCGAAGGGGTAAAGCTTGAGTTTACCGATGACGGGGTCGAGGCGCTGGCCTCGATCGCGGTTGAGGTGAATACATCGGTTGAAAATATCGGCGCGCGGCGCTTGCAGACCGTATTGGAGCGGGTGCTGGATGAGATCAGCTTTACCGCCACCGACAGCTCCGGTGAAAGCTTTGTTATCGATGCCGCTTTTGTCGAGGATCATATCGGCGATCTGGCCAGAAACGCCGATCTCTCCAAATTTATTCTTTAAATCTCACTCACGGCAATACGGGGCCTGCACGGGCTTGGCCGTGGGCGCAAACCTTGAGTTCTGAGCATAACAAAAAACTGTAAACCCCGAGAACCACTCCCCCCCTCCGTGGCAGGGCAAGCTTGCA
>CAZIVB010000030.1:0-16513 GCA_964542565.1 uncultured Hyphomicrobiales bacterium | reverse complement strand
GCCACCCATGCCATTGTTATCCTGTGGGTGGCCGGGTGGGGGAGCGGGCCGGTGCCGATTCAATCAAAAGATGACTATCTAATCAATTGCGAATATGGCGTCGGCTTCAACCGCCGCGTTGAGCGGCAAGGAGGCAACACCGACGGCGGCCCTTGTATGCGAGGCGATATTGCCCAGGGCGGCGGCAATCAGATCCGAAGCGCCGTTGGCGACCAGATGATGGTCGTGAAAACCGGCGGTCGAACTGACGAAAACCCCGATGCGGATACAGCCCCTGAGCCGCGCCAGATCGCCGCCAAGGGCGGATTTGGCCTGGGCCAGAATGTTCACCGCGCATCTCTGGGCGGCGATCTGGCCCATTTCCATTGAGACATCATTGCCAAGATGCCCCCGCACTTCAATGCCGTTCGGCCCGATGGGCAATTGTCCCGAGATAAAAAGCTGATTGCCGTGAATTGTCCACGGCACGTAATTGGCGGCCGGAGCTGCGGCTTCGGGAAGTTCGATCCCCAGATCCCGCAAGCGTTTTTCAATATCATTGCTCATGGTTTTTCCTCATTTTTGCGGCGTGAGCAGATCGGACGGGGTTTTATGGGCAAAAAATGCGTCGAGATTGTCCACGGCGCGGTGTCCCATCGCTGCGCGCGTTTCCGGTGTTGCGCTTCCCAGATGCGGCAAGGCGAAAACATTGTCAAGCTTGCGGTATCTTGGGTCGATATCGGGCTCATTGTCAAAAACATCCAGCCCGGCCGCCGCCAGATGGCCGCTTTGCAAGGCGTCTATGAGCGCGTTGTCATCGATAATGGCGCCGCGGGCGGTATTGATGACGATAGCGCCTTTTGGCAGCAGGGCAATGGTTTTTGCGTTCAACAACCCCTTGTTCCGAGGGCTCATGAGGCAATTGATGGAGAGAAAATCCGAGACCCGGAGCAAGGCGCCAAGATTTTCATGGTATTGCGCATCCAGCTCCAGCTCAGGGGCAAGGCGGCTGCGGTTGTGATAATGGATTTTCATATCAAAGGCCCTGGCCCGGTGCGCAACGGCCCTGCCGATGCGCCCCATGCCGAGTATCCCCAGCCGTTTGCCGGTAACATCAAGCCCGAGCGGCGAGGTGGGGGACCAGGCGGGCCATTTGTCTTCACGCACCATGGCCATCCCCCAGTTGGCCCCGCGCGCCGCGCCGAGCAGGAGCAACATGGCGACATCGGCCGTGGCGTCGGTAAGAACATCGGGGGTATTGGTGACGGCAATCCGGCGCTTTGCGGCCGCTTCAAGATCGATATGATCATAGCCGACCGAAAACGTAGCGAGAATTTTTATCCCGGCGGGAAGGCGGGCGATAAAACCGGCATCGATGGTTTCCGTCGGTGAAACCAGCAGGGCGTCCGCACCGGCGGCGCGGGAGAGAATCTCGTCCTGGCCGAGCAATTGATCGTCAATATTCAAAATTGCGTCATAATTTTTCTTAAGTCTCTTCTCGACCGATGCCGGTAGCCTGCGGCTTACAACCAGTCTCGGCTGTCCGGTTTTTTCACTCATGACTTTAGCTCCGTTCATCTTGCGCTTTGTCCCGTAACTCCCTATAGCTCAAACATTACTTTGCCGTCATTATCAAAAGGAGATCCCGGCTTATGAATGTATCTCGTCACTTGTACAAAATAGCGGTTTTTATGGGCGCTGCCGTTATTGCCGGAACGAGTGCATTTGCAGATGTCAGACTGGCCTCGCACAGGGCGGTTTATGATCTGACCTATGTTGACTCGAAAGAAAATTCCTCCGTCATTGATGTCAAGGGACGGATTGTTTTTGAAATGGTGGGAAGCTCCTGCGAGGGCTATACGGTCAATATGCGCATCGTCACCGATTTGAGCTACAAGGGCGGCAAAAGCGGCCTTACCGATACTTCCATGCGCAATTGGGAAGCCTATGACGGCAACAGCTTCGTTTTTGACACCATATCGCGCACCAACAGCAAGACAACGGAAGAAAACCGCGGCAGCGCTGAAAGAGGCCCGGATATGAGCGTTGTCGTCGATCTGGTCCAGCCGAAAAAAATGCAAGCCAATCTGGGCGCCAATACCGTATTCCCCAGCGATCACCTCAAACTCCTGATCGCGGCGGCGCGCAAGAACCAGCGTATTGTTGTCAAGAAGCTGTTTGACGGCTCCGAGGACGGGGTGACGCCGTTTGATACCTCCGCCTTTATCGGCAACCCGATCCCGCCCGAAGACATCAAGGACAAGACGGATATCAGTGATATCGAACGTCTCAGGGGCCTGGAATCATGGCCGGTGACGTTAAGCTATTTCAAGAAGGACACGGCGGGCGAGGATGTGCCGGACTATGAGGTCAATTTCCGCCTTTACGCCAACGGCATCTCGACCCATCTTGTTTTTGATTATGGCGATTTTGTCATGGCCGGACCGCTCAAGAGTCTGGAGTTTCTGAAAGAAACCCCCTGCGAGTAACCGCATGATTCCGGCGGCCTTGAAGGGATGCATATCTGATCAGGAAGGAGGGGTGGCTCCCCGGGCCGGACTCGAACCAGCGACCCAGCGGTTAACAGCCGCTTGCTCTACCAACTGAGCTACCGGGGATCACGAATGCTTAACTCATGCATTGCTGTGCAGCCTATACCAGAAGGCAAAGGCAATTGCCAAGCCCCAAATGAAAGATTAAATGCGCATCTTGCGTTTTCACAGCCGCGCGGCCGGTTTTTGCCAAAACAAAGCGAAAAGGATGCCTGAATGGCCACAATCCGATTGGGAAACCGTAAGTTCAAGCTCCCCAAATCCCGTTTTACCCGAATCCTGATTGGATTGGCGTTGATTGTTGGCGGGGTGCTGGGGTTTTTGCCCGTTCTCGGCTTCTGGATGATTCCCCTGGGCGTTCTGATCCTGTCTTACGACCTGCCGCTTGTGCGCCGGTGGCGGCGGCAATGGCAGGTAAAATACAGCCGCTGGCGGCAGCGGCGCGAATAAGTCCCTGCTGCGGTCTTCGGATAGATTTGTCCAGAGCACTTCCGGAAAAGTGGGGACCGGTTTTTCGATAAGAAGTGCGGTAAAAACAAAAAGTTGGAGGCCACGCCCAGAATCGAACTGGGGTATACGGATTTGCAGTCCGCTGCGTCACCACTCCGCCACGTGGCCTCGCAATTCACATCGGCGTGAATTCCACTCCCCTATAGCAAACACAAAACCAATCAACAACCGCTTTGCGCGACAAAAATACAACCCTGATTCATTTATCACCCATTTGCCGGGCAAAACACGAATAATTTTTTGAATGCGGCCTCATTCGTGCCTATAATGGCCGGCCTGAGCGGGGTGAGCATTTTTCCGCTGCGGGCAATTGACTTTGATTTTCAAAGGGCGAACGTCTTTTTAAGGAACACCCTGAGCGGTGAGGGGACTGTTTTCATGAATGACATGAGTGCTGCGCGCACAAATATGGTGAACTCCCAGGTGGCCACCAACAAGGTCACGGACAAGAGAATTCTGGGCGCCATGCTGGACGTTCCAAGAGAAATCTTTCTTCCGGCCTCGCGTCAGGCCGCCGCCTATATTGATCAGGATGTCATCATTGACGAGCTTGGCGAGGATAGCCCGGAACGCTATCTCATGGAGCCCATGCCCTTTGCCCGCCTGATCCAGGCGGCGGAAATTGCTCCTGATGATGAAGTGCTCGATGTCGGTTGCGGAACCGGCTATTCGGCGGCTGTTATCGGAAAGCTGGCAAACAGCGCCATCGCGCTGGAAAGCCACAGCAAACTGGCCGATGCCGCGGCCGGGAACCTCACCGGACTGAGCATCGACAATGCTGTTGTGATCACCGGGCCGCTTGCCAGGGGCTACCCGGATGAAGGCCCATATGATGTTATTGTTCTGGAAGGCGCCGTTGATTTTGTTCCCGTTGCGCTTTTTGACCAGTTGAAAGAGGGCGGCAGGCTGGCCGCGATCGTAAATGATGGCGGCATTGGGCGCGCTTCGGTATTCACGAAGACAAGCGCCAGTGTTTCCAGACGCATTATATTTGATGCGAATGTGAAGTCCTTACCCGGATTTGAAGCTGAACGGGAATTCGAGTTTTAGGCTTCCTTAACTATAAACGTTTTCAATCCGGAGATATCATCCGGATCCGGTCTGCGTTTATTTGCCGGTGGCCACGCTGGTGGTATTGTAAAAACCCGGATGTACAGGGGTATAGTCAAGTTGTATTTGCACACTCATAAAATCGTCAATGCGCCGCAAAACGCGGGTCACAGCGCCGTTTCAAATGTCAAAACCCTGCTATGCGCTGCAGTGCTGGGCAGCGCCGTGGCTCTTGGCTCGGGACAGCTCAGGGCGGAAACCCTGAAAAGCGCGCTGGCTTCGGCCTATGCCAACAATCCTGAATTGCGCGCCGAGCGGGCCAGGCAGCGGGCGACGGATGAGGGCGTTCCGCAAGCGCTCTCGGGCTGGCGGCCGATTATCAGCGGTTCCGGCGATCTTGGGAAATCACGCACCAAAAGCTGGGGCGGCGCCGGAACGGCAATCACCCGGCTGGACCCGCGCGGCTTCGGGATCAGCATTACCCAGCCGATTTTCAACGGCATGAAAACGGTTAACGGCGTCAAACAGGCCGAAGCGGGCGTGCTGGCGGGCCGGGAAGCGCTGTTGAATGTCGAACAGAATATCCTGCTGACCTCGATCACCGCCTATCTCGACGTTCTGCGCGATACGGCCATATTGCGCCTTCGCCGCAACAACCATACGGTGCTCAGCGCCCAGCTGCGCTCGACGCGGGCGCGTTTTGATGTCGGCGAGCTGACCCGAACCGATGTGGCCCAGGCCCGAGCCAGGCGCAGCGGCGCGGTTTCGCAGGTCAACGAGGCGCAATCCAGTCTGGCGACCAGCCGGGCCGTCTTCCGGCAGAATATCGGTCATGCGCCGGGCAGCCTGCGCTATCCGCCCTCAATCGCCGCCAAACTGCCGCGCAGCAAAAAACAGGCGTATCGGATCGCCATGAGAGAGCATCCGGCCATTCTGGCCGCCGCCTTCACGGAAGAAGCGGCACGGCACAATATCAAGGTTACAAAGGGTGATCTTTATCCCACGGTTACGGCCGAGGCGGCCTATTCACGGCGCTGGGAGCCCTCATCCGTGACGCGAAAATCCGCAACGGCCAGCATAACCGGACGCCTCACCATACCGCTTTATCAGGGCGGCTCGGTGTATTCGCGTTTGCGGCAGGCAAAGCATACCCATGCGCAACGAAATCTGGAGCTCGATAAAACCCGGGCGGCGGTGCGGGCTTCGGTCTCTTCCGCCTGGGAGGGGCTCAATGCCGCCAGAGCGCAAATTGA
Source organism: uncultured Hyphomicrobiales bacterium (assembly GCA_964542565.1). Lineage (GTDB taxonomy): Bacteria > Pseudomonadota > Alphaproteobacteria > Rhizobiales > BM303 > BM303. Next base: position 11,169 of record CAZIVB010000030.1, on the reverse strand, counting down.
AGCGGCGCGGCAGCAGGTCCGGGCCTCCAGAATAGCGCTTAACGGCGTCCGCCAGGAAGCCAAGGTGGGGCAAAGAACCACGCTTGATGTCCTCAACGCCCAGCAGGAACTTCTGGACGCCAATGTCTCTCTGGTGCTGTCGGAACGCAACGCAACAGTTGCCGCCTATTCGCTGCTTTCCGCCATTGGCCGCTTGAATGCGCGCCATCTTGGCCTTCCGGTCAAATATCATGATCCAACGGTAAATTATGAGCGTGTCCGCAAGCAGTGGATCGGCGCCAAAGTAATCGAAAACGATTGATCCATAGTCGAATCAGAAATTTTCTGTCAGAAATAATCAGTTTCGTATCTGCGAAGAGTAAAAATGGGGTATGACCTGATTGTCATAGGTAAGTTGGCGGAACGGCAGTGATGAGCAACACAAATCAGGCGGCGGATCCAAGCATGGAGGAAATTCTGGCCTCCATCCGGCGCATTATTTCAGATGATGATACTCCCGAAGCGGCGCCTGAAACCGCCTCGGAACCCGTGGCCGTCCCCGATCCCGAGCCCGAACCGGAAGAGGAGATGGATGACGCCAATTCCGATATCGACGCCATGCTGGCGGATATGGAGGCGGAAAGTCATGACAGCGATAATGTTACCGCCATGCCCGATTTTGATTCCGTGCCGGAAGCCGATGATGATGACGACATTTTCGATCTGACCGATATCGTCGAGGATGAGGAAACGAAAAGTTCCGCAAATGTGTCAAAGATATCGGGCAAACCCCTTGTCGGGGTGGAAGATCAGGATCTGTGCTTTGACGAAGCGCCCGCGGTCAAGGCCGAGCCGGAACCGGCCCCGGTCGCTGCCGCCCCGCCGCAGCAGCAGCCAAAAGAGACACTGCTCTCGCCCGGCGCCGCGGCAGACGCCTCGGCCGCTTTTGGCGTCCTCGCCAATACAATTTTGACCAGCTCGGGCAATTCCCGCACATTGGAGGATCTTGTGCAAGACCTCCTGCGCCCGATGCTGAAAAGCTGGCTTGATGAAAACCTCCCCTCTCTGGTGGAACGCCTCGTGCGCGAGGAAATCGAGCGTGTAGCCCGTCAGGGCCGCTAATCACTCATATTCCCCCCAAAGCGAAGCCGCAATCCGTCCATATGTTGACATGGGGCGTCAGTTGCGTTCTACACAGACAAACTTCAATTTAATGGAAAAAGCTCATCCCATGCTTGAGAAAACCTTTGATCCGGCGCAAGCCGAACCGCGCATTTATGAAGAGTGGGAAAACTCCGGCGCATTCAAATGCGGCCAGCCGGGGCGCGAGGCGGCCGATGCCTATTGCATCGTCATCCCGCCGCCCAATGTCACCGGCTCGCTTCATATGGGCCATGCGCTGAACAATACAATTCAGGACATCCTTATCCGTTACAAGCGCATGTGCGGGCTCGATGTGCTGTGGCAGCCGGGCATGGACCATGCCGGCATCGCGACGCAAATGGTGGTGGAGCGCCAGCTTGAGGCGGCGGGCGAGCCGGGACGGCGCGAAATGGGCCGCGAGGCGTTCATTGAGCGCGTCTGGGAGTGGAAGGCGCAATCGGGCGGCACCATTATCAACCAGCTCAAGCGTCTGGGGGCGTCATGCGACTGGAGCCGCGAGCGCTTCACCATGGATGAGGGGCTTTCCGAGGCGGTTCTGAAGGTTTTTGTCGAGCTTTACAATGACGGGCTGATCTACAAGGACAAGCGTCTGGTCAACTGGGACCCGAAACTGCTTACCGCGATTTCCGATCTGGAGGTTGTCCAGACCGAAACCAAAGGCCATCTGTGGCATTTCAAATATCCGGTCAAGGGCGAGGCGGGGCGCTTTATCACCGTTGCCACGACGCGGCCTGAAACCATGCTCGGCGATACGGCGGTTGCGGTCTCGGGCGATGATCCGCGCTACACCGATCTGATCGGCAAGACCTGTATCCTGCCGCTGGTGGGGCGCGAAATTCCGATTGTCGCGGATGAACATGCCGACCCGGAACAAGGCTCCGGCGCGGTCAAGATCACCCCGGCACATGATTTCAACGACTTTGAAGTCGGCAGGCGGCACAATCTGGAGATCATCAACATCCTTGACGAGCATGCCTGCCTCAATGACGCCGTGCCGGAAAAATATCGCGGGCTGGACCGTTACAAGGCCCGCGAAGTGGTTCTTGCCGATATGGAAGCGCTGGGCCTGATCGAAAAAATCGAGGACCACGAACACACGGTGCCTTATGGCGATCGCTCCAATGTGGTGATCGAGCCGTGGCTCACCGACCAGTGGTATGTGAATGCTGAAGAGCTGGCCAAACCGGCCATCAAGGCGGTAGAGCAGGGCGATACCGCCTTTGTGCCCAAGAACTGGGACAAGACCTATTTTGAATGGATGCGCAATATCCAGCCCTGGTGCATTTCGCGCCAGCTATGGTGGGGGCATCAGATCCCGGCCTGGTACGGGCCGGACGGTGAGGTTTTTGTCGCCCATAATGAAGATGAGGCGCAGGAGCTGGCACACGCCCATTATGGCCGCCCGGTGGCGCTTGAGCGCGATAGCGATGTGCTCGACACCTGGTTTTCCTCCGCCCTGTGGCCGTTTTCCACTCTGGGCTGGCCGCATGAGACCAAGGAGCTGGAGCGGTTTTATCCCACCAATGTTCTGGTCACCGGCTTTGATATCATCTTCTTCTGGGTTGCCCGGATGATGATGTTCGGGCTGCATTTCATGAAGCAAGTGCCGTTCGATACGGTTTATATCCATGCTCTGGTGCGCGATGAAAAGGGCGCCAAGATGTCCAAATCCAAGGGCAATGTGATGGACCCGCTGGAGCTGGTGGATGAATATGGCGCCGACGCCGTGCGCTTTACGCTTGCCGCCATGGCGGCGCAGGGGCGCGATATCAAACTGGCGAAATCACGGGTTGAGGGCTATCGCAACTTTACCACCAAATTATGGAATGCAGCCCGTTTTGCCGAGATGAACGAGTGCTTTGATGCTGGCAGCTTTGATCCGGTGGGGGCGCGCGAGACCGTGAACCGCTGGATTGCCGGCGAGTTGGAGCGCACCGCAAAACTGGTGACACAGGGCATAGAGGCGCATCGCTACAATGAATCGGCGAGCGCCATTTACCGCTTTGTGTGGAATGTCTATTGCGACTGGTATCTGGAGCTGATCAAGCCGCTGTTAAACGGCGATGACGAGACGGTCCGGGCCGAGACCAAGGCTATGACGGCATGGGTGCTGAGCCGGATCTTGCAGCTTTTGCATCCCTTCATGCCGTTTATGACCGAAGAGCTGTGGCGCAATATGGGGGAGCGGGAAACACCGCTCATCACCGCCGCGTGGCCGCAGCCTGAAGGCTTGAGCGATGCCGACGCCGATGCGGAAATGGACTGGCTGATCCGCTTTGTCTCGGCGGTGCGCTCGGTGCGCTCGGAAATGAATATCCCGGCGGGAATGAAAATTCCACTTGTTGTCACCGATGCCAACAAGGTCACGGTCTTGCGTGTTTCCAACCAGAAGGGCGCTTTGCAGAGACTGGCCCGGTTGTCGTCTCTGGTGATTGCGGAAAATGTGCCCGAAGGCTCGGTCCAGATCGTTCTGGATGAGGCAACCCTGGCCATTCCGCTGCATGGCGTGATTGATATCGGAACCGAAACGAAACGGCTGGAGAAAGAAATCGCCAAGACCGAAGCTGAAATCAGCGGGATTGACAAAAAACTGGCGAATGAAAATTTCACCTCGCGCGCCCCTGCCCATGTGGTGCAAACCCAGCGTCAGCGCCGCGACGAGGCCGCCGCCGCGCTGGCCAAGCTGCAATCGGCGCTGGAGAGGTATCGGGGCGCAGCCGGATGATCATTGCCAGCTGGAATGTCAATTCGATAAAAGTGCGCTTGCCAAATGTGCTGGACTGGCTCAAACAGCGCAATCCCGACATTGCCTGCTTGCAGGAAATCAAATGCATTGACGCGAACTTTCCCGCCCAAGCCTTTGAAGAACTTGGCTATAATGTCGCTGTTCACGGGCAAAAAACCTATAACGGCGTCGCTATTCTCTCAAAGCTGCCCTTTGATGAAGTGCAGACCCGGTTGCCCGGTGACGAGGACGACGGGCAGGCGCGCTATCTTGAGGTAGTTGTCCCGGCGGCTGCGGGTGTGCTCCGGGTGGCCTCGATTTATCTTCCCAACGGCAATCCGGTGGAGAGCGAGAAATACAGCTACAAGCTGGACTGGATGGAGCGTTTGCGGGCCCATATTGGCAAACTGCTGGCCTATGAAGAGCCGTTTGTGCTGGCGGGGGATTACAATGTCATTCCGGCACCGGAAGATGTTTACGATCCGCAAGCCTGGGCCGGGGATGCGCTGTTTCGTCTGGAGACGCGCGAGAAATTTTACGCCATGATCAATATGGGTCTGACGGATGCATTCCGGGCCTGTTCCGATCAGGCGCATCAATATACATTCTGGGATTACCAGCGCGGCGCCTGGGCCAGGGACCACGGATTAAGGATTGATCACCTTTTGCTCTCGCCGCAAGCAGCCGACAAGCTCAAAGGTTGCGAAATCGACAAACAGGTAAGAGGCGGTGAGCGCCCCTCCGACCACGTCCCCATCTGGCTGGAGATGGACTGAAGAACGCAAGATTGATTCGTCTTTTGATTGAATAAGCACCGGCCCGCACCCCCAAACGATTTGTTAAACGCCTTGTGGCATGATGAGAGCACAGGGCAGGTTTTAACAAGATAAATAATCATGCGTATCGGTACATCCAGAATTGCAAAATTTGGTTTTCTTCTTTGTGCGTTCGGCGTTTTGGCGGCGTGCAGTTCCGGCCGGGGGCTAAAACCAAGCGCGCGGCTTTACGGGCTGAATGATAAAATTCCCGAAGGCGGCGGCTATTACAAGGTGGGAAATCCTTACAAGATCGCCGGCAAAAGCTATACCCCAAGAGAAGATAAAAACTATAACCGCACCGGGGTCGCCTCCTGGTATGGTGCTGATTTTCACGGTCGCAAAACGGCAAATGGCGAAATCTACGATATGAACCGGTTATCGGCGGCGCATCGCACCATGCCGCTGCCAAGCTATGCCAAGATCACCAATTTGATAAACGGCCGCTCGGTGATCGTGCGGGTGAATGATCGCGGCCCTTATGCGCATGACCGCGAGATTGACATGTCGAAAGCCGCCGCCAGGGTGCTGGGCTTTACGCAGCAGGGAACGACGCAGGTCCGGGTGCAATATGTCGGCAGGGCGCCTCTGGAGGGCGATGGCAACCGGTTGAGAATCGCCAACCAGAACCTTGTTCAGGGCCATGGCATGTCCACAGCCTCGCTGCTGACCGCTCAGGAGCCTGTAAAACCTTATAAATACCGCCGCCGCGCCGCGCCGGAAATTAACGCCGCCCCCGTGCCGCAAACCACGCTGGCGCGGGCTGGCGCCGCACCCGGCACATTTTTTGTCCAGGCGGCCTCCTTCAGCGACCCGGCCTCGGCCAACGCCCTGAAAAACCAGCTTGCATCTTATGGCAGCGCGCTCATCGAGCCGGCTAATACGGCAAGCGGGGTTTATTACCGCGTCAGGCTGGGACCGCTGCAAAGCGAGGATATGGCCTACCGGACCCTCGCCAGAGTGCGCGCCGCCGGGCATGATTCGGCGCGTATAGTTGTGAATTGAGAGCACGGAAGACAAGTTTGAGTTGATTTTTCACCCCCTCTTGTTAAGACTTGCACTCAAGTGACAATCTGTCAGTTTTCGGGAGGGGATAATGCGGCACATTCTGGACCATCGCCTGTTTTTTCCCGCTTTTTTTGTGCTTGTTTGCGTTTCATTCGCGCTCCGGCCCGCCGGAGCTTTTGAAACCTCGGCCAAATACGCCTATCTCATCGATGTCGATACGCAAACGGTTCTTTTTGCCAAAAACGAAAACGAGCTAATGTCGCCGGCCAGCATGAGCAAACTCATGACTCTGGTTATGGTGTTCGACGCCCTGAAAGCGGGGCATCTCAAGATGGATGAAAAATTCTACATCAGTGAGAATGCCTGGAAAAAGGGCGGCGAGAAATCAGGCTCCTCGACCATGTTTGCCAAAAAAAACACCAGTATCAGCCTGAAAAACCTCATCCAGGCCGTGGCGGTGCAATCGGCCAATGACGCCTGTATCGCCATCGCCGAGGGCATGAGCGGCTCGGAGGCCGAATTTGCCCGCGCCATGACCCGCAGGGCGCGCGAAATCGGTCTTGAAAAATCCACCTTCGCCAATGCGACAGGCTGGCCAAATCCGGGGCAAAAAATGACGGTGCGCGAACTGGCGATGCTGGCCCAGTTTATCATCCGCAATTTCCCGGAATACTATAAATATTACAGCCAGAAGAGCTTCACCTGGAGCGGGATAAGGCAGAAAAACCGCAATCCTCTGCTCTATCAGAATATCGGCGCCGATGGGCTGAAAACCGGCCATACGCAGGAATCCGGCTACGGGCTTGTGGCTTCCGCTGTGCGCGGCGGGCAAAGATTGATACTGGCCGTTAACGGGCTGGCCTCCAAAAAGGCGCGCGCTGAGGAAAGCCGCCGCATGATGGATTGGGGCTTTCGCGCCTTCAAGCCCTTTGCCCTGTTCGACAAGGATAGCGTTATCGGCGAAGCTAAGGTATGGGGAGGGCAGAATGCCGCCGTCAAGTTAAAAACCGGTCGTAAGATCACATTGCTGATGCCGCGAACGTCCCGAAATGCCATCAAGGTTTCCATCGCCTATAAATCGCCGCTGATAGCACCTATCCGCAAGGGCGATCAGGTGGCGGTGCTCAAGGCCCGCGCGCCGGGCGCGGTTCCCTTCAGCGCGCCGCTTTATGCCGTTTCCGATATCGAACGCTCAGGCCTGATCGGGCGCGGAATGGCGAGATTAAAGGCAATCTTCTCCATTTTCTGAAATTCAAGTGTTTAATCTTGTTGGCGCAGGCGCTATCCTTGCTCACATGAACTACGGAAAATTCATCACTTTCGAGGGCGGCGAGGGCTCGGGCAAATCGACCCAGGCGCATCTTTTGCAGGACCGGCTGGAAGAAGCCGGGATTAATGCCGTGCTGACGCGCGAGCCGGGCGGCTCGCCCGGAGCTGAGGAAATCAGGCGTCTTCTGGTTAGCGGCGAGGCCGAACGCTGGAACCCGATGAGTGAAACCCTGCTGCTCTATGCAGCGCGCAACGACCATCTGATGCGCACAATCCGCCCCGCGCTCAGGCATGGCTACTGGGTGATCTCCGACCGCTTTGCCGATTCATCACACGCCTATCAGGGCGCGGCGGGCGGAATTGATGATGCGTTTTTACGCGTTCTTGATGAAGCCGTCATTGAAAAAACCGTGCCTGATCTCACCATAATTCTTGATATTCCGCCCGAGACCGGCCTTGAGCGCACCCGCGACCGTGTCAGCGAAAAGCATGAAGACCGTTTTGAAAGCAAGAGGCTGGACTTTCATCAAAAACTGCGTGAAGGGTTTTTAAAAATAGCCAAAGCGGAACCTGAACGCTGCATTGTGATCGATACCTTGCAGGATAAAGACGAGGTGGCGGAACAGATCTGGCAGATTGTCAGGCAAAGGCTTCCCGGCAAAAAGAACAACAGCTGACGAAGATGGCCGAAATCCCGCAAAGCGATTGTCTGGAGCGCTGCACCCATCCACGCACGGCCGAGACGCTGATCGGGCATGGCCGCGCTGAACGGCGGCTGCTTGAGGCCTATATATCGGGCAAAATGCCCCATGCCTGGATATTGAGCGGCGAGGCGGGCATCGGCAAGGCAACGCTGGCCTACCGTCTGGCCAGATTTATGTTCAAACACCCGGATATCAGCCGGATCGACCCCGAAGGGGCAAGTTTGCATGTAGGCCCCGCCGATCCGGTTTTTCACCGGGTTTCGGCCCAGGCGCATGCGGATCTTTTAATCATGCGCCGCGCCTTTAACGACAAGCGGGGCAAATTATTCACTGAAATCCGCGCCGAGGATGTGCGCAAATCAAGCCGTTTTTTCTCGACCACCTCGGGCGAGGGGGGCTGGCGCATCTGCATTGTGGATACGGCGGATGAAATGAATTTGACGGCGGCCAATGCGCTGCTGAAAATTCTTGAGGAGCCGCCCAGACGCGCCCTATTTCTTCTCATTTCCAATACGCCGCACCGGCTTTTGCCCACCATCAGATCGCGCTGCTGCAATCTGGCCATGAGCCCGCTTGACGTGGACGGGGTCAGGCAGGTGTTTGAAAATCAGATCCCCGCCGCCGAGCGTCCATCCGCTGCCGATATGGCTATATTAACCCGGCTGGGGCAGGGCAGCGCCGGGCGCGCCCTGAAACTTGCCACATCGGACGGGGCGCGGATTTACCGTGATATCCATAAGGTCATGAGCGCCTTGCCCGGGCTTGACCTGGCGGCGGCGCATATACTGGCCGACGATCTGACAGGCCGCCCGCGCGCGGCGCAGTTTGATCTGTTTTTCGATTTGCTGGGCGACTGGATTGCCGCTCTGGTGCGATCAGGCCTGAAGCGGCCGTCAAAAGAAGTGCTGGAAGGCGAGGGGGCCATCATGCAGCGCCTTGCACCGCCAGAGGCCCTTGCGCACTGGTCTGCATTATGGGAAAAGGTGAACCATTCGCTGGCGCAAACCAGAGCGCTCAATCTTGACCGCAAGCAGCTTGTACTCGATACATTATTCTCATTGCAGGAAACCGCCCGCAAGACGGCCTGAACGGATTGATAATTCCAAAATGTCCCAAAAAACGCCTTTTTATATCACAACCGCGATTTCCTATCCCAATGGCGAGCCGCATATCGGCCATGCCTATGAGGCGATCGCCACCGATGCCATTGCCCGCTTCAAGCGCCTTGACGGGTTTGATGTGTTTTTTCTCACCGGCACGGATGAACACGGGCAGAAAATGCAGCAAACGGCGGAAAAAATGGGGATCTCCGCCTCCGAGCTGGCGGACAGGCTGGCGCCGCGCTTTGACGATATGGTGCAGGCGCTCAATTGCAGCAATGATGATTTCATCCGCACCACACAAGAACGCCACAAGCGTTCGGTGACCGAAATCTGGCGGCGCATGGCGGCAAATGGCGATATTTATCTCGATAAATATGCCGGCTGGTATTCGGTGCGCGATGAGGCGTATTACGCCGAGGACGAGTTGAGCAAAAACGCCAAAGGCGAGAAATTCGCGCCAACGGGAACGCCGGTCACATGGATGGAGGAGGAAAGCTATTTTTTCCGCCTCTCCAGATATGAAAAACCGCTGCTTGAGCATTACCGGGCCAATCCGCAATTCATCGGCCCCAAAACCCGCCGCAACGAGGTGGTAAGTTTTGTCGCGGGCGGCTTGCAGGATTTGTCGGTCTCGCGCACCAGCTTTGACTGGGGCGTTCCGGTGCCCGGCGCGCCGGGGCATGTGATGTATGTCTGGGTGGACGCCCTGACCAATTATATCACCGGCGCGGGCTTTCCCGATGAAGAGGACCCGAAATATAAAAAATACTGGCCGGCCGATCTGCATATCGTCGGCAAGGATATCATGCGTTTTCATTCGGTGTACTGGCCGGCCTTTTTGATGTCGGCCGGACTACCCCTGCCAAAACGGGTGTTCGGCCACGGCTTCTTGTTCAACAAGGGCGAGAAAATGTCCAAATCGGTGGGCAATGTGGTGGACCCGTTTTCCATGATCGAGGCTTATGGCACCGATCAGGTGCGCTATTTCTTCCTGCGCGAGGTGCCGTTCGGGCGCGACGGCAATTACAGCCATGAAGCGATTGTGAGCCGCATCAATGCCGATCTGGCCAATGATCTGGGCAATCTGGCGCAGCGCTCCTTGTCCATGGTCGCCAAGCATTGCGCTGGTCAGGTGCCGCAGGCGGGCGCATTTTCAGATGCGGACAAGGCGATGCTGGATCAAGCCGACGCCTTGCTGGAGAGTGTCCGGCCCGAGATTGATGTGCAGGCGATTCACAAGGTGCTCGAGGCCGTCTGGGCGGTTGTGGCCGAGGCCAACCGCTATTTTGCCGCGCAGGAGCCCTGGGCGCTGCGCAAAACCGATATGGAGCGCATGAATACGGTGCTTTACGTCACAATCGAGACCGTGCGCCAGATCGCCATACTGGCGCAGCCCTTTATGCCCGCATCGGCGGCGAGGATGCTTGATCAGCTCGGCGTTGCGCAAGGCGAGGAGCGCGATTTTGCCGCTCTGGGCGAGGCCGGACGCTTGCGAAGCGGCGCGCCGCTACCGGCCCCGAAACCGGTTTTCCCGCGCTATGTTGAACCGGCCGGCCAGTAGCCCCATGCTTGTTGACAGTCATTGCCATCTTGAGTTTCCCGATTTTGCCGGTGAGCTTGACGATCTCATAACCCGCGCTGCCGGGGCAGGGGTGGGCGCCATGCTGAGCATCGGTACACGCCTTGCCAGGGCACACCAACCTCTTGATATTGCAAATAATTATGACAATATTTTTGCAACAGTCGGCACCCATCCGCATAATGCAGGGGAGGAGCAAAATATCACTGTGCAGGATATTATTGCACTGACACGGCACAAAAAAGTGGTTGGAATTGGCGAGACCGGGCTTGATTTTTATTATGACAACAGCCCGCGCGATATCCAGAAACAGGTATTCAGAACCCATATCGAGGCCGCGCGCAAGACCGGTTTGCCGCTGGTCATCCATACCCGCAATGCGGACGATGAAATGGCGCAGATTCTGACTGAAGAGATGGCAAAAGGCGCTTTTGGCGGCGTTTTACACTGTTTCAGCAGCGACCAGACGCTTGCCGATATGGCGCTGGAACTGGGGCTGTATCTCTCATTTTCTGGAATTCTAACTTTCAAGACTGCCGGTAAAATCAGGCAGGTGGCCAAAAATGCACCGCAAGACATGATACTGGTTGAGACCGATGCGCCCTATCTGGCCCCGGTGCCAAAGCGCGGCAAACGCAATGAACCGGCCTTTGTCGCCCATACCGCATCGGTTCTGGCCGAGGTCAGGGCTGCGTCCTTTGATGCAATTGCGGCGCAGACAAGCGCCAATTTTTTTGCGCTTTTCAACCGCGCCAAAATGCCCGAAGGGGCGGCGTAAATGGGGTTGCAAATTACGATTTTAGGCTGCGGATCATCCGGCGGC
>CAZIVB010000029.1:0-16679 GCA_964542565.1 uncultured Hyphomicrobiales bacterium | reverse complement strand
CGCGGCCGTGGGTGTGTGACGGAAAGATCATGGCTATTCAGGTCCCTGCGCCGGTCGGGGTATTTAACCCCGACCGGAACGGTTCCGGACGGGAGTGCAACTCCCGTCCGGCCATAGGGCCGTGGCCGTTAAGAGAGAAATTCTCACCATTTAGCTCGCTGCTATCCGCTTTTCTCCCTCCCTCCGTGGCAGGGCAAGCTTGCAAAGCAAGCGCCAGCCCGCGAACGGACGCACGCCGGACGGCGGGCGGAAAACCAAAATAAAAAATAAAAACCTCAACTCCCTCAAAAACAAAAACCCTTAAAACCCCCTCTAAAACCCAAAAAACCCTCACGCCTTGAGCTTGTAGCCCGAGCGAAACAACTGATAGGCGGCGGTCCAGAGGGCGGCGTTAAGCAGGGCGGTGAAAATGACGCCGATCATGATATTGCTGTCGGCATGGCCGGTAAAGCCGTAGCGGAAGCCATCGATCAGATAAAAGAACGGGTTGGCCCGGGCGATGTTCTGCGCAAATCCGGGAAGCTGCACGATGGAGTAAAACGTCCCCGACAAAAAGGCCAGCGGAGTGATGATAAAGTTCGTCAGGGCCTGGATGTGGTCGAATTTTTCCGCCCATATACCGCCTAGAATGCCGATCAGGGACATCATCAGGGCGCCGGAAAAGGCAAAATAGATGATGGCCAGCGGGTGAACGAGGCGGAAATCCACAAATATCCACATGGCAAGCAGACAGGCGAGCGCGACCACCAGGCCGCGTGTCAGCCCGCCAAAAGCAAAGGCAAAGGTCTGTTCCCCGGCGGAGAGCGGCGGCATCAGCACATCGATGATATTGCCCTGAACCTTGGCCACCATCAAGGAGGAGGAGGTGTTGGCAAAGGCGTTTTGCATCAGGCTCATCATGATCAGGCCGGGGGCGAGAAAGTTCAGAAACGGCATACCCGCCACATCGGCCCTGATCCGGCCCATGGCGAGGGCGAAAATGGCCAGAAACAGCAAGGATGTCGTGACCGGGGCCAGAATGGTCTGGGTGAGAATTTTGACAAAACGGCGGACTTCCTTGATATACAAGGTCCATACGCCGATCCAGTTGACGCGGCCAAAGCGGCGAAAGGCGGGCTGCTGGTAGAAAGAATTCAAATCTGACATGTCCGGTCTTCACTTTTTCGTTTTTATTGGGGAAAACTAACTTTTTTTTAACTTCGACTCTTGCGGGGGATTCGCCCCATATTGTAGTGTGCTTCTGGTTAAATACGACATATTGTAGTTTTGTCGTTTAACAGACAATATATACAGCGTATCTCATTTTTGCATGGTTTAAAATGGCGGGGTTGTGCATACGGGATATGTCCGGTGCGCAAAAACGGCAATAAGAGGAGGAGTCCATGGCTTGGACAGATGATCGGGTGGAAATGCTCACAAAACTCTGGGCGGAGGGTTTGAGCGCCAGCCAGATTGCAACACGGATGGGCGGCGTGACCCGCAATGCGGTCATCGGCAAGGTTCACAGGCTGGGCCTTTCGGGACGCGGACGGCCAACCCGCGCAACCCGGACAAAAACCGTCAAGCAGAAACCCTCGATGCCGCACGCGCCGCGCACCCCCATGCCTGTTGTGGGAAATACGGCGCTCAAAACCGCGCCCGAGGCCGCGCCCGAGCCCGAAGCCAAGGTTGAGCCTGCCCCCTTGCGGGAGGTGGAAATCCCGGTTGGCGAGCGGCGCACGATCCTGACCCTGAACGAGCATACCTGCAAATGGCCGATTGGCGATCCGGGAGACCGGAATTTTCATTTTTGCGGCCGCAAGAGCGAAACCGCCATGCCCTATTGCAAGGACCATGCGGCGATCGCCTATCAGCCCAACCATGACCGGCGGCGCAAAAAAGCGGCATCGTGAGCAAAGGCCCCGCAAGGCTTTTTTCTTCAATGCCTTGGCGTTTGCCTGAAATACGGGTAAAAGCAGGTATGATTATAGCTTTATGGGGCTGACGGGGATGTACAGGCTGACGCTTTTGCTGTTACGCATTCTCATCGCATCGCTGTTTGTCGGCGTGGCCCTGTCTTATTTCAATGTCACGCCGGAGCAGATTTTCAGTAATTTCGGCCTGGACTCGCAGAACGTCAAGGATGGGCTCAGACGGGCGCTGGTCTGGGCGGTGCCGCATATCGCCCTTGGGGCGGTGGTTATCCTGCCGGTCTGGATTATCTTCTATCTGTTCCGCCCTTCGCGCGATTGACACGCGGCGCGGCCTGGCCTAGAAATATCCCCTGATTTTTGCCGCCGCTGTCTCCGGCGGCTTTTTGCTTTGATGCCCTTAAATAAGGAATAACCTCGTGATATCGCCGGTTTATCCCACCTATGCCCGCTTTGATCTTGCACCAGAAGAAGGAACAGGGGTTTATCTGCGCTGCACCAACGGCAAAACCTATCTTGATTTTGGCGGCGGGGTTGCGGTCAATGTGCTGGGTCATGCGCATCCAAAACTGGTCGAGGCATTGAGCGCGCAGGCGGCAAAATTGTGGCACACGTCCAATCTCTATCAGATCCCGGGGCAGGAAAAACTGGCGCGGCGGCTGGTTGAGGCAAGTTTCGCCGATACGGTGTTTTTCACCAATTCGGGCGCCGAGGCGCTCGAGGCGGCGATCAAGACGGCGCGGCGCTATCACTTTGCCGGCGGGCAGCCGGAGCGGTTTCGGATGATCACCTTTGAAGGCGCCTTCCACGGCCGCACACTGGCCACTATCGCGGCGGGCGGCCAGGCGAAATATCTGGAAGGTTTCGGCCCCAAGGCGGACGGGTTTGATCAGGTTGCCTTTAACGACATTGAAGCGGTAAAAGCCGCTGTTACCCCGCAAACGGCCGGAATTCTGGTTGAACCGATACAGGGCGAAGGCGGTATCAGAACGGCGCTGAACCCGTTTATGAAGGAGCTGCGCCAGCTGTGCGATGATGAAGGGCTGCTGCTGGTTCTTGACGAGGTGCAGACGGGCATCGGGCGCAGCGGGCATCTGTTTGCCTATGAGGCTTACGGGGTCACGCCCGATATCATGGCAATCGCCAAGGGCATTGGCGGCGGCTTTCCGCTCGGGGCCTGCCTGGCGACGCAAAATGCCGCAAGGGGCATGGTTGCGGGGGTTCACGGCTCCACATTCGGCGGCAATCCGCTGGCGATGGCGGTGGGGAATGCGGTTCTTGACGTTGTGCTTGGGGAAGGTTTTCTTGAACATGTGCGCGATATGTCCTTGCGGCTCAAGCAGCAACTGGCGCAGATTTGCGATAGTTACCCTGAAGTCATTGAAGAGATACGCGGTGAAGGGCTGATGCTGGGGCTTAAATGCAAGATTCCCAATAGCGAGCTTGTTTCGGCCTGTCTTGATGAGGGATTATTGCTGATCGGGGCGGGCGAGAACGTCGTGCGCCTGCTGCCGCCGCTGATTATCACGCCGGAACATATCGGCGAGGCGGCGGGGAAAATCGGCAAGGCTTGCGAAAAGCTGACCGCCGCGATGGAAAAGGAGCCTGAATCATGAGCGCAAAGCCGAGACATTTTCTTGATATTGCCGATTGTGACGCCGCGACCCTGCGCGGCATCATCGAGGATTCGGCCCACATCAAAAAACAGCGCCAGGAGCAAGGCACGCCGCAGCGGCTCAAGGGCAGGATTCTGGCGATGATCTTTGAAAAAGCCTCGACCCGCACCCGGGTCTCGTTCGATGTGGGCATGCGCGAGCTTGGCGGCGAGACGATCGTCTTGCAGGGGCAGGACATGCAACTGGGCCGCGGCGAGAGCGTCGCCGATACGGCAAGAGTGCTCTCGCGCTATGTCGATGCCATCATGATCCGCACTTCTGACCATGACCAGATTCTGGAACTGGCCGAATATGCCAGTGTACCGGTGATCAACGGTCTGACGGACCGCTCGCATCCTTGCCAGATCATGGCCGATATCCTCACCTTCGAGGAGCATAAGGGCCCGATCAAAAACAAGGTCATCACCTGGAGCGGCGATGGCAACAATGTTGCTGTTTCCTGGATCGAGGCGGCGGCGAAATTTGATTTTGAGCTGCGTCTGGCCTGCCCGCCCGAACTTCAGCCCCCGGCGGATGTAATGCAGCGGGCAAAGCGCGAGGGGGCGCGGGTGCAGCTTGTGGATGATCCTTATGAGGCGGCCGACGGCTCGGACTGCGTTGTGGCCGATACCTGGGTGTCCATGGGCGATACGGACGCCGCCAACCGGCATAATCAGCTCAAAGCTTATCAGGTGAACGCGGCGCTGATGAAGGCGGCGAAGAAAGATGCGATTTTCATGCACTGCCTGCCGGCGCATCGCGGCGAGGAGGTGACAGCAGAGGTGATCGACGGGCCGCAATCGGTGGTGTTCGATGAGGCGGAAAACCGGCTGCATGCGCAAAAGGGCGTGCTGGCCTGGGTGTTCGCGGCCTCATGAGCGAGGATAGTGTTCTGCCCTTTGCGCTTGAGGGGGCCAATGTGCGCGGCAAGCTGGTGCGGCTCGGGCCCGCGATCAGCGCTATTCTTGGCGGCCATGATTACCCCGAGCCCATCGCCGCCAAGCTTGGCGAGACGATCGCTTTAACCGCCCTTCTTGGCGCCAGCCTGAAATTTGACGGCAAACTGATTTTGCAAACCCGCTCCGATGGCCCTCTGAACATGATGGTGGCGGATTTTACCACCCCGGGGGATTTGCGCGGTTATGCCCGCTTTGACGAGCCGAAAAGCGGCTTTGAAAACGCCGCGTTGCTCGGCAAGGGACATCTGGCGCTTACCATAGATCAGGGCGCGCAAATGGAGCGCTATCAGGGGGTTGTCGAGCTGACAAGCGATGATCTTACCGAGGCGGCCCATAGCTATTTTGAACGCTCCGAGCAAATTCCGACCCGGATAAAGCTTGCCGCCGGCCCCATCCTTACCGGCGCGAAAAGCGCCTGGCGGGCGGGCGGGATTTTGATCCAGCATATGCCGGGCGATGCGGCTCCGGGTGAAACAAGCGCCGAGGACTGGCGGCGGGTCTGCATGTTGCAAGACACCACCCAGGCGCATGAATTGCTCGACCCGCAACTGCCTCCCGAACATCTGCTCTACCGGCTGTTTCACGAAGAGGGGGTCAAGGTGTTTGCGCCCCTGCCCCTGCAAGCCCATTGCGGCTGCTCAAAAGCGCGGGTGCATGACATGCTGGCCCATTTCAGCGCCGCGGAACGCGCCGCCATGATCAAGGATGATGGGTCCATCAGCGTCAATTGCCAGTTTTGCAACCGCGAATATGTCTTTGATGCGGCGGAATTTGGCTGAACCAACAATAAAACCGCCCTGACCGGCAGGATATTCAATATCGCTCTTGCCGTTGGTTTTGTTGCCGGTGTTGGATTGTTCAGGTTGGAACATGGGAAATAGTCTTGTCCGGCGAGTAGATATCCAGAATATTCCAGTGACCGCTGGTCGGTGTCGGATTGTTGATCATCGCCACATCCAGAACCGTCGGCCGGCCCGAGGCAATGGCTTTTTCCAGTGCCGGGCGCAATTCGGCCGCCGAGCCGATGCGTACGCCATCCGCGCCATAGGCGCGCGCGATGGCGGCGTAATCCGGCGCCAGATTTTCTTCGCCGATCCTGCCGGGAAAAGTGGTGCCGTAATTCAGCTCGAAATGCGCTTTTTGCAAGCCGGCAATGGTGCCGAACGCATTGTTGTTCATCACGATCCAGACCACACCCAGCCCGCGTTCGACGGCGGTTGCCAGAACCGACGGATTTTGACCGAAACCGCCATCGCCGACCAGCGAGATCACCACCTTGTCCGGTCTGGCGATTTTTGCCCCGAGGGCGGCGGAAGGACCAAAGCCCATAGTGGCAAAGCCGCCGGGAATAAGCACGCTGCCCGGTTCCAGAATATCAAATTGCTGACCAACCCCGTTCTTGTTCCAGCCGACATCGGTGGTGATAATCGCGTCTTCGGGCAAAACCGCGCGGGTATCAGCCAGAATGCGCTCCGGCATCATCGGGAAGGCGTTGCTTGTCGCCATGGCGCGGTTTTCTTGTTTGAACCGCTGGCGCCATTCCGCGATTTTGGCAATTACACCGGGGCGCTCAAAGCCATCGGGATAAATCTCCCGCGCCAGCTTGTTTAGCACCCGCAAGGCCGATCCGGCATCCGCGACAACGCCGATTTCGGTTGGATAATTGCGCCCGATTTCGCTCGGCTCAATATCGATATGCATCAGCCGCGTTGGCGGGATATTAAAAGTGTAGTCCTCATACCACGAACTGCAATCGGCCTCCTTGAAACGGGTGCCGATGGCAAGAATATGGCTCGCCTGCAAACAGCTCCGGTTTACAAGCTGCGTGCCCCAGAACCCGGTCATCCCCAAAACCAGCGGATGATCATCGCGCAGCGCCCCCTTGCCCATCAGGCTGTGCGCCACCGGGATTTGCATGTGATCAACAAATTCACGCAATTCATCCGCCGCATCCGCCAGCACAATGCCGCCGCCAATATATAAAACCGGCGCCGAGGCCGCGCCCAGCGCTTCAATGATCGCCCGGGCGGTTTCCGCATCAATTGAGGGTTTTCGCAAAGGCGTATGACCGGTTTGCAGCCGTTCAAAGAGCGCCGCATCGACGGGCTTTGAAAAAACATCCATCGGCACATTGACCAGAACCGGACCCGGCTGGCCGCTTTCAGCCAGCTGAAACGCCTTTTGCATGATTTCCGGCAACAGCTCGGCCCTGTCCACCCGCCAGGCGCGTTTGACAAACGGGCGGTAAATTTCATATTGCGAGGCATCGGCGTGCAGATTGACTTCCTGATGCGGATGCTTGCCGTAATAATGGGCAGGAACATCCCCGGCGATCACCACCATGGGAATGCAGTCCAGCGCCGCATTGGCGACCCCTGTCGCGGCATTGGTCAGGCCGGGGCTCAAATGGGTCAGCAATACAGAGGCCTTTCGCGTTACCCGCGCATAGGCGTCAGCGGCATGGGCCGCGATTTGTTCATGGCGCACCGTGATAAAATCAATCGGGCTTGGCTCCAGCGCCGAGAGCAGCGCGATATTGGTATGGCCGCACAAACCAAAGATGTGCTTTATGCCGCGATCTTCAAAATATTTTACCAGATGCTCAGATACGGTTTTCATTCTTGCCTCGAAACAGGGTCAGTCAACTTCAGTGCCGTAAAACTCACCGAACAATTCGGGTTCGGACGGCCGGTCCTCGGCAATCGGGCGCGAGACCCAGGTGGTGTTCAGGTAATGTTTGAGCGATATATTCTCATTGGTGATATTGCCGCCCCAGACGCCGCAGCCAAGACTTGATGTCATCGGCATGCCGTTGGTGAAGGAACCGGCATTGGCTTTGGATTGCGGCTGGCGCACCATCATCCGGCTGACCGGCGCCACTTTGGCCAGCGCGTCGATATGGGCGTCATCATGCGAATATATGCCGCAAGAATGCCCCGTGCCGCCCACTTTATAGATGGCGCGGACGATATCGAGGGCGTCGTCAAAATCCTCAAACCAGTACAGCGCCATCAAGGTGGTCAGTTTTTCGCCCGAAAACCGGTGCTGCTTGCCGATCAGGCCCTGATTTTCAACCATCAGAAATTTTCGGTCATCGCCGATTTCAAACCCGGCCGCCTTTGCGATCTGTTGCGGCGGGCAGGCAATGGTCGGGAAGGTTCTGCGGCCGTTTTCATCCCACATGACCTTTTCCACCCGCGCTTTTTGGTCTTCATCACACAAATAGCCGCCCTCATCGATCAGGGCCCTGACGAGTTCATCATAGATCGATTTTTCAATGATGATATTGCCGTCGGCTGAACAGCCGGAGCCAAAATCCGATGTTTTGCTCAGCCGGGTGTTGCGCGCGGCAATGGCAATATCCGCCGTGGCGTCAATCACGATTGTCGAGTTTCCGGCCCCGACCCCGTAAGCGGGCTTGCCCGAGCTGTAGGCCGATTTGACCATCGGCTTGCCACCGGTCGCCATGGTGAGATCGCACTGCGCCATCAGTTCTTTGGTCAGGGGGATGGACGGGTTTTTAACCGCCTGGAACAAATCCGCCGGCGCGCCGAGGCGGACACAGGCCCGGCGCATGACCTCAACCGTTTCCGCCGTTGTCTTGCGGGTTCGCGGATGCGGCGAAAAGATTACCGCATCGCGCGCCTTGGCGGCATAAATACCGGTCACCGGCGGTGTCAGGGCCGGATTTGTCATCGGGATCAGCGAGGCGATGACACCGGCGGGCTTGGCATATTTGACAATGCCCCTGGCGGTATCTTCTTCAACTATGCCGACGCTTTTCTGGCGCAGCGCATCGCGGAGCACACCGTGGATTTTAAAGCGCTTGCCGGGACGCCCTTGCCGGTCGCCAATGCCGCTTTCATCGACGCCCATCTGCGCCAGACGGGTAAAGGTAATTTCATTTGAACTGGCCCAGCCGATCGCCTGGCACAATCTGTCGAGCCGTTCCTGATCGTAATCTTCCACTTGCGCCATCGCCCGTCGGGCGCTGGCAACAAGTTCCCTGACCTGTTCGCGTTCTTGCGCTGTCACTTCACGTTGCATAATCCACCCTTGCCATTACGGTTTTCCCCTGGACCAAAGCCCGTTTCCCGCAGTCTATCCGGCCACCTGAAACCGGGACAAATTCAATTCAAGATACTCCCTGGTTTTATCAAGGCAATAGGCTGCATAATTGCCGGCTCCCATCATCTGCTTGACCCTGGAATTGGGGATTTCCAGCGAGTAGGGAATGACCGGAAGAGCGCGCAAAATGTCGGCCACATCTATATCGCCCAATCCGGGCGGCAGCCGGTCTTCCCTTGCGGTAAAAATCTGCGCCTCTCTTGACGCCGGTACCGGTCCGGCCGCATCACAAAGATGCACAAAGCCGAACCGGGATGGCGGCACGGCGGCAAATTCCTTCGGCTCCGTATGGGAGCGCGAGGCATGCAGCACATCCACCAATATGCCGGCATTGTCCATATCCGCTTTCTCCAGCATCTGTTTTGCCGCTTTGAAATCCGGGATTTGCGACCATGAGGTAAACTCCAGCATCGGGCGCAGCGAATACTGGCGCGCCAATTCACAAAAATGCTGAAATTTCTCCAGCGCCCGGTTGCGGTCGTTATCGGGAAGCTGGGTGATCACAAACCGGGCCGAAAGCGCCTGCGCCGTTTCAAACAGGGGTAGAAAACTCTCGGGCCGGGTTTGCGGCCTCAGGCTGGCAAGCTCAACATCATTCACCTTCACCCGGCTCTGCTTGAGAGCGCCGGTCAACTCGCGCAATCTGGCCTTGTCGTGTACCAGCGGGTGGTGCGGTTCATTACCGGTTACCGCCACCAGCCGCGGGCTGAAATAATCATATCCGGCGGCTTCCGCCGCTTGCAGCAAATCAATCGGCGCCAGTTCCAGCACCGTCAAATGGGCCAGCGAGAATTCAAAGGACATTGCATTGCTCCCTTCCGGATCAGACCAGCACGGCGGCTTTTCGGCATATCTCAGGCCAATCAGCAAATATTATAAATAAACTATATTATCATATGTTTTGCCAATCAACAGCTATATCATTTTTGATCAGGTAATTTATGGTCCTTGTGCATGAAATTATATATGCGGATTGCCGGCCGACCGGGCGCGGCAGAGCCGTCAGGGAAATTTTAAAAAAAACAGCAAGATGCGGGGGCGGGCCTATTTTGGCTCGTATAACGGCAGAAACCGCGTTGGCATCGGGCCTTTGTTGCGGCCGCCCTGTTGCATCTGTTCCCAGCCATGCGCCAGAATGCCGACCGCGCGCGACAGGCAGAACACGCCGCGCGCCAGAGGCGGCGGAAAGCCCAGCTCGGCGAATATCACCGCGGTGGCGCCATCGATATTCATCGGGATTTTGCGCCCGCCCTTGCGCCTTGCAAGTTCGCGCACCACCGCCTCGCCGATAATGACAAAGCGCCCGCCAACCGTACCGGCCGCCGCCGCCTCGCGCACCATCTGCATCAGCCGCGGCGAGCGCGGGTCAACCGGCTTGTGGAACCGGTGGCCAAAACCCGATACGATCTTGCCGTGAATCTCGCACCAGGCGTCAATGCCTGCCGCAACCGCTTTTTCAAGCTCATCACCGGCCCTCATCCGGCTGTCGATATCATAATAAAGCTCAACGCATTGCTCACCGGCGCCGCCATGCACATCGCCCAGCATGTTGAGCCCGGTCGCCATGACATTATTGATCCCCACGCCGCAGGTTGCCGCCATGCGCGAGGCGGCAATTGATGGCGCCTGGGGGCCGTGATCAACCGCCGCCACCAGGGCGCATTCCAGCAGGGCGGCCTCGGCCTCGCTTGGCCTTTCGCCCAGAACCATGAACCAGATCATTTGGGCGAAACTCATAGTGCCGATCAGGTCCTGAATGGGTTCGCCGCGAAACTCAATCCGGCCCGGCGCCATATCGATGATCGAGGTGCGCCACCAGGCGCGGATATCTTCACTGTCGGTTTTTTCGGCCATTTTATCCTCCGGAGTTTTCAAAGGGCATCGGTTGCTGTCAATCGTTTGAATTGTTTCACGAACCGGTCCGGGTCGGCCTTGAGACCGCTAAACAGCTCAAAGGCATGCACCGCCTGAAAAACCGCCATGCCTGACCCGTCCATGGTTTTGCAACCCACCGCCCTGGCGGTGGCCAGAAGCTCGGTTTCCAGCGGGAAATAGACAATATCGGCAACCCACATAGCGGGCAAAAGCAAATCCGCCGCAATCGCCGTGCCGGGATGTTTGGCCATGCCCATTGGCGTGGCGTTGACAATTCCGCTCACCCCGGCAAGAGCGGCTTTATCCAGACCCGGCAACAGGCGGGTCAATAATTGCGGCCGGTGCTCGCCAAGCCGCCCGCTCAATGCCCGGCTGTGACCGGCATCAATATCGTAGATCAGCAATTCCTCAACGCCCCAGTCCGCGAGCGCAAAGGCAACCGCGGAGCCGCCGCCGCCGGCGCCGACAAGCAAAACCCTGTTTTTCTCCCACCGCGCCATGTCACGCTCAAGGCTTTTGGAAAAACCGCTGTAATCCGTGCTGTGGGCAATTCTTTTTCCATTGGCGAACACCACGGTGTTGGCCGCCCCCAGAGCCTGAACATTTGCGGATAATTCACCGGCATATTGCAAGATTTCCGCCTTGTAGGGATAGGTAATGTTCACACCGGCGTAATTGTTGCTTTCGGCCATATCAACGAGCTGCGCCAGGCTTTGGCCCCTGAACTCATCGCTGCCGGTATCGATAAACCGGTAGGTATAATCCAGCCCCAGCTCGCAGCCTTCGGCCTCATGCATCGCCGGGGTCAGGGACGCGGCAATTCCGTTGCCGATAAGTCCGGCCTGCAAGACCGGCTTTGCCTTGCTGTTGTTGCTGCTCGTCCGGCTTTCAGGCATGGAACACCCCCTGCTCTTGAGGAAACGCAACACTCAATTGCGCGGCAAACCCGTCATTCTTTGATTTTTCTTTTGCGCCGCGATTCTGATTCTGGCATTGCGGGCGCCAAATCCCTTGTAGTTGCCCTTGCGTTGCAGGATTTCAAAGAAAAATCCGCTGAAGAACGGCTGACTGTAAAATTGAAAATACTCACCGCCATCATCACGGTCATAAAGAATATTTGCCGATTTCATTTTCTCGATCAGCGCCTCGTCGAGATCAAAGCGGGCCCTGAGATCATCATAATAATTGGCCGGGATTTCGAGACTCTCGAAACCGTTCCCGGCCATTGTGGCCGCGGCATGGAAAATATCATCGGTTGCCAGCGCCACATGCTGCACCGGCGCGCCAAAATTATCCGCCAGAAACTGGCCGGCAAATGTCCGGTGGGTTTCGGAACCGTTCAGGGTTATGCGCACATCGCCATGCGCGGCGGAAATCGCCTGGGAGTGCACCAGACCGGCCGGGTCGGTAACATCGACCATCGAGGATTTGGTGCACTGGAAAATAGATGTGTAAAACAGGGTCCAGCTCAGCATTTCCTCATAATTCATCGTCTGGGCAATATGGTCAATGTTCAGCAATCCGGCGTCTTCGGGGGGATTATCGGTGGTTTGCGGTCTAAATTCTATTTCCCACACCCGCGCCAGATCGCTCTTTGCATCAATGAAATGCAACAAGCTGCCGCCGACACCGCGAATGGCCGGAATATTGAGTTCATCCGCCCCGACCGGTTGATGGAATGAGCGGGCGCCCATGGCCCGGGCGCGGTGCAGGGTCGCCAGAGCATCGTCCACCCGGATGCCGATATCGCAGATTGATGTCCCGTGCATGATATAGGCCGAATAGGCATAGCCTTCGCTTTCGGTGTTGATGACGATATTGATATCGCCCTGGCGCCACAATCCGACGGCCTTGGAAATATGGTGCCCGGCAAAGCGAAACCCCATGGCGTGCAGCATGGTGCCGATGATGCGCGCCTCGTTTTTGTCATTGGAGGTAAACTCGACAAATTCAAAATTATAGGCTTTTGCCCGGTCCGGCAATTCTGGCACGCAAATGGCGAGGGCCGGTTCCACCCGCTTGACCTGATCGGCAAGATTTAGCAAGGACCGGTAGCCGTCCACGGCGATGGATTTCGGGTTGCCGCTGGTGAATTTGTCATTGGTGACATGCAGCGATAGCGGCCCTGAATAGCCGGTGGCCGCGACCTGGCGCATGAATTGAACCAGATCCAGATCGCCCTGCCCCGGCATCGCGCCGAAATGGCGCGACAGATAACGCAAATCCATATCAATGGACGGCGCATCGGCTAGCTGGACCACAAAAATCCGCTCGCCGGGAATGGCCTCAATCGAGAAGGGCGCGGATTTTCCCGCCAGGGCGTGAAAGCTGTTCAGGCCAAGCCCGATTGCCGGATTATCCGCCTTGCGGACGATTTCCCAGGCGCCAATATGATCGGTGACATGCGCGGCCCATGCCAGCCCCATATAGGCGATGCGGATTGAGCGTTGTTGCGCCCGCTCGGCCAGTTCATGAAAATCCGCCGCAATGCGGTCCCTATCGCCCAGAGCGTCACCGGACACCGAAGAGCCAACCAGCAGCAGATCGGTTTGCAACTCGCCCATGAGGTCAAATTTCCGCATTGCCCGGTCAAATGCATGGGCGCGCTGGGCATCGGGCAGACCCTCAAAATTATGAAAGGACTGAAACAGCGTGATATCAAGCCCGAAATCGCGCACCAGCTTTCCGGCCTCGCGCGGGCTGCCTTCAAAACCGATAATGTCCTGCTCGAAAATCTCGATGCCGTTGAAACCGGCTTTGGCAATCGCGGCCAGTTTTTCCTCAAAAGTTCCGGCCAGCGAAGCCGTTGCTATTGATGTTTTCATCTTCTGGTCTCCTGTGAGGATTTTTCACCGGCTTTGCGGGCCCGTCTTGATTTGATCCATGGCCATAGAGGCGTTTGCGACAACAGCATCAGGATAAAGCTTACCGAGAGGACCAGTGATATCGGATGCGAGACAAAATTCCACAAGAATTCACCTATATCCCCGCGCGCCCCGATCATTGCCCGGCGGTAATTGGCATCCATCATCGGCCCCAGAATGACGCCGAGGATCACCGGCCCGACCTGAAATCCGTAGGTTTTCATGAAATAGCCGATAATGCCGAAGACCAGCATCCAGTAAATATGGGTCGGGTCGTTCTGGATCGCATAGGAACCCACCGCCGACAGGATGATGATCAGCGGCATTAAAATCGCTTTCGGGCATTCCACAATTTTGGTGAACACCTTGATGCCGGTCAGCCCGAAAATCAGCAAGAAGACATTCGCCAGCGCCAGATTGCCCACTGTGAACCAGAAAAGATGCGGCGTTTCCACCAGCAATAGCGGGCCCGGTTTGAGCCCGTGAATAAACAGCGCGCCGATGATCACCGCTGTGACCGCATCGCCGGGAATGCCAAGCGTCAGCATGGGAATAAAAGCGCCGCCAACGGCGGCATTATTGGCGACTTCGGGCGCAATGAGCCCCTCCTTGGCGCCTTTGCCAAACGGCACTTGCGGGTTTTTGGTGCTTCGCCTTGCATCATCATAGGCCAGCAAGGCGGCAATATCGCCGCCGGTTCCCGGCAGGGCGCCAATAATCGTGCCAATGCCCGATGCGCGAATGGCGACTTTGAAAAACCGCTTCACATCGGAAAATTTGGGAACAATCCGGTCAATCTTTTGTTTGACCGCCGGAATATCAAGGGTTTGCAGTTGCACAAACGCCTCCGCCACGCCAAAAAAACCGATCATGGCCACAATATAGGGAATGCCGCCCATCAGCGAGATGGTGCCGAAGGTAAAACGCCCCTCGGCGGTCATCGGGTCAAGCCCGACCATGCCGATCAAAACGCCAAGGCCGCCGGCAAAGACGCCCTTGGCGAAGCTTTCGCCCGAAAGCGTCCCCACCAGCAAGATGCCGATCAGCCCCAGCAACAGATAATCGCGCGAATTGAACATCAACGCGAACTGGGAAATGACCGGGGCAAACAGCGCCAGCGCGAAAATGCCGATAATGCCGCCAAAGACGCTCATTACCGTCGTCAGGCCGATCGCTTCGCCGGCCTCGCCGCGCTTGGCCATCGGATAGCCTTCAATCGCCGTTGCAATCGCGCTCGGAGCGCCCGGGATATTGAGCAGGATGGCGGTGCGCCCGCCGCCATAAACCCCGCCCACAAACACACCGGCGATCAGGGCAAGAGCGCTGTTGACATCCCATTTGAAGGTAAAGGAGATCAGGATCGAGGTTGCCATAGTGACCGAAAGGCCGGGAATGGCGCCGACATAAATTCCCGCCAGCGTGCCGACAGCGGTCAGAAACAATAATTGCGGGTCGAGCCAGGAAAGCGCCAGATAATTGAGAAATTCCAGCATGTCAGAATATCCCCGGCGGGATCAGGGCGCCGCGGGGTAAAACCACCTGAAAGGCAATGCGGAAAATCAGATAGACCGCGCCCAGAGCGGTGATCGCCAGCAGCAGCGAAACCCAGAAGCTTTTGCGCCACAAATACAAAAATGAAACCAGCAGAAACAAGCCGGAAGAAACAACAAAACCGAGCCAGGGCATGGAGAACAGATAGGCCGCCACGATCACCAGCATGACCATAAAACGCAGCGGCGTGACATCGTGCACAAAGCGGGTAAATATGGAAAGCCCGTTGTCGCTCCGGACCGCTCCGGCCTTAAATGTATCGGCGATAATAAACAGGCCTGAAACCAGCATTGTTACCGCCGCCAGCATCGGAAAAACCCCGGGTTTCGACAGCCCCGAGAAGCCGGAAATAAGATAGGCCTGCCAGAGGGCCGCCGCACTGAACCCGGCAAGGATAAAGACGAAGGTCAGCTCGCCGGGGCGGCGGCGGCGCGATATAGCCATCGCGGTGCTCCATTTCAACAAAGGACCTGGTCCGGCGCTTCACCGGACCAGGTATATTTTTTGGTTTTGCTCAGGGGCGCGGAATGCCGAGTTTTTCCGGGCTGACCTTGGCGGCTCCGGTGTCCTGAAGCGCCCAGACGGTAACCTGTTGCCATTTTTTCAGGAAGGTCTTGGCTTCATCGCCGGAAATATTCATCACGACATTACCGCGATTCGCCATCAATGTGGTAAAGGCCTTGCTTTTGGCCGCTGTATCAAAGGCGGCAACCAGTTTGGCTTTTACGTTGTCGGGCGTATCGCCCTTGACAAAGACACCGTAAAACGGACCCCATGGCAGGAATTTCGCCATTTGCGGGATGGCGTCGGTGATTGCCGGAACACCGGGTAAAGTGGCAACCGGTGTCGGGTTGACCACGGCCAGAACCCGCATCTTACCGGCTTTTACATGCTCCGCGGCGGCTGAAATCCCCGAGGGCATGAAGTCCACTTCACCGCCCAGCATGGCGGTAAGACCCGGGCCTTCGCCGCCGAAGGGAATGGCGGTCACATCAAAGGCAACGGCATTTTTCACCAATGCGGCGATGGTGCTGGGCAGGCCGCCGGGGCCGGTCGAGCCCATCTTGACCTTGCCGGGATTGGCTTTGATATCGGCCAGAAGATCCGCCATTGTCTTGTATTTGGAGCCGCTGGTAACCGCGATCACGGCAACGCCGCGACCCAGAATATTGACCGGATAAAAACTTGCGTAATCAAGCTTGCTCACACCCATGACCGGATGCAGTTGCGGATTTTCAGCGCCATACAAGATTGTATAGCCATCTGAAGGGGCGGCATTGACGAAAGCCACCGAAATCGCCCCGGCGCCGCCGGATTTGTTGAGCACAATTATCGGCTTGCCAAGCGCCTCCTGAGCGGCCGGGTTCACGGCCCGCGCCACAGTGTCGGTGGCGCCGCCTGCACCCCACATGACAACGCCCAGAACTTCTCTTTCCGGATACTCACCGGCAAATGCCGTGCCGGTCATAACGGCAACCGCCGCGGCGGTCATTAGTAATTTGCGAAACATTTTTCTCTCCCTACGGTTGGTAAAGACGTTTTGCCATGAGGACCGGCAAACCGCCATTGTAACTCAAGCACGATACCCACGGTAAATCAACATAGATTCATATTCATCATATATTTTTTGCAAAATATATGATGAAATTAATGGGCCAACCTGTGCCATGGCCAGAGTCTTTGACGTTTAATCGGCACCGGCCCGCACCCCCACCCGGCCACCCACAGGATAACAAT
>CAZIVB010000028.1:0-17540 GCA_964542565.1 uncultured Hyphomicrobiales bacterium | reverse complement strand
GTGATGGAGGCCAATATCGCCGATCTGATTATCTCGCTGGAGGATGTCACCGACAGTTTCGGCGCCGAGTTCAAGAATATGCGGACCTTCACCCTGTCGGAAAAACTGGTGGGGATTTTCTCGCGCAAGAAGGCTCAGGCGATGCAGAATGACCGGGTCAGAAGCACCTCGCTGGCGGGGAATTTGCAGGATTTGCTCGCCAAATCCGATGTCATCGTCAATATCCTCAATGACCAGAAAGCGGTGCTGCTGCAACGCTATGAAAATGCCGAAACCGGCCTCAAGAAGGTCATCGACCGGCGCGAGCAGGTGATCAGCGAGCTGAAAACCACCCAGGACAATATCGAGGAGCTTAACCCCATGCTGCTCGATATTGAAAACCAGATCGCCGCCTCCACCTCGCAGGAAGAGCGCACCAGACTGGAAGCCGAACGCTCCGGGATGGCGACAAGATACAATGAGGCCCAGGCCAAGGAGCAAGAACTTCTCGCCGGCTCGCAAACCCTTGAGCGCTACACTTCAATGTTCCAGACTTTCGTCGATAGCCTCAATAACCAGATCGCGGCGCAAAACACCCTGATCAACAAGCTCTCCATCGATACCGAACAGCGCGTCGTACTGTATAAATCCCTCGAAGATTCGCTCAAAACCGCCGCCCAGCAAAAGGTGGCGCACCAGATCAACACGCTTGGCTCCAAGGTGGACACGGCGGCGGAAGAAACCATGGCCGGGATCGGCGCCGCCGCCCAGTCCCATATCGCCGATCTGCTGGAGCTGCACGGCAAGAACATGCAAAGCACGCAGGAAATCCAGCGCCGCAAGCAGCTCGCCGATGATGCTTTTGCGCGCCGCTTCGCGCAGGTTATGGAAGCGCATGAAAAATCGGATTACGCGGGCTAGGGGCCTTAAGTCCATGGGCGCGCCGCCAGAAACAATACAGAGCTATTTTTCCTCCGTCGAGCTTGCCTTTGGCGCGCTGGAGCGGATTTTCGAGACCGAAGGCATCTGGGTCAAACGCCATAACCTGATCTATGAAACGGTGAAGGGGCACGTAACTCCGTTGCGGCACGCTTTTGACTGCTGGCGGCTCAATGCCTGGTTTGCCGATGCCTTCCGGATCGATACCTCCGATTCCGGCTTTCCGCTGTTCCGCCATGTTCTCCAGCTTGAAAACGACCGCAAGAAACTTGCCGACAAGCTCGGCGATCTGCCAAAGCCCGACCAGATTCGCGACGAGATGGTCGAGCATATGCTTAAAAACAAGAAGTTCCCCCATGCCCTGCAAAAGACCATGGGCGAGCGGCTTTACTATCAGGCGCTGAAAAAAGCCCCGACATTCAAAAGCCAAACCATCTGCAAAACCATAAGGCACTCTTATAACCCGCGCTCCAAACGCCCGTTTTACGTTGTGCACTGGGCCTGTTATGACGGCAGCTCCAACCTGCCGATGATCTATATGGCGGTGATCGAGGATTCTTCCTTTGAAGCCCCCCGGCCGGTGGAGCGCAAATCTGGCCCCTGGGGCAAAACCAGAGTTGAAGAGGATTATCTCGGTCCCGGATTGCCAAACCGCAAGCTGGCGGTGGATTTTGAAAAATTCATCAGCGCCAATTCGCAATACTCACTGAACCTGACCACGATCGCCACCGCCATGGACCGCGATTTTCCCACCCTTCACCCCAAGCAACTTCGCCGCTTTATCCTCGGGCCGCTCAGCATCGGCGGGCTGACGGAAAATGATAAAAGGCTTGATGACGTGCTCGCCTCGGTCAAGGATATTGCCAACAACTGGGTGCTGACCTGGACCTTGCAGGAGCTTTATTCCAGGGAAGAGGTCGCCGCCAAAAACGGCATCTGGGGCGCCTCGGTGCCCAAGGAAGTGTACTATATCAACACCGAAGACCCCGACGCCGTGCAGCAGGGGGTGAGCGCCACCGCCCGTCATGCCCTGATCCCGCATGAGGTGTATCAAAAAGCCTATGCCGTCGAGGGCGCGGACAAGATTTTCAGCGATTATCAATGCTACATCGCCAGCGGTGAGCATATTCTCAGACATGTGTGAGTGAAATTCATGGATACCGGACTGACAACTTTGCGCGAAAGCGATATAGCCAAATACAATTCCACCGCCAACGCGATGATCGAACGGGTCTCGGTCCTGATCAGGGCCAAGGATGCAGGTTCCTCGACCCCCCTTGCCGGAACCCGGCGGCGTTTTGTCTCCACAATCTCCAGCGCCCCTTCGCGCAGCGCCCGCAAGGTCAATATCTCCCAGACCATCGCCGATATGAACGAAGGCGATGCCCTGCTCTCCATCCCGCAGCACAATCTGCTCTACCGTCTGCGCCGCGCCCTGGCGGTGGCGCTGGCGGTGCGCGATGTCTTTGCCCGCCAGAGCGAGCTTGAGGCCCTGGAGGCGGAAAACCGCTCCTCGCCATTGCAGGGCGAAAAAGCCGCAAGGTTTCACAAACTGATGAGCGCCGCGAGTTTCGTCGTCCAGTTCACCGCCGCCAGCTATCTGTTGCAAACCCTGGAGGCGGGCGAGGATTCCGGCTTTGAAGCGCCCGGGCCCCATTTCAGCTTTGAAAGCCCCCATGAGGGCCTGAAACATCTTATCTACGGGCTCGACAGCGCCATTTCCGGCGCACCGGACGACACTCTTCTGATGGCCCGCGCCCGGATGAGCATGCAGGCGCTGATCACGGCGCTGATTTCGCGCAAGGGCCGCTTTGAGGCTTTGGGCAATTTTGAAAATGTTCATATCCGGCTCGATGCGGATGATTTCGAGCTTAACGGTTTTGATCTGCGCGAGCGCGGCCGCTCCCGGCCGCTGGTGATGAATTTTAAAAAACCCAACGAGATTATCGGCAATCACATCGCCAAATATCAGGCTATTCGTCTGGCCAAAATGCTCATGGCCTATGATTTTGACCGCCAGATGAACCCGTTTGTGGAGCTTGGCGGTTTTTTGTTCACCTTCATCGGCGATGGCGCGCCCGGCACCGGCAAGACCATCTTGATCCAGATGATCGCCGGACTGGTGAATGATTACTGCCAGATGGCCGGATACACATTCCATTATGAAAATTTCGGTGTTGACCAGATCAGCTCCTATCAGGGCAAGTCGGGCCAGAACTGCAAGCAGTTCGTCACCAATGTCATGGACCCGCGCGTGATCGGTTTTGGCACCGTGGACGATATCGACCAGATCGCCGCAAGGCGCTCCGATGACAAGGCCTCCGCCGGCCAGCAGGAGATCACGGCGGTTTTGATGGAAAGTTTTGCCGGCGCCGGCACCGTTGTGCGCGGCAATTGCTCATTCGGCATGTTTTCCAATTACCCGGAAAATGTCGATGACGCCCTGCGCCAGCGCGCCGGGGCCCGCTGGCTGGTGGATGGGCCGCAAACTGAAGAGGATTATATCGATATCTTCGCCCTGCTGCTGGGCTCGAACCACAATATCGATCTGGGCCAGCACCGGCTTTACGCCACTCAGGAGATCAAACGCGCCGTCAGCACCGCCTATGAGCAGCACTCAAAGCCGCAAGAAGAAGGGCTGATCAAAATATTTGACCGTTATGTCGATACTTATGGCGAGCCCAAGAATTTGAAAGATATCGGCCTTTACCTGCATGCCATCAAACAGGCCGAACCGCGCCTTACCGGCCGCGCGGTGAAGAACATCACCGATGCGGTGAAGATGCGGGCGATGAATTTCGAGCTTCCCGATGAATGGTTTGAAAAACCCGAAACTTTCCTGCATCGCTCATATGATGAAAAGCGCGATATGATTGCTCAATTGCAGATGCCGGTCACGATGGACATGATCATGCAGGAGATCAACCGCTATGCCGATTCCGAGTTCCGCTATACCGATAAATCCGATGCCGCGGCGGTCGGGAATTATGTGCGCGACCAGCGGGTGCGCGAACGCGCCGCGGCCGAAATCGCGTTCCTGAAGGAAGCGGGACAATGGAACGTCTGATCGAGAACCGCCTCATCTACAACGCCATGTACCATGTGGATCAGCCCCATATGGTGGCGCGCTATAATCTGGCGTTGAGCGCCTTTGGCCTGCCCGAAACAAAGCGTGCCGCCTTTGTGGTGGACGCGGCCGGGTTCTCGCCCGAAATTGCCGGTGATCTGAATGATGAGCATTATCTCGACCCGTTTGGTATCAACCAGCGCTTTATCATTCTCTCCCCGGCGCAGGAAACCCTGCCCGTCATCGCGCCGCAGCTTTCCTCGACCACCGAACTGATGCAGGCGTTTTACCGCCAGAACGCCGAGAGCCTGCGCTTGCTGACGCTGAAAGACGTGGTTTTTGGCGAGATCGAGGACCAGACCTGGCGGGTCAACAGCATCGAGGATATATTATCGATCCGTCAGGTCGAGTTTCAACTGCGAACCGGCGGCAATCTTCTGGAACAGGCGCAGCGGCTCAAAACCCGGATTGATGTGTTTTACAGCCGCGAGGATTCTTGGCAGGACGCGGAGCTGATCAACGAGATACTCGAGCTTTCCCGCCTTGTGGGCGATGTGCGCTACAACAATCTCACGCCGCGCCATACCCGTTTCCAGATCCCCTCATTCTGGACCAGTCATTTTGGCGGCATTTATATTTTCCGCGAGGAGGACGGCGTTCCGGTTGTCATCGGCAGCGGCAAATCGCCTGAATTTGCCAAGAAAAACAAGGACCTCCTGCGCTATATTTCACGCCAGGATGCCGATGAGGTTCTTGATTTTCTACGCGCCAGCGGACGGGCCGGGAAACTGGAGATGAAATGGCTCAAACGTTCCGGTCTGGTAAAACGGCGCTCTACGATCTTTACCGTCCTTCAGATCGCCGCGCTTGAGCCCGAGCTTGATTTGCGTCTGATGGATGAGCGCAAACAACACCGCTGGGTGCAGGAGAATTATGACAAGATCGCTAAAAACAGTATTTTCGCCTTTTTGAACAAGGCGCAAAAAGCCCTGATGAACAACACCGTCCACAAGCTGGAAAAAGCCCCGGCGGCGCAAAAGCTCATGATCATGCGCGCCGATCCGCGCCACCGCGACGCCATGCTGGTCAACCGGTTACTCTCGGAATACGCTCCTTTTGATTTTCTCACCCGTTTTTTTGTCAACAAACAGGGGTTTTTCGAGGATTACAAAGCCTTTGGCGATAATGAGCGTGATTACGCCGTGGCTGTGATAAACAAGGCTTTTAAACCTGATCCCAATGCGTTCTGGAAACGTATTTTTGAACAACCGGAGGAGTAAATTCCATGCTGGACCCCATTCTTGAATGGCTGCGCGCCCTGCCCGGTATTGTCATCGCCTGGCTAAAAGCGCTCTGGCGCCTCATACTCTCGCCCTTCGTTTATCTCGCGCGCCTCTACCGCGAATCGGGCTGGATTATCCGCGGGGTCATCCTCATCCTCATGATCCCGATCATTCTCGCCTATGGCTGGTTTTTCTGGCAGGTGGCCTGGATCCGCGATTATGACATAAACTATCCCGACAAGTTCAATTTTGCCCAAAACATGGTGACATCGGGCGATCAGGTGGCGGTTGAAGGCGGCAATGAGAGCACCAAAACCTGCGGCAAATCCCGCATTGCGGAAGTTGCCGCCGACCTGATTGATTTCAACGTCAACCGCAATGAGTGGATTTCTTCCAATCCGATCTACAAGACCGGCTTCTTCTGGGCAATCCCGTGGAGCCATACCTGGTTTTTCGACAACAAGGCGGCGTTTCAGCGCGGCATACATCAGGCGGTGAGCCGCACGTCGGTGGAGCTGGCCGACGCGCTGGGCCGGGTGCGCGGCACCTCGCGCATCGATAC
Source organism: uncultured Hyphomicrobiales bacterium (assembly GCA_964542565.1). Classification (GTDB taxonomy): domain Bacteria; phylum Pseudomonadota; class Alphaproteobacteria; order Rhizobiales; family BM303; genus BM303. The sequence goes on along the minus strand of CAZIVB010000028.1, from coordinate 11,710 downwards.
CGATCTGAAAATCGCCAAGGGCAATCTCCAGTTCGATCAATACACCTGGTATTTCAACCCGTTCGACGTGCAGCCCTTCGGCCCCACCACCCCGAGCCCGAGCTATTACCGCAAGGGCGCAAAGGCGTTGCTCAAATTCAACAAGCGGCTGGAAGCCTGCAAGGCGACCTTTGATGCAAGGGCCGATAACCTGATACAATTCCTTGACCGTATCGCCAAGGATATCGGCTCCACCTCGGCCCAGATCAAGGACCGGGCCGAGCAATATGATTCGGGCTGGTTCGACACAAGGGCCGATGACATTTTCTGGTTCGCCAAGGGGCAGCTTTACGCCTATTACGGCATATTAAAAGCCGCCAGGGCGGATTTTCGCGACGTGATCAAATCGCGTCAGGTGGGGGATATCTGGAGCCGCATGGAAGAGCACATGCACTCGGCCATCAAGCTCGACCCGATGATCGTCTCCAACGGCAAGGAAGATGGCTGGCTGATGCCGACCCATCTCACCACCTTCGGGTTTTACATCCTGCGCGCCCGCTCAAATCTGGTTGAAATCCGCTCGGTGCTTGACCGGTGATGTCCGGCTCCAGGAGATAATGAACAAATTTTAAACAAATGCCGCCGCCGGTAAAAACCGTGTTTTCACCTCTGTGCGCTATAAAATGACGCCAGTTCGGGATAAGGGATTATTGTTCGTATATGTAACTCTTTGTTTTTAATTGTCATTCCTGCGAAGGCAGGAATCCAAGAAAAGCTATCCACAAGCTGAAGGTGTATTTTGGATTCCTGCCTTCGCAGGAATGACGGAAAAAGGGAGTATTTCAATTTCCCTATCCTGAATTGGTGTATGAAACAATGTCCGGCAGAGGAGGCATGAGGGCGTCATGATTAAAAAGCCAGAAAACAGGGCCGTCAGCCGCTTTTGGGCCGCTATTGATCCGGCGGTGAAAAAATCCCTGCATCTGGGGCAAAGGGCGGAGATTGAAAACACGCTGGAGCGGCTTTATCCGGCAAAGGGAAACTACTCGGATGTGCGTTTTACGCTCGGCAAACACTTCTTTGTTTTTTTATGGGGCCGCGAGCGCCGCTCCCTGAAACGCCAGAAAATGGACGCAAGGGCAAATCCGGTATTCGCCCTCAGGAATTTGCCTGTCATCGCCGCTATCGCCATAACAATCGTCTCCGTCAGTTATGTCGCCCTGCAGGCATCCGGCCGCGCCCTGGTCGCCTCGATACAATAGGCGAATCTGGGTAACGATCCGTCAGAATGGCCATTCCATGCGGTTCATCAGGCTGTAGAAAACCAGTCCCAAAAACTCCTTTATGACAATTTTGGACTTATAGAGCTGATCCACGGATTTATAAGAGAGCCTGAACGTGCCGTTAAAACCGGATCTGAAATCCGTTGGCCAGACAACGACCTTAAATCCCGCCTTTTTGAAAACCCCCTCAACCCGCAGGGCATGAAAGGCGGAAGTGACGACAATCCATATCTGGCCGTTTTTTGGCGCCAGTAACCGATAGGAGAATTTTGCATTCTCCCAGGTGTTGCGCGACTTGTCTTCAAGTATAAATCGGCGCCTTTCCCCATAGAGCGCCCGGGCAATCCTCTGCGCCACAACGGCGCCTGATTCCGAGCCCTGATCCAGCGCGCCTGATCCACCGGAATAAACCAGAGGGATACCGGGATATCTGTTGGCAAGCTCAAACCCCGCGATCAGCCGGTCCGAGGCGGAGTTGAGCTCATATCCACCGCCCCGGAGAAAGGTAATCCGGCCATCCAGCCCGCCGCCAAGCACGATAATACCGGCGGGGTTGGCGGGAACCTTGCCCACATCTTGCTGTTTTTCCAGTACATGCAGCAGATAATCGGGGACATTGGTAAATCCCAGAACAAACAACAGGGCAAACGCGAGACCGGTAAGCAGGCCGCCGGTCTTTCGCAGCCTCAAGCCAAAGCGCCTCAGCGCCAAACCGGTGATCAGCAGCAAAACGATGAGGTTCAGGGGGCGAAACAGGATCCAGAACAATTTGGAGAGGATAAAAGTCACCGGCGCCTCATCTTGAGAAGGCTTTTCCGCGCAGCAATCCTGGCAACTCGCCAAGGCTTCCGGCCGCCTCATTGACGCAAAAGCGCTTTAGGGCGGGGACGGCGTCAACCAGTCCCAGCCCGGCATCACGAACAAGGCGCAAGGCCCGGTTATCACTGGCGAACAGACCGTTGAGCACGGCGCAGCCCGCCACCATGGCAAGCGCCTCAAAGCGCCGCCGGCGCTGGTAATTTTCCACAACATCAAGCGCCCCGATATCAAGGCCAAGCCTCAGCGCATCGTCAATAACCTGCGCCAGCGCCGCCACGCCGCGATAGCCCAGATTAATTCCCTGTCCGGCAATCGGGTGAATGCCGTGGGCGGCATCGCCGATGAGGGCAAAACGGGGGCCGACATACTCATGCGCCAGAACCGAGCTTAGCGGATAGCAAAACGCCTTGCCCTCGGGCGCCGCCTTGCCCAGCTCATCGCCAAAGCGCCGGGCAAGCTCGTCTGAGAACTCCTCTTTGCCCAGCCCCATGATGCGCGCCGCCTCGCGCGGGCTCTCGTTCCAGACCAGCGATGAGCGATAACCGCCCTTCAGGGGCAAAACCGCAAACGGTCCGGGCTTGCGAAAATGCTCAAAGGCGCGCCCCTCATGGTTTTTTTCATGTTTTACCGCCATGACAATCGCGCTTTGCCCATGGGGCCATGTCAGGGTTTTTACCCCCAGCGCCTCGCGCAGGGGCGAGGCCCGGCCATCGGCGACAATCAACAATCTTGCGCGCAGCTTGCCGCCCGCCGCCATCTTAGCGTTTATAAACGCATTTTGCCGCTCGGCATTTTTTATGATACCGGGCGCGCGCGTCTCGATCTGTTTTGTCCCGCGCACCGCCTTTGCAAGCGCCGCGTTTAGATGCTCGGCTTCGACAATATATGAGGCCGGATTGCCGCCGCCGGCATCGCTGGTGTCGCGATTGTCAAAATCAAGCAGGGCCGGGCGGGTTTTGCCGTCGGGCGCATCCGTGACAAGAATGCGCGAAACCGGCTGGGCCAGCTTGTCCAGATCATCCCATACACCCAGGGCGCGCAACATGCGCATGGAGGAGGCGGAAAGGTTATAGGCCCGCCCGTCGCTTTGCGACTTGCCGCTTTCCTCCAGCGCCCGGGCATTGACCAGCATCAGGCGCAGCCCATGGCGCGCCGCCGGTCCGGCCAGCGCCAGCGCCGCGGTCATGCCGACTGGCCCGCCGCCGGCAACAAGAATATCAACATCGCTCATGGGCTCTACTCTGCCTGATCACGGCGCCATATCCAATTATTTTTTGCGGCGTGCTTGAGCCCGAAGCGGCAATCATGTTTTATGGGGCCTCACCAGCGACAAGGAAAAACCAATGTCCAGCGCCATTGAAAACCTCATCAGGCTTCTTGATCTTGAAACTCTGGAGCAAAACCTGTTCCGCGGTCTGAGCCCCGCCGAGGGCTGGCAAAGGGTCTATGGCGGCCAGGTGGTGGGGCAGTCGCTGGTGGCGGCGACGCGGACCGTCGAGGCGCCGTTTCAGGCCCATTCCCTGCATGGCTATTTCATGCGCCCCGGCATGCCCAAAAAACCGATCATCTATGAGGTCGAGCGCATTCGCGACGGGCGCAGCTTTGCCACAAGGCGGGTGGTCGCGATCCAGAACGGCGCCGCGATTTTTTCCATGTCGGCCTCCTTCCACAAACCCGAAGACGGCTTTGATCATCAATTCCCCATGCCCGATGTGCCAGAGCCGGAAGACTTGCCAAGCGAATCGGAACTCAAAGCCAAATTCTTTGACCATCTGCCGGAGAATGTTCAGAATTACTGGAAACGCGAGCGCCCGATCGAGATGCGTCCGGTGCAGTTTCGCAATTTCCTTGTGCCCAAAAAGGAAAAACCGGCCCAGAACATCTGGATAAGGGCAACCGGGCCCCTGCCCGATGATGCCGGGCTGCATAAATGTGTCCTCGGCTATGCCTCCGACATGACGCTGCTCGATACCTCCTTGCTTCCCCACGGCACCAGCATGCTGGACCCCCGGATGATGCTGGCCAGCCTTGATCACGCCATGTGGTTCCACCGCCCCTTTAAAGCCGATGAATGGCTGCTCTACGCCCATGACAGCCCGAGCGCGTCATCGGCGCTCGGTTTTACCCGCGGCTGCATCTATACAAGAGATGGCGCCCTGGTCGCTTCGGTTTCCCAGGAAGGGCTGATCCGCCGCCGCACGCGGTAGGTAAAAACGGTCAGTTTCAATACGCCTAAAAATTAGGCAATCATAAATCAATGCCGATAAATTAAGCATGCAGATTAAATTCTGTTTATGGCTCTCCCTGCCGTTAATCGTTAAAAATTAATTAAATCAACAAGTTATCCTCAAATAACAAAATTGGCCCGGTTGTTGCTCTCTACCGCCGTGTTCGCCGGAGAACGCTCTTCGGCAGTCTAACAGTTTCAAGGAAAGCAACATGAAATTCATTACAGCGATAATCAAGCCATTCAAGCTTGACGAGGTGCGCGAGGCGCTGACGGAGCTGGGCGTTCATGGTCTGACGGTTACCGAGGTCAAGGGCTATGGGCGGCAAAAGGGCCATACGGAAATTTACCGCGGCGCGGAATATGCCGTTAATTTTCTGCCGAAGCTCAAAATTGAAGTCGCCGTCAGCTCCGATATTGCCGACAAGGTGGTCGAAACCATCCGCGAAACGGCAAATACCGGCCAGATCGGCGACGGCAAGATTTTTGTCACGGAAATAGAACAGGTTGTTCGCATCCGCACCGGCGAGACCGATACGGACGCGCTTTAGGGAACATGAAGGGGATCAAGACAATGAATTCGATACCAATACGAAAGAGTGCACCGCTGGCCATTGCGGCCCTGGCGCTGATGATGACCGGCTCTCCGGCTTTTGCCGAGGCCAAGCTGGACACCGGAAATACCGCCTGGATGCTGACCTCCACGGCCCTCGTGCTGATGATGACCATTCCGGGCCTTGCCCTGTTCTATGGCGGCATGGTGCGCAAGAAGAATGTGCTGGCCACGGTGATGCAGAGTTTTGCCGTTACCGCCATGATGAGCGTCTTGTGGATGATTATCGGCTATTCGCTCGCCTTTGGCGATGGCGGCGGCATGAACGCCTTTGTCGGCGGGCTGGACAAGATGTTCCTCTCCCATGTCGGCAAGGACACGCTGAACGGCACGATTCCCGAATCGGTGTTCATCACCTTCCAGATGACCTTCGCCATCATCACCCCGGCCCTCATCACCGGCGCGTTCGCCGACCGGATGAAATTTTCCTCCATGATGGTTTTTCTTGCCTTGTGGATGCTGCTCATCTACGCGCCGATCACCCATTGGGTATGGGGCGGCGGCTTCCTGGGCGAGGCCGGGGTGCTTGATTTTGCCGGCGGCACGGTTGTTCACATCAATGCCGGTATTGCCGGTCTGGTCACCGCGATTGTTCTTGGCAAACGCCTTGGCTATGGCACCGAAAACATGGCGCCGCATAATCTGGTTATCTCCGTTATCGGCGCCTCGCTGCTCTGGGTTGGCTGGTTCGGCTTTAATGCCGGCTCGGCCCTGGCCGCCGATGGCGCCGCGGGCATGGCCATGCTGGTGACCCAGATCGCCTCGGCTTCCGCGGCTATCGCCTGGATGCTGCTGGAATGGATCATTCACAAGAAGCCGAGCATCCTCGGCATCATTTCCGGCGCCATCGCCGGTCTGGTGGCGATCACCCCGGCTTCGGGTTTCGTGCTGCCCATGGGCGGTTTGTTTATCGGGCTCGCGGCCGGCGTCTTCTGCTTCATCGGCGCCACATGGCTCAAACGCGTGCTTGGCTATGATGATTCGCTGGACGCCTTTGGTGTGCACGGCGTCGGCGGCATCGTTGGCGCGATCCTGACCGGCGTCTTCGCGGTCGAGGCCGTTGGCGGCACCAGGGGGCTGCTGGAAGGCAACGCCATGCAGGTCTGGATCCAGATCGAGGGCATTCTCGCAACCGTGGCCTACAGCGCCATCGGCACCTTCGTCATCCTGATGATTGTGAAAGCGATCATGGGTCTGCGGGTCTCAAGGGAAACCGAGATCGAGGGCCTGGACATCAATTTGCACGGCGAGGTCGTGCACTAGAAAAAGGGCGCTTGAAGGGGATTTGTTTCGGGTCGTGACAAATCCCCGACCCTTTTTGAAACAGGCAATCAGGCGGGGGGCATTCATCTCGTTTGATGCAAAACCCCGGAGACCGCGAGGTTTCCGGGGCATTTGTGCTTAAAAAGCAGGCATGGTGCACAGGCTCAATGCCTGTTTTTTCAGCATGTGATCCGCTGCCTTTTCCGCTCCCTGCACCCATTAGCTTGTTTTTGCTCCTGATTTTTTGCTTTCTCCGGTCTTGGCACGAGGCTTGATTGGCGCTTGCCATTCAGGGGGAATCATTTTTTCAGGGCAAGGAGGCTTTGATGGACAGCAATTTAACCGGTGCGGATGTCTTTTTCGTGCTTTTGGGGGCCATTCTGGTTTTCGCCATGCATGGCGGTTTTGCGTTTCTGGAAGTCGGCACGGTGCGCCACAAAAACCAGGTCAACGCCCTGATCAAGATTCTGGTGGATTTCGCCATCTCCACCCTAAGCTATTTTTTCATCGGCTATATGGTGGCTTACGGCGTGCATTTCTTCGTCAGCGCGGCGGTCCTGAGCGGCGGCGGCGGCGGTTTTGAAGGCCAGGGACTCTCCCTTGTCAAATTCTTCTTTCTGGCAACCTTTGCCGCCGCCATCCCGGCGATTATTTCCGGCGGCATTGCCGAGCGCGCCAGTTTCTGGCCGCAATGCATCGCCACCGGTTTGATTGTCGGTCTGATTTATCCCTTTTTCGAGGGCATTGTCTGGAATGGTAATTTTGGTTTGCAAAGCTGGCTGGAAAACAGCTTCGGGGCCTCATTTCATGATTTTGCCGGCTCCGTTGTCGTCCATGCCGTGGGCGGCTGGATGGCGCTGGGCGCGGTTTTACTGCTTGGTCCGCGTCTGGGGCGCTATACCCGGTCGGGCAAGCTGGTCGGTATTTTGCCCTCCTCCATCCCGTGGCTGGCCATGGGGTCATGGATGCTCTGCATCGGCTGGTTCGGCTTTAACGTCATGTCGGCCCAGTCCTTGAAAGGCGTCACCGGTCTGGTGGCGATCAATTCGCTGATGGCCATGGTCGGCGGCATTCTGGCCGCCCTGATCGTCGGGCGCAAGGACCCCGGCTTCGTGCATAACGGCGCCCTGGCGGGGCTGGTGGCGGTCTGCGCCGGCTCGGACATCATGCACCCCATGGGATCGCTGGTTGTCGGCGCGGTCGCGGGCTGGATTTTCGTCACTTTTTTCACCCTTTGTGAAAACCGCTGGAAAATTGACGACGTGCTCGGCGTCTGGCCGCTGCACGGGCTGTGCGGCGCCTGGGGTGGCGTTGCCGCCGGTATATTCGGCATGGAGGCGCTTGGCGGCATGGGCGGCGTCTCGCTCATCTCCCAGATCATAGGAACGCTGAGCGGTTCGGCCTATGCCTTTGCCGCCGGGCTGGTGATTTACGGCCTGTTGAAGACAACCATCGGCATCCGCCTGAGCGAGGATGAAGAGTTCAAGGGCGCGGATCTGGCCATCCACAAAATCAGCGCCACGCCCGAAGCCGATATGACCAAGTTCTGATCAGGTTTTCAGGCCGCTTTGTTCAAAGCCCCGGAGGATGCGTTTTTCTCCGGGGTTTTTTATGCGCCCTCAATGCGTGAAAATGCGTTCCTTAACCCGGGCTTAACCCTGAATCACTAGCCTTGGACCACCCTTTAAGTATTGCGTATCCGTGGCCCATGAGTTCTCCTGATTTTCAATCTGTAGCTGAATCCCCCTTCGTGCGCCTGCGCGCGCTGCTCGACGGCGTTTTGCCGGGGGCCGGGCCGGTTGATCTCACCATCGGGGAGCCCAAACACGCCTTTCCCGGATTTGTCATGGATGTGATCAATCGCGAAGCGCAAAGCTTTGGCCGCTATCCGCCCATTCCGGGCACTGCCGATCTGCGCCGCGCCATCGCCGGCTGGCTGGGCGCGCGCTACGGGCTTAAGGGATATCTTGATGCGGATCGGAATATCCTGCCTTTAAACGGCACCCGCGAGGGGCTGTTTCTGGCGCCCCTGTTTCTAAAATCCGCGGCGGCGGCGCAAAAGCAGCGCCCCGTTATCTTGATGCCAAACCCGTTTTATCCGGTTTATGCCGCTGCCGCCATTGGCGCGGGGGCGCAGCCGGTTTACCTGCCTGCTACGGCGCAAAACGGATTTTTGCCTGATCTGGATGCGATTTCCCCCGATCTTCTGGCGCGCACGGCCGGAATGTATCTGTGCTCACCGTCAAACCCGCAAGGCGCGGTGGCCTCAAGGCAATATCTTGCAAAGGCGCTCGATCTGGCGCGGCGTCATGATTTTATCATCTATGCCGATGAATGTTATTCGGAAATTTATAGCCGCAACCCGCCGCCGGGGATTCTGGAGGTCGCAAGAAAGAGCGGAAGTTTCGCCAATATCCTTGCCTTTCATTCCCTTTCCAAACGCTCCAATCTTGCCGGGCTGCGCTCGGGATTTTGTGCCGGGGACGAAGAACTGATCTGCCGTTTCACCCGGCTGCGCAATGTCGCCGCGCCGCAAACGCCGCTGCCCTTGCAGGCCGCCGCCGCCGCCGCCTGGCGCGATGAGGCGCATGTGGACGAAAACCGGCGTCTTTATTCGGCCAAATTTGACGTCATGGATGAGATAATCGGCACGGACTTTGGCTACCGGCGGCCGGGAGGCGGGTTTTTCGCCTGGCTTGATATGAGCGCCCATGGCGGCAGCGAGGCGGCAACGCTCAGATTATGGCGAGAGGCGGGGGTAAAGGTTCTTCCCGGCGCTTATCTGGGGATGGAAACCGCGAGCGCAAACCCGGGCGAGCCCTATATTCGCCTCGCCCTTGTGGCGGATGAAGAGACAACCCGAATGGCCCTGCGGCGCATTCAAGACGTTCTGGGAGGTTAGGCATGGCGAACTGGAGTGCACGAAGCGCCGTGGATGATTTGATACCCGAATGGTTCGGCCCCTTTTTCAGGCGCAGGGGGCTTGAATTTACCGGCACGGTTTTGTTCGCGCTGGCCCTGGCGGCGGGCGTGAGCATCTTGAGCTGGTCTTCGGGCGATCCCAGTTTGAATAACGCCACATCCGCGCCGGTGCAAAACCTGCTTGGCTACCCCGGTGCGGTCGTGGCCGATGTGCTGCTGCAGATGTTTGGCGCGGCGGCGATGGTGCTTCTTATGATTGCGGCCCTTTGGGGCTGGCGCATGGCGGCGCATCATCCGCTCCGGCATATTTTCCGGCGCTTGATAACCCTTTGTCTCGGGATTGCTTTTTTGAGCGCCGTATTTTCCTTGCTGCCCGCACCGGGGATTTGGCCGCTTGCAAGCGGTCTGGGCGGGGCGGTTGGCGAGATTGTTCTTGACCAACTGGCTGCGTTTTCCACCAGCATCATTCCAGAGGCCACATTCTGGCCGCTTGTCTTGCTGGTTATGCTGGCCCTCGCCCTGCCTTTGCTGCTTCATGCCAGCAGTTTCAACCTGACCCAGTTACGCGGCGCCGCACGGCTCTTTGGCGATGAGGGGCGCGAAGGCGCGGCCCATGCCATGGGAGCGGCAACCCATATGTTTTTCGCCACGCGCTCGTTTTATCGCCGCAGCCGCGCCCGCCTGTCGCGCCTTGCTGCCTGGCTTTCCTTCACACGCCCGCCAAAAGAGACGCAAGACACGGAAGAATGGTATGATGACGATGAGGATATCATTGCCGACAAGCCGGGGATCTGGCAAAGATTTGCCGCCCTTTTCAAACCGGGCCGCGGGACGGGCGATGCGGCTCCTCTCACCGGCAAAGGAAAGCCGGGCCTGCGCATTGAGCCGGTTTTCGCCAATGCCCCGGTTGATTTTGACGATGTTGCTTTTGCCGATACTGCGGAAAATTCACCGCAGCATGATCTCAAATCCGCGGCGCGCCGGGTGGAGCGCTCAAAGCGGAAAATCAAACCGGGAAGACGGGCGCGCATCGAATCCGAACCTGAATTTGCCTTTCACAAATCCGAGGTCTATGAATTTCCCTCAATTGATCTTCTGGCCAAACCCAAGGCAAAAACCAGAACAATCCGCTTGAGCGATCAGGCTCTGGAGCAAAATGCCCGGTTGCTGGAAGGCGTGCTGGAAGATTTCGGCATTCGCGGCGAGATTTTCAAAGTGCGTCCGGGGCCGGTCGTGACCTTGTATGAATTGCGCCCCGCGCCGGGAATAAAATCTTCCCGCGTGATCGGTCTTGCCGATGATATCGCCCGCTCCATGAGCGCCATTTCCGCCCGTATCGCGGTTATACCGGGACAAAACGCCATTGGCATAGAGCTTCCCAATTCCACGCGTGAAACCGTGTTCATGCACCAGCTCATTGCATCGAGCGATTATGAAAATTCCAAAGCCGCCCTGCCGCTTATTCTTGGCAAAACCATCGGCGGCGAACCGCTGATCGCCGATCTGACCCGTATGCCGCATCTGCTGATTGCCGGCACTACGGGGGCGGGTAAATCGGTGGGGATCAATACCATGATCCTCTCGCTGCTCTACCGCATGTCGCCCGAGACCTGCAAACTCATCATGATCGACCCCAAGATGCTGGAGCTTTCGGTTTATGACGGTATCCCGCATTTGCTCACCCCCGTGGTGACCGATCCGGGCAAGGCGGTCGTGGCCCTGAAATGGACCGTGCGCGAGATGGAAACGCGCTATCAGAATATGTCAAAGCTGGGGGTGCGCAATATTGACGGCTATAACGCCCGCGTCAAACAGGCTTCGGTCCGCGGCGAGGTCTTGACCCGCAAGGTCCAGACCGGATTTGATCCTGAAACCGGACAGGCGATCTATGAGGTTGAGGAGCTTGATCTCAAGCCCATGCCCTATATTGTCGTGATCATTGACGAAATGGCCGATCTGATGATGGTGGCGGGCAAGGATATCGAAGGGGCGGTGCAGCGTCTGGCGCAAATGGCCCGGGCGGCGGGCATTCACCTCATCACCGCCACCCAGCGCCCTTCCGTTGATGTGATTACCGGCACCATCAAGGCCAATTTCCCGACCCGGATCAGCTTTCAGGTCACCTCCAAGATTGACAGCCGCACCATTTTGGGCGAGCAGGGGGCTGAACAACTGCTCGGCCGCGGCGATATGCTCTATATGGCCGGCGGCGGACGCATCACCCGCGTTCACGGCGCCTTTGTCACCGATGATGAAGTGGAAAAAATCGTCCGGCATTTAAAATCGCAAGGCATGCCCGAATATCTTGAAGCGGTTACCGAGGAGAGCGAGGAGACATCCGGCCCCGTTGCGGGTCTTACCGGCGGCGCCTCCAAGGAGGATCAGCTTTTTGACCGGGCGATAGAGGTGGTGGCCAATGACCGCAAGGTTTCCACTTCTTATATTCAGCGCAAGCTTGCGATAGGCTATAACCGCGCAGCGACCATTATTGAACGGATGGAGGATGAGGGCATTATCAGCCCCGCAAATCATGCCGGAAAACGAGAAATCCTGCTTCCTGAACCCGATGAGGTTTTTTAGCATTCATTTGTTTTCCGCCCGCCC
>CAZIVB010000027.1:0-17930 GCA_964542565.1 uncultured Hyphomicrobiales bacterium | reverse complement strand
CGGAGCTGAAAAAGCCCGGTCTGCTGAAAACAGGCCGGGCTTCTTGTCCGATAGAGTTTCGAGAAAAACCCTTACGGTTTTTCACCCCGCGCCAGACGTTTGTTGATATCCTCGATCACATCGGGCAGGGTGGCGATGCTTTCGATCACGTAATGTGCCCCGGTCTTGCGCAAAATATCAGCCGTGTGGGCCATACGGCGCTGGATTTCCTCTTCAGAGAGCGCCGCGCCCTGCTCCAGCGTGCTGATGTCCATATAGTTGGAATAGCGGGTCACTCCGACCCCCCAGCACCCGGCTTCAAGCGCCTCGCCGATGCCCGATGCGGTATCATCCACCTTGACCACCGACTGGATGGGACTGATATCCATCAGGTCAAGATTGCGGTACACCATGAACGGTTTTGGCCGCGCGCCGTGGATCACATCATCACCGGCAACCGAAGCGTCCAGAACCAGGCCCTGTTTTTCCGCCGCCGCCTGCAAAATTTCCACCATCGGGCGGGTAAAGCCGGTGGAGACGCCGATCTTGATGCCCTGGGCCTGAAGGGTTTTGCACGTTTCAAGCGCGCCGGGCAGCAGATCGGTGTGGTTATGCAGAACCTCCAGTTGCAGCGGCACGAAGTCTTCAAACATGCGGTCCACATCGCTCTGATCGGGATAAGACCCCTTGAGCGTTTTCCAGCGCTCGCGGATGACGGGGTCCTGCGTCATTGCCCTGATGTGCAAATCCTTGCGCAATCCCATGGGGCCGCGCGCCTCGGCCATGGAGACCTCAACCCCCTGGCGCTTGAACACCTCGACAAAAACCACCGCCGGGGCGATCACATAGGCATCGGCCAGGGTGCCGCTCCAGTCGAGCACGAGCCCCTGGACCTTGCCGCGATAGCTGCGGGAGAAAACGAAATCCGATGGTGAAGTCATGTCTTGTTCCTTTTGGGTTGGGGTTTGCAGGATTTTACGCCCATTTCCCTGATCGAAGCGGCGATGGCCGCAAGCAGGGCGGTTATGACCGGTTGGTGGATTTGCCCGATACAACCGATCCGGAAGCTTTCCGCTTCCGTGAGCTGCCCCGGATAAATGACGAAATTGCGCGCTTTAAGCGCATTGTAAAAATCCATGAAGTCAAAGGCCGGATCGGCCGGGCATAAAAAGGTGATAATGACCGGAGCCATCTCGGCATCATCCAGCAGGGTTTCAAATCCCATCTGGCGCATGCCTTCAATCAGGGTTTGCATATTTTCCCGGTAGCGCGCGCCGCGCCCGGCAACGCCGCCTTCGGCCTCATGCTGCCTGAGCGCCTCGCGAAACGCCATGATCACATGGGTCGGCGGCGTAAAGCGCCACTGGCCGGATTTGCCGGTATAGACCCACTGGTCATGCAGATCGAGGCTGAGCGAATGGCTGCGCCCCTTCGCCCCTTCAAGGGCGGTTTTTCTGGCAATGGTAAAACCAAATCCGGGCACGCCCTCAATGCATTTATTGGCCGAGGAAATCATGGCCTCATAGGGAATATCGCCAACCTCCAGCGGGATGGCGCCAAACGAACTCATGGCGTCGATGATCAACCGCCTTCCCGCAGCGTGGACAACATCGGCAATCTCTTTCAGCGGGTTGAGAATGCCCGAGCTTGTCTCGCAATGGACGACAAAAACATCGCTGATCGCCGTATCCTCAAGCAGTTTTTGCTTCACCGCTTCGGGTTGGGGCGCAAGGTAGTCACCGCGTTCCAGAACCACGGTTTGCCGCCCCAGAATATCGAGGATTTTCAGCGCCCGGTGGCCATAAACCCCGTTGATCAGCACCAGAACCCTGCCGTCTTTGGGAATAAAGCTTGCAAGCGCCGCCTCAATGGAGAACGTGCCCGAGCCCTGCATGAGCACACAGTCATAATCATCGCCCGCGCCGGTCATGGCGAGCAGGCGCCGGCGGATTTCCGCCCCCGCCTCGATGAAATTGGCATCGCGCGAACCCCAGTCGCGCAGCATCGCCTGCTTGGTTTCCAGTGAGGTGGTCAGTGGTCCGGGGGTGAGCAAAAACGGCTCTCCGCCGGGTGTCTTGAGATCATCTTGTGTCATCAGTCCGCTTTTTGATCATGCGCCGGGAAAAGGAAAATCTTGCGCCATTTAAAACACCCGTTTACTATCCGTCCAATAGATAATGCCAATTTGTGTTATTGGATAATCCTATGAATCATTCCCAGCTGCGCGCCTTTCATTCCGTCGCCTCAAAGGGCAGTTTCACCCGCGCCGCAACGGCCTTGCGGGTCTCGCAGCCAACCCTTTCGGGCCATGTCAAAACCCTTGAGGAAAGCTACGATGTTATCCTGTTCCAGCGCCGCAGCCGCGAGGTTGTGCTGACCGATTTCGGCCGGGCGCTGTTTGAGATCACCCAGCGCTATTTTGCCTCCGAAATTGAAGCCCGGCGGCTGCTGGCCACGGCAAAGGGTCTGGTCAGCGGCCGTCTGCACGTTGCCGCCGACTCGCCCTTTGCCGTCGTGCCCCTGCTGGCCGGGTTCTCGCATCGCTTTCCCAAGGTGCAGATCAAGGTCCAGTTCTCCAATTCGGCGCAAATCCTGCAACAGGTTCTGGCCGGGACCAGTGATATCGGCATTTTGCCACAGATTGATGACAACCGGCATATTCACTCCGTGACTTATATCCATGATGAGCTGGTGGTGTTTGTCGCCCGCGGCCATCCCTGGTCACAGCGTCGCTCGGTTCATTTCAGCGATGTTGCCGACCAGACCCTGATTTCGCGTGAGCCCGGCTCAACCACAAGGGCAATCTTCGAGGCCGCCATGGTAGCGCACGGGGCTCAGCCGGCGCGGGTGCTGGAAATGGGCAGCCGCGAGGCGGTGCGCGAGGCGGTGGCGGCCGGCCTTGGCGTCGGCGTGGTGAGCGAGAGCGAATTTGGCTTTGACAAAAGGCTGCACAAACTCTCGCTGGCCGATGGCGCGCTGCAAGTGGTGGAAAGCGCCATCTGCCGCAAGGATTCCCTGAAGAATACCGCCGTCGCCGCCTTTTTGGGGCTGGTCAATGAGCAAATTGACCCGCCGCGCCTGCCGCCGGCCTGATGACGCTGACCGGTCTCAGATTATGCCGCTTGCCGCCTCCTTGAGGCATGTACCGAGTATATCCAGCGCCTGATCCATCTCGCTGCGGGTTGTGATCAGCGGCGGTGTCAAGGTGAGCACATTGCCCATGGAGACTTTAAACCCGAGCCCGAGCTCAAGCGCCCGGTATAAAACCGCCTCGGCAATATCCGCCGCCGGTCTTTTTTCTTCCGTTCCCGTGACCAGTTCAATCCCGATCAAAAACCCGCGCCCGCGCACATCGCCAATTATGCGGTGCGCGTTTTGCATCTGCTTTAGCCGTTCAAGGCCATAGGCCCCGGTTTCGGCCGCATTTGCCACCAGCCCTTCTTGTTCGATAATTTCGATCGTGGTCAGCGCCGCTCTTGCCGTGACCGGGTTTTTTTCATGGGTATAGTGGCCAAGGGCGTAATCTCCGGCAACATCAAGTCCGGGGCGGCAGATTACGGCGGAAATCGGCAGGATGCCGCCGCCAAGCGCCTTGCCCAGAACCAGAATATCAGGCGTTACTTCGTCATGCTCGCAAGCAAACATGGCCCCGGTTTTGCCCAGCCCGGTGGGAATTTCATCAAAAATCAGCAAAGTGCCGTGGGCGTCACATGCTTCACGCACTTGCCGCCAGAAGCCCGGCGGCGGCAGATAGGGCACGGCGCGGGCGGGCTCGGCGATCAGAGCGCCGATATCGCCCTCTTTTTCCAGCACATAGGCGAGCATTCCGGCGCAGGCCATATTGCAGTTTTCAAGATCGGGCGCGCCGTTCTCCAGCGCCTTATAGCCATAAGGGCACCGGAAACAGGCAAAAGGCGCGACATGTTCGGCCCCGGTGAGCAGCGGGCCGATGGCCGGGCCGCGAAAGAGTTGCTCGCCGCCAACGCTTGCAGCGCCAAAGCCCGCGCCATGAAACGAATCCCAGAAGGAAAGAGTTTTAAAACGCCCGGTTTTGGCGCGGGCGATTTTAAGGGCGATCTCGATAGCGTCCGAGCCGCCCGTCGCGAACAAAACCTTGTTCAGATTGCCCGGCGCAATTTCGCCGAGCTTTTCCGCCAGCGCCACTGCCGGCTCGCAGGTATAACGCCTTGGCGCAAAGGCAAGCTCGTCCATCTGCGCCTTGATGGCTTCAATCAGCGCCGGGTGGCCATAGCCGATATGGTGCACATTATTGCCGTGAAAATCCATGATGCGGCGGCCATCGGCATCTTCCAGATAAATGCCGCTCGCCTTTTCAACCGCGCTCAAACAGGGGGTGGATACCGACTGGTGCAGAAAAACCGCTGCGTCGCGCGCCACAAGGCGGGCTGATTTTTCACCCAGATTCCTATCCGCCCATGCCCTGCGCCGCCCTGAGAAATTGACATCGCTTTCGCTTTGCAGAGGCGGACGTGTCATCGCGCTAACGTTTGCGCCACGCCTGGGTCCGGCGGTGCAGGCCCATTGTCAACAGCGAATGAATGAGCCGCACCGCGGCGCAGGCCAGCAGGATCATGACGCACATGGCCGCCGCCGGTGCGATATCGCCCGCATCATCCATATTCAGCGCCGCGACCGAGGCCAGCGAGGTGTCGGTGGAGTAGAGGAAGATAACCGCCGAGACGGTGGTCATGGCATTGACAAACAGATAGATCGAGATATCGAGGATAGCGGGCAGGCAGATCGGCACGGTAACCCGCATGAAGGTTTTTAAAACCGGCACCTTGAGCGAGGCCGAAACCGATTCAAATTCCGGGTCCATCTGTTTCAGCGCCGTCATGGCGGTCAGGTGGCTGACGGTGTAAAAATGCGTGATGGTGACGATCACAAGGATGGTCATGGTGCCGTAGATCACATTCAGCGGATTGTCCGGGTGATTGAAAAAGAAAATATAGGCCAGCCCCAACACCATGCCCGGCACCGCCATGGGCAGGATGGCGAGAAACTGGACCACGCCGCGCACCACGGCAAAACCTTTTGCCTTTTCCACCATATAGGCGCCGGTGAAGACAATGACAGTGCCGAAAATGGCGGTGTAAAACGCCATTTGCAGCGAATTCCAGAACGCCCCCCAGCCGCCGCCATCCATGACATCGAAATTGTAATTGGCAAATCCGAGGGTCAGGTTATAGGGCCAGAAGGTGACCAGGGAGGCGTACATGGCCATGCCTAAAATGGCGAGAATGATAAAGGCGATGGCGCCGCAATAGATCATCATCAAGGTGTCAAAACCGGTGCTGGGTTTGGGATCGTAGGGCACCGCGCCGGGAGTGAGCATCGCCACCTGTTTGCGCTGCACAATGCGGTCAACCACGAAGGCGACAACCGCCGGCAGGAGAAGGACGACCGAGACAACCGCGCCCATCTCGAAATTCTGCTGGCCGATCACCTGCTTGTAGATATCCACCGCCAGCACATTGAATTGTCCGCCGATCACCTTGGGGATGCCGAAATCGGTAATCACCAGGGTAAAGACGACGAAGATGGCGCTGATCAGGCCGTATTTGATGCCCGGCAGGGTCACGGTGTAAAAAATGCGGAATTTACTCGCCCGCAAGGAGATCGCCGCTTCATAAATCCGCGCATCCGCGGTTGAGAGCGCCACAATCAGGATCATCATGGCATGCGGGAAGGTGTAGAAAACCTCGCCCATGATAATGCCGATGGGGCCGTAAATGCTGTTTCCCGCCAGCAGCCCGGTTATGATGCCCTGCTTGCCGAAAAAATACACAAAGGATATGGCGGGCAGCAGCGAGGGGGCCAGAAGCGGAAACAGCGCGATAACCTTGAACGCCCCCCTGCCCCACATGCGGCTGCGGGTCAGCGCATAGGCATAGGTAAAGGCCAGCGTCACCGTGATGATGGTGGAAACAATGGCAATGAAGAAAGAATTGTTGATCGAATAGGTCAGCGCCGGGGTGGAAAAGTAAGAGATAAAGTTGCTGAGACCAACAAAATTGCTGTCACTGTCTTCAAAGCTTTTCGAGAGCATGAAATAGAGCGGCAGCAGCACCACCACCACCATCCACACACCGGTCATGATGATAAACCCGCGCATGATTTTATCATCAGAGGAGAGTTTGGGCTTTATTTCCGCCTCTTGAGGCGCAAGGGCAATATCCGACATGTCTATACCGGCTTTTCAGTTTCGGGAAAAACAGTAACCCGGCTTGGCGGCAGCTCAATGGTGATTGTTTTGCCGCTCTTGAGCCCTACGCGCTGCACGGCATTGATGGAAAAATCCGCCAGCAGGGTATGATCGCCCAGCGCATTGATGCCAAGCCGGGAGCGCCAGAAGGAACCTAAAAACTCCATATCCGCGATTGTGGCCTCAAGCCGATTGCGCGGGTCTGCGTCAGGATCGCCGCCGCTGCCGTTTTCACCGATGGGAACAATATCCTCGGGCCGGATCGTCAGCACACCGGCGCTCCCCTTCGCTAGCTCAT
Source organism: uncultured Hyphomicrobiales bacterium (assembly GCA_964542565.1). Classification (GTDB taxonomy): domain Bacteria; phylum Pseudomonadota; class Alphaproteobacteria; order Rhizobiales; family BM303; genus BM303. Next base: position 11,427 of record CAZIVB010000027.1, on the reverse strand, counting down.
GCGGCTGGCACGAAAGCGTCAGATCGCCGATTTGGGCGGTTTGCGGCCCGGCAATCACACAGGGGGTCTGGTTCATGGCGCCGATGAAATCGGCGACAAAAAGGGTGGCCGGCTCGCGGTACATCTGGGTCGGGGAGCCCACCTGTTCGATCACCCCTTCATTGATGAGAACGATCCGGTCCGCCATGGTCAGGGCCTCTTCCTGGTCATGGGTCACCATGATGGTGGTCACATTGAGACGGCGCTGCAAGGTCTTGATCTCATGGCGCAGATAGCCGCGCACCTTGGCGTCAAGGGCGCTCAGCGGCTCATCAAGCAAAAGCAGCCCCGGAGAGGTCGCCAGCGCCCGCGCCAGCGCCACGCGCTGCTGCTGTCCGCCCGAAAGCTGCGCCGGATATTTATCCCCCTGCTCCGTCAGCCCGACAAGTTCCAGAAGCTCATCGACGCGCGCCTTGATCTTCGCCCGCGGCATTTTCCTGTTTTCAAGGCCGTAGGCCACATTCTTGAATATTTTCAGATTGGGAAACAGCGCATAGGACTGAAATACAATGCCGAAATCACGCTCGGATGCCGGCAGATCGGAAATGTCGCGTCCCGCCTGCCAGACCTTGCCGCTGGTTTGAATATCCAGCCCGGCAATGGCGCGCAGCAAGGTGGTCTTGCCGCAGCCCGAGGGCCCTAGAAAACAGACAAATTCACCCTCCGCGATACTCAGCGAGACCTCGTACAGAGCCGTGAAGTCGCCAAATTTCTTGGTCAGGTTCTTGATTCGCAAATACGGGTTTTCAATCGCCCCGGTAACATTCATATCCGTTATTTTATTCATGAAATAACCGCCCGCTTCCAGCCGCGGAAGAAAAGTTGCCGCTTCCGTAAAAAACGTTCTCCCCCTCCCCTTGTACAAAGGGAGGGGGAGGCTTCTTCAGATTTTCAGGTCTTACTTGGGATCAGACTTGGTGTCGTAGCGTTTCTGCCACTCGGCCAGAATGCTTTTGCGGTTTGCCGCCGCCCAGGCAAAATCATTCTTGATCATCCGTGAAAGCGTTTCCTTGGGGAAGTACTTCACCGGTTTGGCAATGCCGGGAATGCCGACAACCGCATAGGCTTCGTTATACATCTCCATGGCCTTGCGCGAGATGGTCCAATCGGCCAGCTTTTTGGCGGCGGCGAGCTTCTTGGTGCCCTTGATGATGGCTGTTGCTTCCATTTCCCAGCCGATACCCTCGGTCGGGATCACGATTTCCAGCGGGGCGCCCTTGGCTTTTGACTTGGCGCCGCGAAAAGCAAATGAAATCCCGATCGTGGTTTCACCCGAAGCCGCGAGCTTGCACGGTTTGGAGCCCGAATGGGTGTAGCGCGAGATGTTCTTGTGCAGCCCGTCCATATAGGCCCAGCCGCCTTTTTCGCCAAACATCTGCAACCAGGAGGAAACATCGAGGAAACCGGTTCCGGAAGAGTTCGGGTTGGGCATGATCACATGGCCCTTGTAAACCGGTTTGAGCAGGTCTTTCCATGATGCGGGCTGGGGCACGTTGTTCTTTTTGCCCTCGACCGTGTTGTAGCAAACCGCCGCCACCCAGGCGTCCATGCCGGTCCAGCTCGGCGGATTGGCGGGGTCGCGGAATTTGGGATCAAGCTTGTCGAGCCCCTTGGGCGCATAGGGCTCAAGCATGCCTTCCTTGCCCAGCAGCATCAAGCTGGTGCCGGCCAGACCCCAGACGATATCCGCCTTCGGGTTGTTTTTTTCCGCCAGCAGCTTGGCGGTGACGATGCCGGTCGAATCGCGCACCCATTTGATTGTAATATCCGGATGATCCATGTTGAAACGCTTGGCGTATTTTTTAAGATCCTCCGCCTCGACCGCCGTGTAAACGGTCAGGGTCTCTGCCCCGGCAACGGCGGTAAACGCCCATGCGCCCAGCGCGGCTCCCATGATGGTCATTACTGATTTTTTCATACCTTACTCCCTTGTCTTGTTTTTTTTTGACCTCAATTCCACATTTCACCTTACGGTTCGGGTGGATGATGAGTCAATCCTGATGAAGTATAATCGCGGATTTGCAAAAAAATCCGTGGATGAAGCGATAACAATTCCCTATGACACATAAATGACATCGGTTTCGATACTGATCCGGCGGTGCTGCATCCTTTAAAACAACAAGGAGCAAAGGCATGAATACGCATATCGTGCTGATTGTCCTCGTTTCCGCAACCTTGCATCCGTTGTGGAATATGCTGCTCAAGCGCGAAGCCGATTCGCGCGCCACTTATGTTACCTTTTGCAGCGCATTTGCGCTTTACGCCCTGATCCACGCCCTTGCCATCAACGCGGATTTCTCGGCCGCGCTCAAGGTGTGGCCGCTGATCCTGCTCTCCCTCGCCGGGCAGCTTCTTTACGGCACCGCCCTTATTTCCACCTTGAAACGCGGCGATCTGTCTTCTTATTACCCGATCATCCGCGCCGCGCCCCTGTTTATTGTCGTGGTGAATATTGTTGTTTTCAATCTGGCTTATGCGTGGATTGTTCTGGCGGGCATAGCCGCGGTGCTTCTGGGCAGCTTCTTGCTGCAATACCGCCGCGGAACGCATTTCTTCAGTGATCCGCTCACCTTGTCCTTCGCGGTGCTCGCCATGGTCGGCTCGGGTATTTATTCCATTGCCGATGCGCGGATGATGCAGCAAATCGAAGCGCCGGTTCTGATGTTTTTTGTCGAGACCCTGTCGGTTCCGCTCTATGCCGGATTTTATTTTTACAACAATCGCAGGGCCGTGAGCCAAAACGGAGCGGCGGCGGTCTTCCGGCGGCTGCTCAATATCAACTGCCTTGGCTATGCAGGGCTCGCCTACGCGTCTTATTATCTCATCTTGTGGGCTTATCAGCTGGGCGGCGAGGTGGCGATGGTGACCTCTTTGCGCCAGGCCTCCATCCCGCTTTCGGTTCTTCTGGGCGGGCTTTATCTGCGCGAAGGCGCAATTGCGCGCAGATTGGTCGCCTCTGTCATTCTGGCGCTTGGCATTATCACTATCGTTCTGGCCTGAGAGAGCAGATAAAAAGATGGATTTTGTTGCAAAACCGGCTTGACTTGCGCCTGTTTTGCGCTGTGATGGCATCTTGAAAAACGTCCACCTGAAGGAGTGCCGGGCATGGGTGCAAAAATTCCGCAACAGGCGCGATGCGTCATCATCGGCGGCGGCGTAATGGGCTGCTCGCTGGCCTATCATCTGGCCAAAACCGGCTGGGAAGATGTGGTTGTCCTGGAGCGCAAGCAGCTCACCTGCGGCACCACATGGCATGCCGCCGGTCTGCTGGGGCAGATGCGCAATTCCTCGCAGATGACCCGGCTGGCGCAATATTCCAATACGCTCTATGCCGGGCTGGAAGCCGAGACCGGCCAGAGCACCGGGGCCAAGTTCAACGGCTCCATCAATATCGCCCTCAATGCGGAGCGCTTTGAAGAACAAAGGCGCGCCGCCGCCATCGCGCGCCATTATGACCTTGAGGTTCATGTCATCACTCCGGACGAGATTCAAAACCTCTACCCGCCGCTCAATATCGACGGCGTCATCGGCGGCCTGCATATCCCCACCGATGGCCAGTGCAACCCGGCCGATGTCACCCAGGCACTGGCAAAAGGGGCGCGCTTGCGCGGCGCCAAAATCATCGAGCGGGTGAAAGTGACCGGCATTCTCACCGGTCGCGGGCGCGTTGTCGGGGTGGAGACCGACAAGGGCACCATAAAAACCGATTATGTCGTCAACTGCGCCGGGATGTGGGGCCGCGAGGTGGGCCGCATGGCGGGGGTGAACATTCCCTTGCAGGCCTGTGAGCATTTTTATCTGGTGACTGAATCCATGCCGGAAATGACACCGGGCCTGCCGGTCATGCGCTGCTATGACGAGTTTTCCTATTACAAGGAAGACGCCGGCAAGCTGCTGCTGGGCTGTTTTGAGCCGGTGGCGAAACCCTGGGGCGTAGAAGGCATTCCGAAGGGCTCCGCCTTTGAAACCCTTCCCGAGGATTTTGATCATTTCGAGCCGATACTGGAGCTGGCGATCAACCGGCTTCCGGCGCTGGAGACGGCGGGAATTCATACCCTTTTCAACGGTCCGGAAAGCTTCACCCCTGATGACCGCTTTCATTTGGGCGAAGCGCCGGAGCTGAAAAATTTCTATGTCGCCTGCGGCTATAATTCCATCGGCATCCAGTCGGCGGGCGGCGCGGGCTATATGCTGGCCGAATGGATGGACAAGGGCTATGCGCCGGTGGATTTATCGGAAGTCGATATCCGCCGCATGATGCCTTTTGAAGGCGGCACGGACTACCTCGCCGGGCGCGTCACCGAGACCCTGGGGCTGCTTTACGCCATGCACTGGCCCTATTACCAGTACAAAACCAGCCGGAACTTACGCCGCTCGCCGCTGCATGAGCGCCTCAAGGACGCGGGCGCCTGTTTTGGTCAGGCGGCAGGGGGCTGGGAGCGCGCCAACTGGTTCGCGCCCAAAGGGGTTGAGGCGAAATACGAATATTCCTACGGGCGGCAAAACTGGTTTGAATATGCCGCCGCCGAGCATGAAGCGGTGCGCGAGAATGTCGGCCTGTTCGACCAGACATCCTTCGCCAAATTCCGCGTTGAGGGGCCTGATGCGCAAGACTTCCTGCAACTGATCTGCGCCAATGACGTGGCGGTCAAGCCGGGCCGCATCATCTATACCCAGTGGCTCAATGAACGCGGCGGCATTGAGGCCGACCTGACCGTCACCAGATTGTCCGAAACCGCCTATCTGGTGATCACCGCCGGGGCCAGTCAGGTGCGCGATCTCAACTGGTTGCAGCGCCATCTGCCGCAAGACGCCCGGGTTGTCATCACCGATATGACCAGTTCCGAGGCGGTGATTTCCATCATGGGGCCAAATGCGCGCAAGCTGCTCGCATCGGTGACAAGGACGGAGCTTTCCAACGAGGCGTTTCCGTTTGCAAGCTGGCGGAATATCATTCTCGGCATGGCCCCGGTACGGGCGCACCGCATCACCTATGTCGGTGAGCTGGGCTGGGAGCTTTATGTGCCGGCTGAGTTTGCCCTGCATGTCTATGATACGCTGATGGAAGCTGGAGCCTCGCATGATCTGAAGCTGTGCGGTTTGCATGTGCTTGACAGTTTGCGCATCGAAAAAGCCTATCGCCACTGGGGGCATGATATCACCGATGAGGACACGCCGCTTGAGGCGGGTTTGATGTTTGCGGTAAAAACGCAAAAAGAAGCCGGGCGCTTTGGCGCTTTCATCGGCCGCGAGGCGGTACTGGCGGCGAAAGACAAACCGCTCACCCGGCGGCTGACCCAGTTTATTCTCGAAGACCCCGAGCCGCTGCTCTATCACAACGAGCCCATCTGGCATGAGGGCAAGAGCATTGGCTATCTCTCCTCGGGCAATTACGGCCATCATCTGGGCGCGGCCGTTGGTCTTGGCTATGTCAGCATCCCGCAAGGCGAGGGGCTGGATTTTATCAGACAGGCGAAATTCGAAATCGAAGTGGCCGGAAGCCGCATACCCGCCCGCGCCAGTTTAAGCCCGCTCTATGATCCAAAATCAGCGCGCGTGCGTCTTTGAGATAAAACAAGGCAGGAGGGCCCGTATCATGGCTGAGTTTGATTTCTCAAAAGGTCTGAACCGGTATGCAGCGGCGATGCGCGGTGAGAGCCGCGAGGTGCCTTTTATCGCCCAGTTCCACGAATTCGCCATGCGCGAAAGCGGCATTCCGGGCGATGAATTTTATACCGACGCCAAGAAGTTCGTGCGCGGCATTTGCGAAACCACCGAGAAATTCGGCTTTGATACGCCGTCTTTCACCTGGGATGTCTATAATGTCGAGGCGCAGGCTCTGGGCTGCGGCTTTGTCACCTTCAAGGACATGGCGCCCGCCATCGAAAACGCGGCTGCGCTTGTCTCAAGCGAGGCTGATCTTGCCAGACTGAAAGCGCCCGATCCGCAAACGGCGGGGCGCTATCCGATGATCTTTGAAATTCTGGAGGAAATGAAAACAAGGGCCGGGATCACGCCGCTGCCCAGTTTCTGCGCCCCCTTTACGCTGGCCTCTCATGTGATGAGCTTTGAAAATCTCATCGTGCAGATTCAGCAAAACCCGGCCTTCGTGCATAAATTGCTCAATTTTCTCACCGATGAGGTGATAGCGCCCTATATGAATGCGCTGATCCGGGCCTTTCCCGAAACCGAAGTTGTCGAGGGTTCCGATGCTGTCGCGTCCTTGCCCTTTATCACGCAAGACATGCTGGAGGAATTTGCCCTCAAACCGCTGGAACGCCTCGCCGCCTGGCTTGAGCGGCCGATGTATTGCGACAATTGGTGGGGGGATTCCTTCACCGATGATCCGGGCAGGTTCTGGGACCAGAAGCTGCGCGTAACGCCGGACTATTTGAAAGTGCAGGACCCGGATCTGTGCAAAATCGGTGTTCAACCGGTCATTGATTTCGCCAAGGCCAGAGACCTGCCGGTGGTATTGGGGGTTGACAACAATGTGCTTCAGAACGGCCCGGAATCCGAAATCCGCAGGCGCATTCATGAATATATGGAAGCCATCGAAGAGGTCGGCAAGGGCGCGCTTTACCTGTGTTCGCTTTCCGCCGTAACCCCGGCGCAAAATGTCCGCACCGCCATTGAGGCCTGCAAGGATTTCCGCAGCGGCAAGCGCCCATGGGAAGGGCAAAGACGGGCGGGCCGCGATGAGGCGCATGGCAGCGGCGATAGCGTCAGGGCGGATAAAAAAACACCCGCCGCCCCGGCTGCGGAAAAGCCCGAATGGCAAGAAGAGCTTCTCGACCAGATTTTCGATGCGGTGATCGAGCGCGATGACAAGGAGACGGTTCAGGGGGTAAAACAGGCGCTGGACAAGAAACTCGATGTTCAGGATATCCTCGATGAGGGCCTGATCGCCGCCATGGACGAGATCGGCGAGGAATTTTCCGACGGCGTTATTTTCGTGCCCGAAATGCTCATGTCGGCCCGCGCCATGAAGGCGGGGCTTGAAGTTGTCCGCCCCATCCTCACAAGCAGCGGCGAGGCGGCCAAGGGCAAGGTGATGCTGGCGACGGTTCAGGGCGATGTGCATGATATCGGCAAGAACCTTGTCGCCATGATGCTGGAGGGGGCAGGTTTTGAGGTGGTTGATCTGGGGGTCAACAAGACGCCGGATGAAATCCTTGAATTTGCCAGGGAACACGACCCTGATGTGGTTGGCCTTTCGGCCCTGCTCACCACCTCCATGCCGTCCTTGCAAAAAACGGTGAAGCTTTTCAAGTCAACCGGCTCGAAATACCCGGTCGTGGTCGGCGGCGCGCCGGTAACGGATGAGTTTGCAACACGGATCAAGGCGGACGGTTTTGGCGAAAACGCCCCGCATGCGGTGGAGATCATTAACGAGATCGTTGCGGGGGCGGCGGAAATAAGGGCATGACAGGCGCATATGATGTCCAGCCAAAAGCCTCGCATTTCATCGGCGGCGCTTATGTTGAAGATGCAAACGGCGAAGTGATCGAAAGCGTCTATCCGGCCACCGGCGAGGTGATCGCAAGGGTACATACCGCAACGCCGCGAATGCTTGGCGCAGCGGTGGCAAAAGCGGGCGATGCGCAAAAGGCATGGGCGGCAAGACCGGGGATCGAGCGCGGCCGTGTGCTTTTGCGCGCGGCGCAAATCCTGCGTGAGCGCAATGACGAGATCGCCCGCATTGAAAGCCTCGATACCGGCAAGGCGCTGAGCGAAACCTTGTATGTCGATGCGGTCTCGGCAGCGGATAATCTGGAATATTTCGGCCATATCGCCGCGACAATGACCGGCGAAATGATCCCGCTGGGCAAGAATTTTGCCTATACCAGGCGCGAGGCCCTTGGCGTTTGCGCCGGGATAGGCGCCTGGAACTATCCCGTCCAGATCGCCGCCTGGAAGGCCGCCCCGGCGCTGGCCTGCGGCAATGCCTTTATTTTCAAGCCTTCTGAACTGACCCCGCTAACCGCGCTCCTTCTGGCGAAAATTCTTTGCGAGGCCGGGCTGCCCGATGGGCTTTTTAATGTCATTCAGGGCGCGGGCGAGGTGGGGGCGGCGCTCACCGCGCATCCCGATATCGCCAAAATCTCCCTCACCGGCTCGGTGCCAACCGGGACAAAAATTATGGCCGGAGCGGCGCAGGGCCTCAAACATGTCACTCTTGAGCTGGGCGGCAAATCACCCCTGATCGTCTTTGATGACGCCAATATCAAAAATGCCGTATCGGGCGCTTTGCTGGGCAATTTTTATTCCACCGGCCAGGTCTGCTCCAACGGCACAAGGGTTTTCGTCCAGTCCGGTATCCGCAAGGCATTTATCAAAGAGCTCATTGCCCGCACACGGGCGATCAAGCTGGGCAACCCGCTTGATCCCGAGACGCAAATGGGACCGATGATTTCCCGCAAACAGCGCGATATCGTCCTTTCTCATATCGAAAAGGGCCGGAGGGAAGGCGCGGAGCTGATTTGCGGCGGCCGGCCGCTCACCCTTCAGGGGCTGGAAGGCGGCGCTTTCATTGAACCGGCGATTTTCGCCAGTGTCACGGACCAGATGAGCATTGCGCGCGAGGAAATTTTCGGCCCCGTGCTCTGCCTGCTGACCTTTGAGGATGAAGACGAGGTCATCGCGCGCGCCAATGACACAGGCTTCGGCCTTGCCGCCGGTGTCTTTACCCGCGATATCTCCCGCGCCCACCGGGTGATCGACCAGATTGAGGCCGGAACCTGCTGGATCAACACCTATAACATCACCCCTGTGGGGGTGCCTTTTGGCGGCGTCAAGCGCTCAGGCCTGGGCCGCGAGAACGCCAGAGCCGCCATTGAAAGCTACTCGCAAATCAAATCCATCTGCATCGAAACCGGCGATGTCGATGCGCCGTATTAAATAAAGACCTGACCGTCAGACCTCTTTCAAGGTCTTGCGCAAGACGTCGATGATTTCATCGATATGGGCGCGTTCGGAAATCAGCGGCGGGGCGATAATGCCGCAATCGCCGGTGAACTTGATATGCAGACCGTTCCAGAACAGTTTCTTCTGCAATTCGCCGCCGCGCTCGCCCGGCGCAGCGCCCGGAGCCAGATCAATCCCGGCGATCAGCCCATAGCCGCGAATATCGGTCACGACATCAAAATCCCGCAAGTCATAAACCGCATCGAGGAAATATTCCGACAGATCGGCGGCGCGCTGGAACAATCCTTCCTTTTCATAAATATCAAGCGTCGCCAGACCCGCCGCGCAGGCCGCCGGATGGCCGGAGTACGTGTAGCCGTGGAAGAACTCGATCGCGCCTTCCGGAGCGGCGTTGATGATGGTGTCGTAAACATCATCGCTGACCGCCACTGCCCCCATGGGCTGGGCGCCATTGGTGAGGGCCTTGGCCATGGTCATGATATCCGGGGTGACGCCAAAGGCCTGCGCCGCGAAAGGCGTGCCCAGACGGCCAAAGCCGCAAATCACTTCATCAAACACCAGCAAAATGCCATGCTCGTCGCAAATCTCGCGCAGGCGCTCCAGATAGCCCTTCGGCGGCACCAGAATGCCGGTTGATCCGGCGACCGGCTCGACAAAACACGCTGCGATGGTGGAGCCGCCATAGGTCTCGGCAAAACGCTGCAAATCCTCCGCCAGCTCCGCGCCGTGCTCGGGCTGGCCGCGCGAGAAACGGTTCTCGGGCAGCCATGTGTGGCGCATGCACACAACGCCGGGCATAACCCCGGTGAAAGTCTCGCGGTTCTTCACCATGCCGCTTAGCGAGACACCGCCGATATTGACCCCGTGATAGGCCCGCTCGCGCGAGACAAAGCGGGTGCGCTGGCCCTCGCCGCGCGCCCGGTGATAGGCCATGGCGATTTTAAGCGCCGTATCCACCGATTCAGAGCCTGAATTGACAAAAAACACATGATTGATACTCTCGGGCGCAAGATCGGCAAGCCGGCGCGCCATCTCGAACGAGCCGGGATGGGCAAGGCCGAAGGGGGCGGTGTAATCATTGGTGCAGAGCTGCTGGTAAACCGCATCGGCGATTTCCTTGCGGCCATGCCCGGCGGCAACGCAAAACAGCCCCGAGGCGCCGTCAATAACGGTGCCGCCCTTATGGTCGGTGAGGTAAACCCCCTTACTTTTAACCACAAGACGCGGATCGTCCTTAAAAGCCCGGTTGGATGTAAACGGCATCCAGTGATGCTCAAGTGAGTTGGCTGAATATTGCACGGTCTCAGTCTCCTTCAACTGCCTCTGCAGGATTGTCATTGCAAAACATGGGATGACGCGGTCAGGTTAATATTATTCGATCTTGACTGTACGCTTTGCCCGCCGCAGCTTATAGGTCCAGATATGTGGTTTTTTTAGGTCAGTTGATGCAAGATTTCCTGTTTCAGATAAAGCGCTCCGGAACGACAAGTCTGCAAGGCCAGATTCGCGAGGTTCTGGTCTCGGCCATCCTCGCCGGTCACCTGTCGGCGGGCGAGCGCATCCCCTCGACGCGGGAGATGTCAAAAACGCTTAAAGTCTCGCGCAACACGGTGCTGCTTTCCTATCTGGGGCTGGTTGAGGACGGCTATCTGCTGGTGCGCAACCGCAGCGGCTATTATGTCAATGATGAAATTCTCAAAGGGTTTGCAAAACCGCCGCCGGAGCAAATCTGCCGGAGTCAAAATGCGCGCAAATGGCAAGGCCGCTTCCGGGTCCGCCCCGGCAAGCAGCAAAACATAAAAAAACCGGCGGACTGGCTCGATTATCCCTACCCCTTCATTTATGGCCAGATCGACCACAAGCATTTTCCCATGGCGGAATGGCGCGAATGCCAGCGTCAGGCGCTGGGCAAAAGATGGCTCAATGTCTGGACCGAGGATATCCGCGACCGGGATGACGAGGTGCTGGTGGAGCAGATCAGGAAAAGACTGCTGCCGCGGCGCGGCATCATGGCGGCAAAAGATGAAATCCTGGTGACGCTGGGGGCGCAAAACGCGCTTTATCTGCTCGCCAGCCTGCTGGTGGGGCCGCAATCAACCATTGGTTTTGAAAATCCCGGCTACCCCGATGCCCGCAATATCTTTGCCCTTAAAACACAGCATATCAAATCCATCCCCGTCGATGATCAGGGCCTTGTCGTCGACGCACGTCTTGATGATTGCGATATGGTTTTTGTCACCCCAAGCCACCAGTTTCCCACCACCGTGACCTTGTCGCGTCAGCGCCGGCGGGATCTGATCAAGAAGGCAAGCGGCAAAGATATCATTATCATCGAGGATGATTACGAGTTTGAGACCAACTATATGAGCGAGCCGACCCCGGCCCTGAAATCCCTCGATACCGATGGCAATGTGCTTTATATCGGTTCGCTGTCCAAATCCCTGTTTCCGGGGCTGCGCA
>CAZIVB010000026.1:14173-17985 GCA_964542565.1 uncultured Hyphomicrobiales bacterium | reverse complement strand
TGTGGGTGGCCGGGTGGGGGTGCGGGCCGGTGCCGATTCCATCAAAAAATAAATCAATCTAACCCTGATATCCGAAAATACGCGGCAACCACAGCACCAGTTCGGGGATGAACGTCAAAGCCATCAGCGCCAGAATCAGGACCGCAAGGAATGGCAGCACCTCCCGGATCATGTCTTTCATCGGGGCGCCGGTGGTGGCGTTGATGACAAACAGCAATATGCCATAGGGCGGCGTTATCAATCCGATCATGGTATTCACCACCACCACCACGCCGAAATGAATGAGATCAATGCCCAGCTCCCGGCATGCCGGCAGAAACAGCGGCACGATCACCAGCAAAATAGTGGTTGCGTCCAGAACGCAGCCGATCAGCAGCAAAATCAGATTGACCATCAGCAAAAAGGCCAGTGGCGACAGATCAATGGCGCGCAAAAAACCGGCGACGGCGCTGGGGATATTCTCGCTGGCCACGATATAATTGAAAATCAGCGCGCCGCCGATCACCAGACCAACGGCAGCAGAAGAGCGGGCCGAGCTGGACAGGATTTCATACGTTCCGCGCAAGGAAATCGCCCGGTAGAACACGACCGCCAGAACAAAGGCATAGGTTGCCGCCACAGCCGCCGCCTCGGTCGGCGTGGTCGCGCCGCCATAGATGCCAAACAGCAGGATAACCGGCATCATCAGGGCCGGAAATGCGTTGAGCGCCAGTTTCGGCAGCTCGCGCAGGGGCGTTGCGGCTTCGACGGCGAAATTGCGCTTTTTCGCCGTATGCGCCACCATGACCATCAGCACGAGCCCCATCAACAGGCCAGGTATGATCCCGCCCAGGAACAGATAGCCAACCGAAGTGTCCGATACCAGCGCGTACATCACCATCGGAATGGAAGGCGGGATTACCGGGCCGATGGTTGCCGATGCCGCGGTAATCGCGGCGGCAAATCCCAGGGGATAGCGCCCGTCCTTGGTCATCATCTGGATAATGATTTTGCCGACACCGGCCGCATCGGCGATGGCAGAGCCGGACATGCCGGAGAAGATCAGGCTGGCAACAATATTGACATGGCCCAGCCCGCCGCGAAAGCGCCCGACCGCGGCAACACAAAACCCCAATAAACGATCAGAGATCGTTCCCGCATTCATGATATTGGCGGCCACAATGAACAAAGGCACGGCGAGCAAGATAAAACTGTTGAACAGGCCCTGCATGATCTGTTCCGAGGCCAGCGCCAGATCCTGCCCCACCAGCCCCAGATAGGTCACCGCCGCGACGATCATCGCCAGCGCTATCGGTGTCCCGAGAGCCGCCAGCCCGAAGAGAACCGCCAGACAAATCGTAAACTCCACACTCACTGGATGAAATCCCCATCCCGCCGGCGCAGGATTTTTACAATGCGCAGGGCATACTGGGCAATCATGGCAACGGCAAACAGCAGATAGACGGAAAAGACGACATCAAACCGCACTTTGAGCAGGGATGTCTTTTCGATCGCCATGAAGCTGACGAAATTATATGTGGCGGGAAGCGATACGCCAAAGGCCGCAATTATACACAGGGCGGTAAATACGGCAAAAACCCGGCGCGTCCTGCGGCTGGAATGATCCCACAAAATGGTGAATCGCACATGGTCCTGATCCTTCAGGGTAAAGGCTGAGGACCAGAACACCAGCCAGAGCCAGCTGAGCAGACACAACTCCAGCGTCCATCCCAGCGGCTGGCGGATGATATAGCGCGATACAATTTGCAAAATAAAAGACAGAAATATGACAGTGAGTAACCCCACTGCCACATTATCTGCCCTGGCGCGCAGCCAGTTTACAAGCTTTTGCATCGCAAAGGCTTATTTGACGGCGTTGATGCGATCCAGCAACCCTTTCGGCCAGTTCTTGGAAAAGTCGGATTCCAGATACATTTTCTGCGCCCGTTTGCGGAAGGCGGCGACATCAGGCGTATAGACCTTGAGGCCTTTTGCCTTGAAGAAATCCACCAGTTCAGCCTCGTTCTTGACGATGGCGGCGGTGATGGAGGCCGAGGCATCTTTGGCCGCCTTCATTACTTTGGCCTGCTGGTCAGGTGTCAGCTTGTCCCAGACTTTCTTGGAAAAAGCCAGGAAGTTCATGTCGGCCAGATGCGAGGTGAGGACAATCTGTTTGGTAACTTCATAAAACTTCTTGTCCTTGTCGGTCGGCAGCGGATTGTCCTGCCCGTCGATGGCGCCGGTCTGCAGGCCGGTATAGACTTCGGTAAAGGCCATGGGTGTCGGATTGGCGCCAAGCGCACGGCCGAGGAACTGCCAGGCATCGGTGCCGGGCATGCGCAGGTTCACCCCCTTGAGGTCTTCGGGTGTGTTGATCTTCTTGTCAATGCGCAGGTTCAGCTGCCTTGTGCCGAAATACATCACCGAAAGCAGTTTTACCCCCAGCTTGTCTTCAACCAGCTTGTACATTTCCTTGCCGATATCGCCTTCAAACACCTTGCGCTGATGTTCCGGGCCGCGCATCAGATAGCCGGCGGTGAAAATTGACCATTGCGGGATGAGCTTGGCCAGTTCCTGGGCCGAAGTAATCGACATTTCCAGATTGCCGCGGGCGATCGCCACCAGTTCGGTTCCCTGCTTGAACAAAGTGTCGTTGTAATGCGGCTCATAAGTCGCAAAATCAGCAACTTCCTTCGCGAAAATGTCTTCCAGACCCTTCGAGCGGAAATCGGTTGCGGTTGCCGGCGTTGACATGCGCAACTTGATTTTGTCCGCGAAAGCCGCGCTCCCCATGGTGCAGGTCAGCGCAGCAGCGGCGATACTGGTTAGAACGGCTCGGCGTGCAATTTTGATTGACATCTTCTTTCTCCCTGAATTCACAACAATACCCGCCCTTCAGTCTGAAAAGGCTCACCTGAGCATTACATAGTCACCGCGGCAATACAAATTAAAATTTGCCAATTAACAGGCATTTTAGAAAATATATGATAAAGTCCGGAGCAAAACGCAAATCAGCCGTTCAGGCTGTGCTCGACGCCGCCTTCGATATGCTGACGAAGGATTTTCAATGCCCTGCGGGTATCGCGGTCCAGTGAGGCCTCAAGCAACTGGCGGTGCTCATTCGCCGCGATCTCGCCGCGAAAGGTCAGCACCCGCAACTGATAGCGCAGATATTTGTCGAAAACGGTGGCGTGGATGTCCATGAGCGCCTGCGAATTGCAAGCCAGAATCAGGGTCTGGTGAAATTCCCAGTCATAGCGCTTCCAGATTTCCTTGATGGAACTGTCGCCTTCTTGCATCTTGCGCTCGGTGCTTTGCAGCTTGTGATGGGCCGCCACGATCTGGCCTTCCCATTCGGTATCGCCATTGCCGATCGAGAGTTTCAGCGCATGCCCCTCGACCAGGATGCGCAGATCGGCGATTTCACGCAGATTGGCCGGTGAAACCGGCGCAACAAAAAAGCCGCGCTGTTCCCGGGCAATCACAAATCCTTCCGAGGACAACCGGTTCAGCATTTCGCGCAGGGTTGAAACGCTGGTCCCATAGCGGGCTTTCAGCGCCTCGAGCTTGAGCTTTTCATCCGGCGCGAGCCTGCCGAAAATAATGTCTTTCCGAATAGCGGCATAGGTGGAGGTGCCGATATTTTCTCTTTCTCTTGTGTTCTGCATAGCCTCAAATTACCCGATAAAAATAAAAACACCAGTGAAAATCTATTTTTATAAAATTACCATATGTTTTCACCTTTACCGGAAAATGGTTTGATTATCAGATGGCCATACGATATTGTGGACGCATGGCGGACGAGCCTGCGCCTGTATAACTGAAAAACACAT
>CAZIVB010000026.1:8997-14073 GCA_964542565.1 uncultured Hyphomicrobiales bacterium | reverse complement strand
CTGAAAAACACATAGTGAGGAACACGGAGATGGCCAAACTCATCTATATTCTGAACGGCCCGAACCTGAACCTGCTTGGCAAGCGCCAGCCTGAAATTTACGGCTATGACACATTGGCTGACGTGGAAGAAGATTGCCGCAAGCTGGGCGCTGAATTTGGCCTTGAGTGCCGGTTTTTACAATCCAATCATGAAGGCCAGATTATAGACTGGATCCATGAGGCGAGGCAAAACGGCGCCGGTATTATCATCAATCCGGGCGCATTCACCCATACCTCGGTTGCTATTCTGGATGCGCTCAACGCCTTTGACGGGCCGGTGCTGGAGGTGCATATCTCCAATGTCCACAAGCGCGAGGCTTTCCGGCATCATTCTTATGTCTCGATGCGGGCCGACGGGGTCATGGCGGGATTTGGCGTCGAGGGCTATCAGCTTGCCCTGCGCCGCATGGCCAGCCTGACAAAATGAGAACTCCCGTCCGGATCGGCCTTGCCGGCGCCGGTCTGATCGGACAACGTCACGCCGACGCCATTGCCGCTTGCAGCGGAGCAACTCTTGCAGCGATTGCCGATCCGGCCGAATCCGGGCGTGATTTTGCCAAAAGCCGGGATATTGCCTGGTTCGGCTCTCTTAGCGAAATGTTTAAAGCCGCGCAAATTGACGGCGTTATCATCGCCACCCCCAATCAGCTGCATCTGCCCAATGCGCTTGAATGCATCAAACAGCGCTGCCCGGTGCTGGTGGAAAAGCCGATCACGGTAAAGGTGAGCGAAGCTGAACAACTGACCAGGGCGGCGCGCAAGGCCGGGGTTGCGGTGCTCACCGGCCATCATCGGCGCCATAATGATCTGATCCGCAAGGCCAGGGCCATTATTGATAACGGGGAGTTGGGGGCCATTGTTTCGGTGCAGGCGACGTGCTGGTTTTACAAGCCCGATGAGTATTTCAATACCAGGTGGCGCACCAAACCGGGAGCCGGACCGGTTTTCATCAATCTGATCCACGATATTGACCTGCTGCGCCATTTGTGCGGCGAAATCGAAACCATTCAGGCCCTGCAATCAAACCGCATCCGGCAAAATCAGGTTGAGGATACAGCCGCCATCATGCTGCGCTTTTGCAATGGTGCGTTGGGCACGATCAATGTCTCGGATACAGCCGTTGCACCATGGAGCTGGGAGCTGACGGCGCGTGAAAACCCCGCCTATCCGGCCACGTCGCAAAGCTGCTATCTGATCGGCGGCGCCAAAGCTTCACTTTCGCTGCCCGATCTGACCATCTGGCGTCATGAGGGCCGGCCCGGCTGGTGGAGCCCGATCAGCGCCACCAGAACGCCGTTCAGCTTTGAAGACCCGCTGATCAGCCAGATCAGGCAGTTCGTTGCCGTCATCAATGGCGACGAAGCGCCGCTGGTTTCGGGCGAAGACGGGTTAAAAACCCTGCGCGTTGTCGAGGCGGTGAAACATTCGGCAAGCAGCGGCCGGGCAATAGAGATGCAACGCCGGCCCGAGGATTGAAAATGCACGAATTTATACCCGAGATATTCGCGCCGAATTTGTAAGAACCGACTGCCTGGAGCCTGCAAAAGCCATGTCAGAAAATTTTGGTGTTTCAGCCGCACTGCTCACCCCCTTCAATGCCGATGGAAGCATCGCCGGGCAGATGATGGCCGATCACGCCAGATATGTTCTGGACAATGGCTGTTCTTCGCTCACCTTGTTTGGCACCACCGGCGAGGGGGCAAGCCTTGGACTGACCGAGCGCATCTGGGCCGTCAGATTTCTCAGGCAGGCCGGCATAGCATCAGAACGCATGATACTGGGCATCGAGGTTGATGCGCCGCCGCAGGCCATTGCCGAGTTGCAAGCCGGGATAGAGCTGCAATGCCGAAGCTTCCTGCTGGCGCCGCCGCATTATTACAAGGGGGTCAGCGATGCGGGGCTTTATGCGTGGTATTGCACGGTGCTTGAAGGGTTCAGTGATCTGGATTTGCGGATAATCCTCTACAATATTCCCCAGGTGACCGGGGTGGAGATCACCCCGAAGCTGGCGGCGCGTTTATATGACCGTTTTCCCTCGCTTGTTTACGGCGTCAAGGATTCGTCCGGTGAGTGGGGGTCAGCCGAAGCGCTTCTGGCCCTGAAAGATGATCTGGCCATCCTGATCGGCGATGAGCGCCTGCTGGGGCGTGGTTGTGAGCTGGGGGCGCAGGGCTGCATTTCCGGTCTGGCGAATTTTTACGGCGGGCTGCTCAGGCAGATAGTCAACACAGGCCAGCAGAACGAGGCGATTTCAGCCCTGGTCGAGGCCCTGATGCCGGTGCCGGTTGTACCGGCCGTCAAGCTTATCGCCGCCAGGGTTTTCGGTCAGGAACAATGGGTTCTCCCCCGCCCGCCTCTTGCCGTTTTGACAGCGCAGGAGCGCCAGAGTCTTTTGGCCGATCATGACAAAATATTCCGCCACTGACAAGGAGCCGTATATGTTATCCAACATTGCAACAGCGCCAGAACGGAGACAGCCATGAGCGACAAAACAGCAATTTTCTGGCCCGGCGATTACCGGGACCTGCCGAACCAGGCAGCCTTGAAGCAGCTAGAGGCCGCCACGCGGAATATGGAGCGGGCGCTTGACCGCCTGGGTAAAAAGCACTACCGCGTCGAGGGCTTTTTGACCCGGCCGCATGAGGCGATTGAAAAACTCTCGCCTGTTGATGACCCGGTGATCGGGATGTACACGCACTGGGTTTACGGGCCGCACACCACCGAGGGCGTGGTCGGCAAGCAAAACCCGTTATTGATGGTCTCCAACTTCAGCGGCAAATGGCCCGGGCTGGTCGGCCTGCTCAATACCGGCGCCTGCCTTGCTGCTGAAGAACGCAAGCATGCCCGCATCTGGACCGATAGTGAGCGCTGGGATGATGATGAAGCCTTCATGGACCAGTTGCAAAGCTGGTGCGACAAGGGAGAGATTGCGTATCCCCGTCACGCCATCAAATCGCCTTTGCCGGTATCTGGCGAGGCTGGCTCCGTTGCGCAGGCGGTGGCCGCAGCCATGGCCAGACGCCGTCCGCTTGCCCTGATGCTGGGCGATACCTCGATGGGGATGACCAATGGCTATTTTGGCGCGCGCAAATTGCACCAGCTGGGCTTTGCCGAACACAAGGTCGATCAGGCCTGGCTGCTGGATTACGGCGCTCAGGTCTCCGGTCGGCGCATTGAAGATGCCCTGAAATTCGTCAATGATCGCGGCGTTACCTTCCATTACGGCGAAAGGGGCGCCGGTGATTTTGATGCCGATGCCACGCGCGAGCAATTGCGCGATTATCTTGCCGTGCTTGATCTGGTGAATGAGTTCAAGGCCGATTGCATCGGCTGGCAATATCAGTTGGGCCTGATCAAACAGCGCCCGCCTTCTGATTTTGCCGAAGGTCTGCTCAATTCGGTTTGCCGCCCCGAAGGCAATGGCAGCGTTATCGTCGATGCCACCGAGGCCGATCAAGGCAATTTATTGCCGATGGAAATGATGAAACGGCTGCTGGACGCCAGGGGCCTGCATCACTCGGTGGCGTTTCATGATATTCGCTGGGGCATGCAGGTTGACGGGCGCTTTATCTGGGTGTTGCTCAATTCCGGCTCGGCGGGGGCCTATGCCTTCAATATGGACGAGCAAAGCCTCAAAGGGGTTCATTCCTACCGCCAGCCGGCCCAGTTCTTCCCGGTTCCGGGCGGCACGTTTACCGGGCGATCCCTGCCGGGAAAAATCACCTGGGCCAGAGCCTGGCTGAACGGTGATGAAGCGGTTATGGATGTCGGACACGGCGAGGTTGTCGATGTCGCGCCGGATGTTCTGGATACAATGTGGCGCGGCACCACGCCGCAATGGCCGATCATGACGGCGGATCTGGGGCTGTCGCGCGACAGCCTGATGGCGCATTACATGAGCAATCATATTGCCGTTGCCTATGGAGATATCATGGGGGAGATGGCCGAGCTTAGCCGGTTGATGGGCTACCAGGTGCGGTATCTGAACGATAATGAGGCCTAGGCATGGGTGAGTATGTGATCGGGGTTGATGTCGGCACCGGCTCCGCCCGCGCCGGGGTGTTCGATAAAACGGGCAAGGCGACAAGTTTTGCCGTTGTGGAGATCGGCCTTAGCGAGCCGCAACCGGGATTTGCCGAACAATCAAGCGGCGATATCTGGGGCGCGGTTTGCACCGCGGTCAAGGAGGCGCTGGGCAAGGCGGGTATTGCCCGGCAACAGGTAAAGGCCATCGGATTTGACGCGACCTGTTCCCTGGTGCTGCAAGATGGCGCGCACGCCCCGCTTTATCTTGATGAAGCGGGCCGGCAGGACGTTGTTTTATGGCTTGATCACCGCTCCGCCGCCGAGGCCGATGAGATCACCCGTAGCGGTGACAAGGCGCTCAAATCCATCGGCGGTGTGATGTCGCCTGAAATGCAACTGCCCAAGCTTTTATGGCTCAGGCGCAACCGCACGGATATCTGGTCAAATCTTGGTTTTGCCTTTGATCTGACCGACTGGCTGAGCTGGAAAGCCAGCGGTGACACGCGCCGCTCGCTCTGCACCACGGTCTGCAAATGGGCTTTTGACACCGATATACCGGGCGCGGGCCCTTACGGGTCCTGGCCGCGGGATTTTTTCACACGGATCGGTCTTGAGGATTTGCTCGCCGATAAGGGCCGCATTATCGGCGAGGAGATTGTCCTGCCCGGCAGCGCCATGGGACAGGGCCTGAGCGAACAGGCCGCAAGTGATCTTGGCCTTGCCGAGGCGACCCCGGTGGGGGCGGGGCTGATTGATGCCCATGCCGGGGCGGCGGGGATATTGCTGTCGGGCGGGCGCGCAAACCCGGCCGGGCGCATGGCGCTGATTGCCGGAACATCCAATTGCCACATGCTGCTGGCCGATACATATATCGAGGTTCCCGGTATCTGGGGACCTTATAAAAATGCCATTCTGGATAATCTGTGGCTGGCCGAGGGCGGTCAGTCCGCCGCCGGATTATTCCTGCAACGATTGATGGAAATGCATCCGGCCCATAAGAGCCTGAGCCA
>CAZIVB010000026.1:0-8897 GCA_964542565.1 uncultured Hyphomicrobiales bacterium | reverse complement strand
CACAGGATCGACGGGTTGGTGGTGACTGGCTCGGGGGCAACAAATGCGCTGTCCATGCAATTGCATGCCGATGTTCTGGGGCTGGAGGTGGTCACGGCCAGCCTAAATGACGGCGTCTCGCTTGGCGCGGCCATGAGCGCTGCCGCCGCCGCCGGTATTTACGATGATTTGCAAGACGCCATGGCCGCCATGTCGCGCGGTGGAACACCGCATCTTCCCGATACGGCAAAAGCGCAATGGCATGAAATGCGCTATCAGGCATTTAGACAATTGCAGTCAACAGGTGCCGCGATAATTGACCGGAAACACGAAAACGAAAAGCGAGTGCAAAATGAAAAAGGAAAACCGGCTTAAGCGGCAACTGGCCGAAGGACAGACAATCCGGGCTCTCTGGTGCGAGATCGGCAGCCCCGCCCTTGCCGAGGCGGCGGTGTATTCGGGCTGGCCCGTCATTCTGGTCGATAACGAGCATGGCACCGCCAGTCTGGAAACCACGGCGCATATGGTGCGCGCCATCGAAGCGGCGGGCGGGCAGGCCATCGTCCGGGTGCCGTGGAACGATCAGATTTACCTGAAACGCATCCTTGATCTGGGGGTGCGCTCGCTCATGATCCCCATGATCTGCGACCGCGCGGCGGCCGAGGCGGCTGTGGCCTCCTGCCGCTACCCGCCGCAGGGCCTGCGCGGCTACGCCGCCCCCATCGTGCGCGCCTCGCAATACGGAATGAACACCAATTATATTCATGAGGCAAGCGATGAATTGCTGTTGATTGCCCAGATCGAACATGTGGACGCCATTCCCAATATCGCTGATATCGCGGCGGTTGACGGAATTGACCTTCTCTTCATCGGTCCCAATGATCTGGCCGGTTCGGCCGGTAAACTGGAACGGCTGGACGAGCCCGGGGTGGAACAACTTTTCCAGGAAACCGAGACACGCATGCGCGAATCGGGAAAACTCATGGGAACGATCCCGCGGCCGAATGTCTCGCTGGAAGAGCTGCGCGCCCGCGGCCACCGCCTGATCATCGGCCCGGCCGATATTGCATTGTTCATGGCGGCGGCAACCGAGGCCGCGCGTGACTGGGACGACATACTGACCCCGAAAGCCCGAGAATGGAGATTTGATCATGAAAAAAATACTCAATGACCCCGATAGCTATGTCGATGAAATGCTGGAAGGCATGTGCGCCGCGCACCCGGAATATTATGCCCGGCCGGAACCGCGTGTGATCATTCGCGCCGGGGGGGCAACGCCCGGCAAGGTCGGCATCGTCACCGGCGGCGGTTCGGGCCATCTGCCTGTTTTTACCGGCTATGTCGGCAAGGGACTGCTGGACGGCGCCGCCATCGGCAATGTTTTCGCCTCGCCCTCTGCCGACCAGATGGCGGCTACCATGCGGCGGGTGAGCACCGGGGCGGGGGTTTTGCGGCTCTATGGCAATTATGGCGGCGACGTTATGAATTTCGACATGGCGGGCGAGATGCTTGAAATGGAGGATGATATCCCCTCAACCACGGTGTTGCTGGCCGATGATGTCGCCAGCGCGCCGCCGGAAGAGGCCGAAAAACGCCGCGGCGTGGCGGGCATGGTCTATGCCTTCAAGATCGCCGGGGCGAAGGCGGAACAGATGGCCGGTCTGGATGAGGTCACGGCGGTGGCGCAAAGGGCCGCCGATGCCTGCCGCTCCATCGGTATGGCGCTCTCGCCCTGCGTTGTGCCTCAGGCCGGCAAACCGACCTTTACCCTCGGGGAAAACGAGATGGAAATGGGCATGGGCATTCACGGCGAGCCGGGGATCTGGCGCGACACGTTAAAGAGCGCCGATGCCATCGTCGATGAAATGATGCAGCGCCTGCTGGCGGACATGCCGCTGGAGAAGGGCGAGCGGGTCTCCATTCTGGTCAACAGTCTGGGCGCGACGCCGCCCGAAGAGCTTTATATCATGTTCCGGCGCGCCAAGGCCATCCTTGACGGCATGGGTGCGCGCATTGTCATGCCGCTGGTCGGACGCTATGCCACCTCCATGGAGATGACCGGCGCAACCTTGACCTTGTGCAAGCTTGATGACGAACTCGAAGCCTTGCTCAAGGCACCGGCGGATTGCCCGTACTGGAGCCGGTGATGGAGATGTTTGCAACCGACAGCCTGCGCGGCGCCGCCGCCCTGATCGCCGATCATGCCGAACAGATTGCCGATGAGATGAACGCCGCCGACGCCAGAGTGGGGGATGGTGATCTTGGCATCACACTTTCGGGCGGCTGGCGCGAGGTTGCCGCCGCCGCGCCGGATTTCCCCGAAGATGTCGGCTTAACGTTTCTTGAATGCGCCAAATGTTTTCAGCGCGCGTCTTCCTCTTCGTTTGGAACCCTGGTGGCGACAGGCTTCATGAGCGCCGCCAAAGAGTGCAAGGGGCGTACGGCAATTCCCTTTGGCGAGGTCTCCGGCCTGCTAAGGGGCGCCTGCGAGGCCATGATGGCGCGCGGCAAGGGCCGGCTTGGCGACAAGACTATGCTGGATGTCATTGACGCCATTGCCGGCGCCGCGGCGCAGCAGCAAAGCGCCGCCGGGGTGCTGGATGCCGCCGGGCGCGCCGTGGGCGAGACGCTGGCGGTTTTCAGGGACCGGCCCAACAAAATCGGCCGGGCGCGCATGTTCGGTGAAAAATCCATCGGTGTGGCGGATCCAGGCATGCTTGCGGTGAAGGAAATGGTTCGGGCGCTGCGCGGCGCGCTTTAGGTGTTCACCGGTGCTGTCAGACGAAAAAAGCCCCCGCTTTGCCCTTTTACGCAAATGCTTCAGGAGTGAAATATGGAGAACAGGGTTTTTGTCATTGGAAGCATCAACCAGGATATCGTGGCCTATGTTGACCGGCACCCCAGAATTGGCGAAACCGTTCCGGGGTACAAACTTGAGTACCACCCGGGCGGAAAGGGCGCCAATCAGGCGATTGCCTGTGCAAAACTGGGCGGCGATGTTTCCCTGTTTGCCAATGTGGGGCGTGACGAGGCCGGGAGAAGACTGGTAAAATACCTGGAAAAACAAGGCGTTGACTGCGCCCATGTTGAAATTCTTGACGATCAGCCAACCGGAAGCGCCTTGATTACGGTTGATAAAAATTCGGAAAATTCAATTGTGGTGGTGCCCGGCGCAAACAAACAATGGCGGGACCGCTCCGATTCCGGCGCTGTTTTTTGCCAAAATGATATTGTCATGGCGCAGTTTGAAGTTCCGCTCGGCGTGGTTGAACATTATTTTCATCAGGCGAAGGAAGCCGGGGCAAAAACAATCCTGAACCCGTCGCCATTTCAGGCCGTTCCGGCCCGGTTATTTGCTCTGGTTGATTACCTGATCGTGAATGAAATCGAGCTTGCGCAAATTTCAAACAGCGGAATTGAGCTGAAAGGCAATGAGAATATTTTATTGGCGGCCAAAAAACTGGAAAAAAAATATAAAGGAATTTTGATTGTCACTTTGGGAGGCGATGGCGTCAGAATCATGCAGAACGGCAAATGGCACTGCATAAAGGCCCGCAAGGTGACAGCCGTGGACACAACCGGCGCAGGGGATTGTTTTGCCGGTGCATTGGCGGCGGCTCTGGTTGCGGGAAAAGGCATCCTTCAGGCGGCTGAGTTCGGAAACAAGGCCGCGGCGATAAGCGTGACAAAACCCGGAGCAGCCCCGTCAATGCCAAGTCTTTCAGAGATTGGCGACGCCAATGCTATGTAGGGCCGGTGCCGATTCAATCAAAAAATGAATCAATCTAGCTGTTGGAATAAAGCATCACGGCGATGATCAGGGCCAATATGAAGGACACGCCCTGCCAGAAGGCGGCGGGGTTGCGCTGCGCCAGGGGGGGTTGCGAGGATCGGATCAGATCGGGATTGGGTTTGCGCTGATCGGTAATGAACTCCGTCAGAGCCTCATAACGTTTGAGCGGGTCGGGGTGGGTGGCTTTTTGTAAAACCCCATCCACCCATTCAGGAATGTGCGGGTTGTTGTTGCAGGCGCTGATGTAGCGCAGTTTGCGCTGCTGCGCCCGGGTCCGTATTCCGGCAACCCGGGTTCCATAGGGCAGCCGGCCGGTCAGCATGTGATAGGCGATGACGCCGAGCGAGAAAAAATCCGATTGCCGCGATGATGCATCGCCGGCAAAACACTCGGGCGCCGTGTATTGCAAGGTGCCGAGAACCGGCTCAGCGCCAATGGCGGGCCCGGCCTCGTCAACCCCGGCGACTCTGGCGGAACCAAAATCGATGATTTTCACCGTCCCTTCTGCATCCATCATGATGTTTTCAGGCCGCAAATCCTGATGCAGCATTTCCTTGCGGTGAAAGGCCCGCAGGCCCTTGGCAATCTGCTCGATGATCAGGCGAACCGTCTCGATTTTTGGTTTCGGGTTGTCGATCATCCACTGCGCCAGCGTCTGGCCTTCAACATATTCGCTGACAATATAAATGAATTTGCGCGGACGGGTTTGTTTTGCCGGTTTGAGTACATGCGTATTGCTGATCCGCCGCGCGATCCATTCTTCCAGCAAAAACCGTTTGATACAGGCCTCATCCTCGCGCAGATCGATCGACGGAATTTTCAGTGCGACCCTCTCGCCGGTTTCCAGATCGCAGGCCAGATAAATATGGCTGCGGTGATTGCTATGCAGGGGTCTGAGAATTTTATAACCGTCAAATTCCTGCCGCGCTTCCAGCAGTGGCGGCGGCGGCAGGCGGTGACCATCGCCGATGAATCCGGCCAGATCACCGTCCGGCACGGCATCAACCCGGACAATCTGGAGGGTCAGATTATCCGGACTGCCGCGCCTGAAGGCTTCCCCGGCGACAACATCGGCGGCATGGTCAAGGTCTTGCGGATGGTCCGCGATTGTTTGGGCGATAAACTTTTCATCCATGTGCTCATAGACACCGTCCGTCGCCAGCACAAAAATATCACCGCAATCAATGCCGAATTGCTGATAGTCAATCTCGATATTCTGCGCCATGCCAACGGCCCGGCCAAGATAATTTTCACGCGAGGACAAAATGGTGCGGTGATCATTGGTCAGTTGCTCAAAGCTGCCGCCGGACATGCGGTAAATACGGCTGTCGCCAATATGAAAAATATGCGCGCTGCGGCCTTTGAGAACCAGAGCGCTGAGCGTGCAGACATAGCCCCTGTCCATGTCATAGGCATGCTGGCTGCGTCTGGTCTGGGCATGGGCCCATGAGTTCGCGGCGCTGATAACCCGTTGCGCGGAGGTTTTGACCGACCATGTATCCGGGGTGCAGAAATAATCGGTCAAGAGACTTTTGATCGCCGATTCTGCCGCAATCCGGCTGACGGACGAGCTGGAAATACCATCGGCAATGGCAATGGCAATGCCTTTTGAGGCCAGGGCGAGACCGGTGGGCAAAAGGGCGCCGTGGAAATCCTGATTGACCGCCTTGCGGCCTTTTTGCGAGCATTGCCCGATGGATATTGTCAGCTCTTCTGTCATGGCAAAAGCCCTGCCGGTAAACCGGCGGGGGCGCTCAATCCTATTCGGCGGGCATGGCGGAAGACGCGCGCCGGGCGCCGGTTCTGACATGGGTTGAATACAGCGTGAGGCCGACAAAAGTGATGCCGCCCACAAGATTGCCCAGCACCGTGGGAATTTCATTCCAGACCATATAGTCGATAAAGGTGAATTCGCTGCCCAGCAGCAGGCCGATCGGGAACAGGAACATGTTTACGATCGAATGTTCAAACCCCATGTAAAAGAACAGCATGATCGGCATCCACATGGCGATGACCTTGCCGGAGACATGGGTGGACATCATCGCCGCCACGACACCGGTGGAAACCATCCAGTTGCAAAGCACGGCGCGAATGAACAATGTCAGCATTCCCGCACCGCCATATTCGGCATAACCCACGGTGCGGCCCTTGCCGATCTGACTGATTTTCTGGCCGATTTCATTGGGTTCAAGCGCAAATCCGGTGGTGAAAATGATCGCCATGAACACCGCGACCGTAAACGCACCGGCAAAATTACCGGTAAAGACAAGCCCCCAGTTGCGCAGCATGCCGCGAACGGTGACGCCGGGGCGTTTGTCCAGCAGGGCGAGAGGCACCAGAGTGAAAACACCGGTCAGCAAATCAAAGCCGAGAAGATACAGCAGCACGAAACCGACCGGAAACAAAATCGCCCCGGCCAGCGGCTGGCCGGTATTCACGGTGATTGTGATGGCAAAAGCGGCCGCCAGCGCCAGAATTGCCCCGGCCATAAAGGCGCGGATCAGCGTATCCCGGGTTGACATGAAAACTTTCTGCTCGCCGGCATCAATCATTTTCGTCACAAATTCGCTGGGGGCCAGATAAGCCATCGGGTTTTCCTCTCTAAAAATCAGATTGTTTTCAAGTCAAGATTCATGCCGCCGGGCGCGCAACAAGCCGTGATGCATCAAGGAGGATGCGGCCGTCCCGAACCCGAATTTCATAGGTCGCAACGCTGCCTTCATCGCTGCCCTGAGCCTTGCCGGTTGCAAGATCAATCACCCAGTTGTGCATCGGGCAGGTCACGGCGGAGCCATGTACGATTCCCTCTGACAGCGGGCCTTTTTTATGGGGACAGGCCTCATCAATCGCAAATACGCGGTCGCCGCGGGTGCGAAAAACCGCAATGCAGCCATATTGTGTCCTGACCGCCCGGCCGCTGCGTTCGGGGATGTCGTCAATGGCGCAAATATCGATCCAGTTTGTCATTCCGCGGCCTCCAGTGAAAAATCGGCAAGGGGCGCCCATTTGTCTCGCTCATATTCAGGTTTTGCCTGCTCGGCCCAGGGGTCCTTGCGATAGACCCACTGGGATATCTCAAAGCGTTCGCAAAGCGCGGCGCGTTGCTCAAGGTCATCAACGATCTGTTTTTTCACCTGCTCCAGGCCGAATTTCGCCACCCATTTGTAGGGCCGATCCAGATAATCGGCGTTTTCGCGGTAAAGCTGGACAAAGGCAATCGCCAGATCGATCACTTCGCTTTCGCTCTCAACCCTGGCCAGCGCTTCGGTTTGTTTCAGTTCCATACCGGCGGCGCCGGCCACGGAGATTTCATAGCCGCTATCGACACAGATCACGCCCAGATCCTTGCAGGTGGCTTCGGCGCAGTTGCGCGGGCAGCCTGAAACGGCCAGTTTCACTTTATGGGGCGTCCAACTGCCCCAGAGAATTTTCTCAAGCCTGATGCCGAGCCCGGTACTGTCCTGGGTGCCAAAACGGCAATACTCGGAACCAACGCAGGTTTTGACCGTCCGCAAGCCCTTGGCATAGGCATGTCCCGACACCAGCCCGGCCTTGTTGAGATCGGACCAGATGGCGGGCAGATCACCGCGTTTGACGCCCAGCAGGTCGATGCGCTGGCCGCCGGTGACATGAAGGGTTGGGATATTGAATTTTTCCGCCGCATCGGCAATGGCGCGCAGCTCTTGCGGCGTGGTCATGCCGCCCCACATACGCGGGACAACCGAATAGGTGCCGTCCTTTTGAATATTGGCGTGATTGCGTTCATTGACGAGGCGGCTTTGCGCATCATCCGCATAGTCAAGCGGCCAGGTGGCAATAAGGTAATAATTGAGCGCCGGGCGGCAGATATGGCAACCGCAGGAGGTTTTCCAGCCCAGTTCCTGCATTACGGCGGGGATCGATTTCAACCGGCGCGATTTGATGATCCGGCGAATTTCGCCATGATCAAAATCCGTGCAGCCGCAGATGCTCTTTATTGCCGGAACGACAAAACCCTCACCCAGCGTGCCGGCCAGTATCTGCTCCACCAGAGCGGTGCAATTGCCGCATGAGGCCGAGGCTTTTGTTGTCGCCCGCACGGAGGCCAGATCATGTGCGCCATTGTTTATGGCGCCGATAATGGCGCCTTTGCAAACGCCGTTACAACCGCAGATCTCGGCACTGTCGGGCAAGGCGGCGACCGCGGCCAGTTTATCAACCTCTGCCCCGGCGATGGCGGGGCCGTGAATAAGCGCGGCGCGGATATCCGAGACATTTTCGCGTCTTTTCAGTTTATCAAAAAACCAGGCGCTGTCCGCCGTGTCGCCATACATGACAATGCCGATGATGATATCATTGCGCAAGATCAGGCGCTTGTAGATGCCGCGGGCCGGATCGCGCAAAACGATCTCCTCATGGCCGTCCCTATCATCAAATTCACCGGCCGAGAACAGGTCAATTCCGGTGACTTTCAGTTTCGTGGAAACTCTCGGCGCAACAAAACCGGCGCTCTGGCCGGACAGGGTTTTGGCCAGCACTCCGGCCATGTCATATAACGGGGCCACAAGGCCATAAATGATATTGCCGTGTTCAACGCATTCACCCACGGCAAAAATAGCGCTATCGGATGTCTGCATCTGATCATTCACAACAATGCCGCGCGCAATCTGAAGACCGGCATCAACGGCAAGGCGGGTTTCGGGGCGGATGCCCACGGCCATGACCACAAGGTCAGCCGGATGGATAGCGCCATCTTCCAGCAAGACGGCTTCGGCATGGTCCCGGCCCAGAATGGCCTGGGTATGGGCGTTGCAAATGACCCTTATTCCCCGGCTTTCCAGTTCCTTTTGCAATAGATATCCCGCCGCCGGATCGAGCTGGCGCTCCATCAAATGGCCCATCAAATGCAATACGGTGACATCCATGCCCTGCTGCTTTAAAGCCGCCGCCGCTTCCAGTCCGAGCAGGCCGCCGCCGATGATGACGGCTTTTGCGTCTTTTTTCCCGGCGCTGGCGAGCATTTTTTCCACATCGGCATGATTGCGAAAACCAACAACGCCGGGCAGATCGTTACCGGCAACGGGGATGAAAAACGACGCCGAGCCGGTGGCGATTACAAGTTTGTCATAGGGCGTTGCCCCCCTGG